>NZ_JABBWW010000008.1:0-328786 GCF_014161385.1 Microbispora sp. H10670 | reverse complement strand
AGGAGTCGGCGCCGTCGACGTCGCTGGTGCTGGACCAGTTCGGGCGGAACCTGACCCAGGCCGCGCGGGAGGGCAAGCTCGACCCGGTGATCGGCCGGGACAAGGAGATCGAGCGCGTCATGCAGGTCCTCTCCAGGAGGACCAAGAACAACCCGGTGCTGGTCGGCGAGCCCGGTGTGGGCAAGACCGCGGTGGTGGAGGGCCTGTCCCAGAAGATCGTCAAGGGTGAGGTGCCCGAGACGCTGAAGGACAAGCAGCTCTACACCCTCGACCTCGGCGCTCTGGTGGCCGGGTCGCGCTACCGCGGCGACTTCGAGGAACGCCTGAAGAAGGTCCTCAAGGAGATCCGCACCCGCGGCGACATCATCCTGTTCATCGACGAGCTGCACACGCTCGTCGGCGCGGGCGCCGCCGAGGGCGCCATCGACGCCGCCAGCATCCTCAAGCCGATGCTGGCCCGCGGTGAGCTGCAGACCATCGGCGCCACGACGCTGGACGAGTACCGCAAGCACCTGGAGAAGGACGCCGCGCTGGAGCGGCGGTTCCAGCCGATCCAGGTGGCCGAGCCGAGCCTGTCGCACACGATCGAGATCCTCAAGGGCCTGCGGGACCGTTACGAGGCGCACCACCGTGTGTCGATCACCGACAGCGCGCTGGTGGCCGCCGCGACGCTGGCCGACCGCTACATCAGCGACCGGTTCCTGCCGGACAAGGCGATCGACCTGATCGACGAGGCGGGCTCGCGGATGCGGATCCGCCGGATGACCGCGCCGCCGGACCTGCGCGAGTACGACGAGAAGATCGCGAACGTCCGGCGTGAGAAGGAGTCCGCGATCGACGCGCAGGACTTCGAGAAGGCCGCCGCGCTGCGCGACCAGGAGAAGCAGCTCCAGCTCAAGCGCGAGCGCCGGGAGAAGGAGTGGAAGGCCGGCGACATGGACGTCGTGGCCGAGGTCACCGAGGAGCTCATCGCCGAGGTCCTGGCCACCGCCACCGGCATCCCGGTCTTCAAGCTCACCGAGGAGGAGTCGCAGCGGCTGCTCCGCATGGAGGACGAGCTGCACAAGCGGATCATCGGCCAGGACGACGCCATCAAGGGCCTGTCGCGGTCGATCCGCCGCACCCGCGCCGGTCTGAAGGACCCGCGCCGTCCCGGTGGCTCGTTCATCTTCGCCGGCCCCTCCGGAGTCGGTAAGACCGAGCTGTCCAAGGCGCTGGCGGAGTTCCTGTTCGGGGACGAAGACGCGCTGATCATGCTGGACATGTCGGAGTTCATGGAGAAGCACACCGTCTCGCGGCTGTTCGGCTCCCCGCCCGGCTACGTCGGGTACGAGGAGGGCGGCCAGCTGACCGAGAAGGTGCGGCGCAAGCCGTTCTCGGTCGTCCTGTTCGACGAGATCGAGAAGGCCCACCCGGACATCTTCAACTCGCTGCTGCAGATCCTGGAGGACGGTCGCCTGACCGACGCCCAGGGCCGGGTGGTGGACTTCAAGAACACCGTCATCATCATGACGACCAACCTCGGCACCCGGGACATCTCCAAGGGCATCGGGGTCGGGTTCGCCCGGTCCGACGACACCGAGTCGAACTACGACCGGATGAAGGCGAAGGTGCAGGAGGAGCTCAAGCAGCACTTCCGGCCGGAGTTCCTCAACCGCGTCGACGACATCGTGGTCTTCCACCAGCTGACGCCCAAGGAGATCATCCAGATCGTGGACCTGATGCTCGCCCAGGTGGCCGAGCGTCTCAAGGACCGCGACATGGGCCTGGAGCTGACGTCGGCCGCCAAGCAGCTGCTGGCCGACCGGGGATACGACCCGGTGATGGGCGCCCGTCCGCTGCGCCGGACGATCCAGCGCGAGCTGGAGGACACCCTGTCGGAGAAGATCCTCTACGGCGAGCTGCGGCCGGGCCAGGTCGTGAAGATCGACATCGAGGGCGAGGGCGACAACGCCAAGTTCACCTTCACGGGCGAGGCCAAGAGCCCGTCCGTGCCGGACTCGGCGGCCTCGATCGCGGAGACGGTCCAGCGCTGACCGTCCTGCGACAGCCGGCACAGCCCGAACAACCTGTTCCACCTGAAGGGGCGCTCCGCGAGGGGCGCCCCTTCGGCGTTCCGGAGCACCACGGCCGCCGGGGCTCCGGCGATCCAGGTAACACGCGCGCAACATAGTGGACGAGAACCGGTATCACACCACCGAACGTAGTACTACACTTTGTAGAGTCAGACTGCGCCACCGGCATGCCGGAGGCGCATGACGGGCCACTCGTGTCATTCCCGCGACGTACCTGAGATCCGCTGCGGGAGGGACGCGGTGGGCCGGGCGTACGGGGGAGGCTCGGTCCGGCCGGGTGGATCCCGGTGATAGGAGGACCGGCGTCCCATGCGGTCGGGACACCCCTCGTGGGTGAAATGGCGGTCCGGAAGTGCACAAGCCTTGGAGGCACTGATGCGCCTGTTGCACGACGACGGGACGCTGGTTCACCTGGCCTACAACGCGGGCGTACATCCCGCGGAGGACCTGGAGAACCTGATCGCCCACCTCACGCGATACGCCGTGCCCGTGCGCAGGAGACTGGGCGTCGAGCGGCTGGGCATCGGCCTGTGGCTCGCCCCCGCCGTGGCCGACCACCTGGTCGCCGACCGCATCGAACTCGTGCGGCTGCGCCGCTCGCTGGAGGAGCGCGGCCTGGAGTGCGTCAGTCTGAACGGCACCGGCGGGCGCAACCAGGACGTGCCGGGGCCCGACTGGGCCAAGCCGGAGCGCTACCGCTACACGATGTCGCTGGCGAAGATCCTCGCGTTCCTGCTGCCCGACGACGTGCAGTCGGGTGGGATCTCGACGATTCCCATCGGCTGGCGCCGCGACTGGCCCGCCGACCTGCACTCCATCGCCTCCCGCCGCCTCGAACGGCTGTCGCGGGAGCTTCGCGGCCTCTACAGCGTCACCGGCAAGACGATCCGGGTGGGATTCGAGCCCTGGCCCGGTTGCGTGCTGGAGACCACGGAGCAGGCGCTGGCGCGCGTGTGCGACATCGACTCCGAGCACCTCGGCGTCTGCCTGGACGCCTGCCACCTGTCGTGCGGCGCGGAGGAGCCGGACGCGGCGCTGCGCGGGCTCGCCCTCGCGGGTGCGCCCGTGGTCAAGCTGAGCCACGTGCACGACCACGGCCAGGAGATTCCGAGCACGCAGCCGGTGATCGCCGACACGCTCACCGCGATCCTGTCGGGCGCGGTGAACGGCACCGCGCACGTGGAGGTGGAGGCCCACCACGGGACCACCCCCAAGGCGAAGGGCCCCGCCGCCCTCGTCGCGAAGCTCGCCGACGAGCTCGACTGGACCCGCCGCAACCTCACCGCCCTCGGCCTGAAGCTCGCCGCCTGAGGACCTGGTCAGGAGGGCGACCGGCCGGTCAGGAGGGCAACTGGTAGGTGCCGTCGGGCAGCGTCTCCGCCAGGCCGTCGTCGAGAAGGCCGTCCAGGGCGCGCTCCCGCTGCACGTGGTCGGCCCAGACGGCGTCCAGCGCCTGCTTCGGCACCGGGCCGTGCGCCTCCCTGAGCACGGCGAGCAGGCGTCCCCGGCACTGCCGGTCGGTGCCCGCGTACGTCTGGCCCTGACGCGCCGGGCCGTCGTGGGCGGGGCGGCCGGCCAGCCGCCAGGCGCACCGGGAGGTGACCGGGCAGCGCTCGCACCGCGGCGCCCGCGCCGTGCAGACCAGCGCGCCCAGTTCCATCACGGCGACGGCCCAGCGCGGTGCGCCGACCGGGGGCACCAAGGACTCCGCCAGGCGCCGCTCGGCCGCCGTGGGGGCCTTCGGCGGGTACTCCTCGCCCCGGACGGCCCGGGCCAGCACCCGCCGCACGTTGGTGTCCAGCACGGCGTGGCTGCCGCCGTACGCGAAACTGGCCACGGCGGCGGCCGTGTAGTCGCCGATCCCGGGGAGGGCCAGAAGCTCGTCGTACGTGGACGGCACCCGTCCTCCGTGGTCCGTCGTGATGGCGCGCGCGCAGGCGTGGAGCTTGAGCGCCCTGCGCGGGTAGCCGAGCCGTCCCCAGTGCCGCACGGCCTCGCCGGGGGACTCCTTCGCGAGCGCCTCCGGAGTGGGCCAGCGCTCCATCCACTCGGTCCACACGGGCAGCACCCGGGCGACGGGCGTCTGCTGGAGCATGATCTCGCTCACCAGGATGCCCCACGGCGTCGCCTCGGGGCGCCGCCAGGGCAGGTCGCGGTTGTGCTCGGCGTACCAGTCGAGGATGGGTTCACGCAGGGAGGCTGACACAGCCCCGACCCTACCGACCGGCCCCGCCGCGCGTGGCCGGGCAGCGTTCTCCGCCGGGCCAATGCCGCGCATCGCCGTCCAAGTCCGGAAAGGACCGGCAGGCCGATGACCTGGGAAAGCGCATGACACGGCGCGTTGTTTCCCCTGCCGCGCCACGTCTCCCCATACTGTCCGTATGGATCCGGACACTTTCCGTGGTGACGTGGGCGTCGAGGGGGCGGACGTCTACTGGCGCCGCCGGGTGTCGGTGCTCACGGGGATGCTCGTCGTGGTGGCGGTCGTGGCATGGGCGTGCAGCAGCGCCTCGGGACGATCGGACGACACCGCCGCCGTCGTCAGGACGACGCCCTCAGACCGGCTGGTGGTCTCGCTCCCCGCGGGCCTGCCCGCGAAGACGGCCGGCTCGGCCGCGATCCCGGGGCAACCGTCCCCGTCCGCATCGGGCTCGGCCTCGCCCACGCCCGGCAGGCCGCGCCGTCCCGGCGACCCCTGCGACGAGAAGGACCTCGTGCTCGCCCTGCAGAGCGGGCAGGACGTGTACGGCAAGGACACCGCGCCGACCTTCCTGCTGACGGTCGTGAGCACGGGCAGGGTCGAGTGCACGGTGGACGTGGGGCCGCGCACCCTGGAGATGCGGGTGCTGTCGGGCGGCGAGCGGGTGTGGTCGACCGCCGACTGCGTGGCGGGCGACGGCGTGGACCGGCAGGCGCTGGAGCGGGGGATCCCCTTCGTCCGCACGGTCCGGTGGGACCGCCACCGCTCGGGCACCACCTGCGCCGGCAAGCGGTCGTCCGCCGATCCCGGGACGTACGTCGCGACCGCGCACGCGGGCCGGCTCAAGAGCCCGAAGGTCGTCTTCCACCTGCGTTGACTCCGCCGTAACGCGGGTCAGAGATAGCGCTCCAGGATGGACGACTCGGCGAGGCGGGACAGGCCCTCGCGGACGCTGCGGGCCCGGGTCTCGCCCACGCCGCCGACGGCCTGGAGGTCGTCGGTGGTGGCCGCCAGCAGCTTCTGCAGGCCGCCGAAGTGGTCGACGAGCCGGTCGACGATCGCGCCGGGCAGCCGGGGGACCCGGGTCAGCAGGCGGAAGCCGCGGGGGCTGACCGGCGTGTCGAGGGCCTCGGTGCCGTGGTGGCCCAGGATCTGGGCGACCTTCGCCAGGTCGAGCAGGTCGCCGGAGGACAGCTCGTCGAGCTCGCGTATCGCGTCGCCGTCGCCGTACGGGCGCGCGCCGAGCGAGCCGGGGACGTAGTCGCGGATGATCTGCCGGTGGTCGGTCTCCACTCCGGCGAACAGTTCGTCGAGCTGGAGGGACAGCAGCCGCCCGTCGGTGCCGAGCTCGACGACGTACCCCTCGATCTCCCGGGCGATGCGGCGGACCATCTCCAGGCGCTGCACCACGACCGCCACGTCGCGGACCGTGACCAGATCCTCGATCTCCAGGGCCGACAACGCGCCGGAGACCTCGTCGAGCCGCATCTTGTAGCGTTCGAGCGTGGCGAGGGCCTGGTTGGCCTTGGACAGGATCGCGGCCGACTCCTCCAGCACGTAGCGGATGCCGTCGAGGTAGAGCGCGATGATCCGCATGGACTTGCTGATCGCGATGACCGGGAGCGACGTCTGCCTGGCCACCCGCTGGGCCGTACGGTGCCGGGTGCCGGATTCGTTGGTGGGGATCGCGGGGTCCGGCACGAGATGCACGGCCGCCCGCACGATCCTGAGCTGGGCCACGTCGAGCACGATCGCGCCGTCCATCTTGGCCAGCTCGCGGAGGCGGGTCGCGGAGAACTCGACGTCGAGGGTGAACCCGCCCGTGCAGATGTCCTCGACGGTGCGGTCGTAGCCGAGCACGATCAGGCCGCCGGTGTGACCGCGCAGGATGCGCTCCAGGCCGTCGCGCAGCGCCGTCCCCGGGGCGAGCGTGGCGAGCACGGCCCGTCTGCGCTCGTCGGCCGCCTTGTCGTTGTCCAGCACATGCACCTCGGTGGGCTCGCCCGATCGTCTCCGTGGGATCGTCTGTCTACCGGTCCTCGCCGCGCGAGGTCCGCGATACGCTCCGCGGCCGGCCGGTTGAAGCCCCTTTGGGGCTCGATGAAGGCCTCAGTTTACCCGCGTGACGTCATGCTCACCTGTGGCACAGCGCACCCCACCGCACCCTGTCCCGGCTCAGCTCATGTGGTTGATGGCGTCCCAGACGTTCTCGACCTCCGTCACCTCGAAGCCCGGCGCGAAGGAGGTGGTGCGGCCGACCGGCGAGCGCAGCGCCACGAGACGGCCGCGGCTCGCCGCGTTGTCCAGCCGGGGGGATTCCTCCTCCAGCGAGCCGGACGGCACCAGGGCCCGGGTGAAACCCAGCCGCGCCGCCTCGGCCAGCCGCCGCCGCACGTCCCGTACGGGCCGCAGCTCACCGGCGAGGCCGACCTCGCCGAGCACGACGAGCCCCGAGGGCAGCGCCTGGTCGCCGGCCGCGCTCACGACCGACAGCATCAGCGCGAGATCGACGGCCGGGTCGGTCAGCCGGATCCCGCCCACGGTCGCCGTGAAGACGTCACACTTGCCGATCTTCGCGCGCAGCCGCCGCTCGATTACGGCGAGCACCATCGCCACGCGGTAGGAGTCGAGGCCCGAGGAGGTGCGGCGGGGCTGCGGGGCCTCGGTGGGGCCGACCAGGGCCTGAAGCTCCGCCGGAAGCGGCCGGGTGCCCTCGATGGTGACGGTGACGCAGGTGCCCGGCACCGGCTCGGGATGGCGCGAGACGAACAGCCCGCTCGGGTCGGAGATCCCGGTGATCCCGCGCTCGTTCAGGTCGAAGCAGCCGACCTCGTCGATCGGGCCGAAGCGGTTCTTCACCGCGCGCACCAGCCGCAGCCGCGAGTTGCGGTCGCCCTCGAAGTGGAGGACGACGTCCACCAGGTGTTCCAGCACGCGGGGGCCGGCGATCGTGCCGTCCTTGGTGACGTGGCCGACGAGCACGGTCGTCATGGCCCGCTCCTTGGCGAGGCGGACCAGGTTGCCCGCGACCTCCCTGACCTGGGTCACGCCGCCGGGCACGCCCGAGACGTCGGCCGAGCCGATCGTCTGCACCGAGTCGACGATCAGCAGGCCGGGCCGCACCTTGTCCACGTGGGCCGCCAGCGCGGACAGGTCGGTCTCGGCCGCGAGATAGAGCCGGTCCTCGATCGCGCCGATGCGGTCGGCGCGCATGCGCACCTGGGCCGCGGACTCCTCGCCGGTCACGTAGAGGACGGTCTCGCCCTGCGCGGTGCGGGCGGCGGCCTCCAGGAGCAGCGTCGACTTGCCGATGCCGGGCTCCCCGGCGAGAAGCACGACCGCACCGGGGACCATGCCGCCGCCGAGCACGCGGTCGAGTTCGGGCACGCCCGTCGTCCGCGCGCTCACCACCTCGGCCTTGACCTGGCCGATGGGCACCGCCGGCGCGGTGACCGCACCCGGCTTGACCACGTGGACGCCCTGCCGGGCCCCGGCCTCCTCGACCGTGCCCCACGCCTGGCACTCCCCGCATCTGCCGACCCACTTGACCGTGGTCCAGCCGCACTCGCCGCACCGGTACGCCGGTTTCGCTGCCCTGCTCACGTGCGGGAGGCTACCGGTCGCCGCCGACAGTCCGCCCCCGAAGCCGCCCGAAGCCGATCCGAGGACGCCCCCGAAGCCGGCCCGGAGGACACGACTCAGCCCTCCGGCTTCTCCGGTACGTAGAAGGCGGTGGTGCCGGCGACCGCGGCGTTCACCACGTCCTCCGGCGCGCCGGAGGCCAGGTACGCCTCGCCCCACGCCGTGCTGCTGTGCGTCATGAGCGCGCGAGCCTCGTCCGACTGCTCCCACGCCGAGGGGTCGTCGATCATGTTGCCCCGCAGGTGCAGCCCGAGCCCGAGCAGCGCCAGGTCCCAGCCCACTCCGGTGGCCCCCGGGCCGAAACGGTCCCAGAACTCCGCCGGCACCACGGCGACGTGCTCCAGCTCGAACACGGTGCGCTCGCCGCCCTCCGGGGTGAGCCGCACCTCGACCTCGCTGAAGCCGGGGTTCTCGCCGAACAGCCAGCTCACCCGCAGCAGCCTCGGCGGCTCGCACCGCAGGATCTCCCCGCCCGCGTTGCCCTGGAGCTGGTAGTGCCCGCCGAGCTTCAGCTCGCCGGTCACCGGAAGGAACCAGCGGCCGATCCGCTCGGGGTCGGTGCAGGCGTCCCACACGTCCTCCACGGCGGCGTCGTAGGTGCGCCGCAGCAGCACCGTACGGGCCTCGCCCTCCGCCAGGTCGCGCGTGCCGACCGCGCGGTGAACCTCGTTGATCTCGTCGATGAAGTCGCTCATTGCCGCTCTTCCTCTACGTCGTGGACCTCGTGCTGGGACATGTGCCGGCCATCGGCGCCGCCGGGCTCCTGCCGGAGCCGCCGCTCCCGTTTCCCCCGTGCCAGTTCCGTGTCGAGCGCGTCGAGCCGCTGCTGCCAGAAGCCGCGGAACCGGTCGAGCCACGCGTCGATCTCCCGCAGCGGCGCCGTCTCGACGGCGTACAGCCGCCGCGTGCCCTCCGCCCGTACGGACGTCAGCCCCGACTCGCGGAGCACCCGCAGATGCTGGGAGACCGCGGGCTGCGAGATCCCGAACTCGGCGCGGACGGCGGCGGTGACGGCGCCCGACGTCTGCTCACCATCGCTGAGCAGCTCCAGGATCCGGCGCCGCACCGGATCCCCCAGCGCGTCGAATGCGTGCACGGGCCCACTATGCCGAGGGCGACTTATAAAAGTCAACGCTTATATAAGCCGCCCCTGGGATCACAGATGGTCCGCGAGGTCGGCGAGCAGCAGGCGCTTGGGCTTGGCACCTCTGATCTGCTGCACGACCTCGCCGTCCCGGTAGAGGTTCAGGGTGGGAAAGCCGAGGACGTTGTAACGTCGCGCGATCTCGGGGTGGTCGTCGGCGTTGAGCTTGGCCACCGTGAGCCGGTCGCCGAGCTCGGCGTCGATCTCCTCCAGGATCGGGGCGATCATCTTGCACGGCGGGCACCAGTCGGTCCAGAAGTCCACCAGCACCGGTGTGCCGCTGCGCAGCACCTGCTCGTCGAAGTTCTCCGTGGTCAACGTGATCATGATTCTCCTCGTCGTGTCACCAGGCAGCCGGGGCAGGCGTCGGTGAGCTGGGCGGCCACCTCGGCGCGGCGGGCCAGCAGGTCCCGGATCCGGTCGTCGATCTCGGCCAGCTTGCGCCGGTACACCGCGACCGACTCCGGGCAGGAGCCTCCCGACGGATGCCCCGACCTGAGGCAGTCCACGAACGGCCGGGCGTCCTCCAGGGTGAAGCCGACCGCCATCAGGGCGCGGATCTCGGTGACGAGCCGGACGTCCGACTCGTCGTACTCCCGATAGCCGTTCGCCGAGCGGCGCGACCGGATGAGGCCCTGCTGCTCGTAGTAGCGCAGCGCCCGGGTGCTCACACCCGCGCGCCGGGCCAGCTCGCCGATCCGCATCGGTCTCCTCCTCGGCCCGCCCGCCTCCGGGCACGACGGTAAAGGTTGACGCCGGTGACAAGGTCAAGGGCGGAGCTCAGAATTCCCGCCACCTGAGGACGTTCGGGTAGGCGATCTCCAGGCCCTCGCTCTCCCGCAGCGCGGCCTCGGCCACCTCGGGGGTGAACTCGATGCGCAGGACCGCCTCCAGGTCGGCCCGCGACTCGAAGGTCATGCGCAGGTCCAGTGGCTCGCGCCGCCAGCCCTGCCGCGACCAGAAGCGCTCCACGGCCTCGGGGGAGTACGACGGGAGCGACCGGCGGAACCAGCGGCCGAAGGCGTCGCGGGAGGCGTCCACGTCCACGACGAACGCCACGCCGCCCCGGCGCAGCACCCGTCCCAGCTCGCGCAGCCCGGGCTCGCACCCCGGGCCGAAGAAGTACGCCCAGCGCGCCATCGCGACGTCCGCCGACGAGTCGGGCACCGGCAGCGCCTGCGCGGTGCCGGTGCGCACCGCGACGTTGGGCAGCGACGCGCAGCGGGCGGCCGCCCTGGCGGCGAGGCCGCCGTGCGGCTCCACGCCCATCACCCTCGCCGCGGACGCGGCGAGGGCCGGCAGGTGGAAGCCCGTGCCGCAGCCGATGTCGAGCACCGTCGCGCCGTCCCACGGCCGTACGGCCCGCATCGCGGCCTCGACGGCGCCCGCCGGCCCGACGGCGCGGTTCTCCAGCTCGTAGACCTGGGGGGTGTTCCAGATGTTCGGGCTGGGTACGGCCCCGCTCACGATCCGTGCCATGCGCCCCACATTAGTTCGCGACCTTGGGTAGTTGATTGTGGCGAAGCGGCGCGCGGCGCGGGTGCGGCTTAGGCTGGATCCGTGAACGGGCGCAGGGAGCGAACGGACGGCCACGGCCACGGGACTGGATCGTGCCCGGGGGTCGCCAGGGGAGGCTGGCCTCATGAGTGACATCCGCGTGCCCAGCGGCGAGGTGGCGTTGTCGACCGCGTCGGTGTACCCGGAACGTACCCCGGACGCCTTCGAACTGGCCGCCAGGCTCGGGTACGACGGCGTAGAGATCATGGTGGGACAGGACCCGGTCAGTCAGGACGTCGAGGTCCTCCAGCGGCTGCGCGACCACTACCAGATCCCGGTCCTGGCCATACACGCGCCCTGTCTGCTGGTGACCCAGCGGGTGTGGGGGCGCGACCCCTGGGCGAAGCTGCGCAGGGCCCGCGAGGCGGCCGAACGGCTGGGCGCGCGGACGGTCGTCGTCCACCCGCCCTTCCGCTGGCAGCGCGACTACGCCAAGGAGTTCGAGAAGGGCCTGGCGAGGATGCGCGACGAGACCGACGTCGTCTTCGCGGTGGAGAACATGTTCCCGCTGCGGGCGAGGGGCAACGAGGTCGTGCCGTACGCGCCGGACTGGAACCCGGTCGACTACGACTTCCCCGACGTGACGCTCGACCTGTCCCACACGGCGGTGTCCGGCACGGACGCGATGGAGATGGCCACCAAGCTCGGCGACCGGCTGGCCCACCTGCATCTGGCCGACGGCCTGGGCACGACCAACAAGGACGAGCACCTGGTCCCGGGCCGGGGGACGCAGCCGTGCGCCCCGATGCTGGAGCGCCTGGCCGGGAGCGGATACCGCGGATTGATCGTCCTGGAGATCAACACACGCAGGGCGGCCAGCCGCACCGAGCGGATCGAGGACCTCACCGAGGCGCTCGCGTTCGCCAGGCACCACTTCGCCGCCTCCTCGACCGCCTCATGAACGACGGCCTCATGAACGAACGGCTGACCGGCAGCCACCGGGTGTTCGACCGCGTCTCGGAGGAGTACGACGCGGCCAGGCCGCACTATCCGGAGGCCCTCTACCTCGCTCTGGAGGAACTGTCGGGCATCCGGCTCGACGGCGCGACGGTGATCGACGTGGGGGCGGGCACCGGCATCTCGACCCGGGGGCTGCTCGACCGCGGCGCCCGGGTCGTCGCCGTCGACCGGGGCGAGCGGATGCTGGCCCGTCTCCGGGCCCGCACGACCTGCCCGGCGATCCTGGCGAACGGCGACGACCTGCCCTTTCGCTCGGGTGTCGCCGACCTCGTCACCTACGCCCAGTCGTGGCACTGGCTCGACCCCGCGCTGTCGGTCGCCGAGGCCGTACGGGTGACCCGGGCGGGCGGCGCGGTCGCGGGATGGTGGAACAGCGTGGACCCCGGCAAGGCCGACTGGCTGGCGGCCAACCAGGTGCGGCTCGCCGAGTCCTGCCCCGGGTACATCGGGCCGGTGCTGCCCGGGTGGAGCATGCCGCCCCTCGCCGCGGCCATGTCGCGCGGCGGTCTCGACGGCGGTCGCGGCGGTGCGGGCGCCGGCCTCGACGTGGCCGAGACCTGGGTCACCTGGACCAGGTCGGTGCTGCTGGAGGACTTCCTCACCGACCTGCGCACGCATTCCTACATGGCCAGCATGGACGGCGACGTCGTGGTGGACCTGATCGCCCGGGAGCGCGCCGAACTCGGCCGCGTGTTCCCCGGCGGCAGGCTCACCGTGCCCATGCGCGTGTACCTCGCGGTGGGACGCAGGGGCTGACCGTGACCACCGAGGTCCCGGAGGTGTCGGGAGGCGGCCGGCGGCCGCGGCGGCCGGGCCGGCGTCCCGGCTCGGCGGACACACGTGGGGAGATCCTGGCCGCGGCGCGCAGGGTCTTCGCGGAGAAGGGGTTCGACAAGGCCACGATCCGGGGCATCGCCCGCGAGGCCGGCGTCGACCCCGCCCTCCTCCACCACTATTTCGACAACAAGGAGGGCATGTTCGTCGCGGCCATGGAGCTCCCCGCGGACCCCTCGACGGTCGTCCCCATGCTTCTCGCGGGGCCGCGCGAGGAGATCGGGGAGCGGATCGTCCGCTTCATCCTCACGATGACGGCGGACCCCGCGGCGCGGGAGCGGGTGCTCGGGGTGATGCGGACGGCGATGGTGAACGAGCAGGCCGTCGGCATGATCCGGGAGTTCTTCGGCACCGCGATCCTGGGCCGGGTGGCCGAGGCGCTCGGCGTCCCGCCGCTGCGGGCCGAGGCCGCCTTCGCCCAGATGTTCGGCGTGGTGATGATCAGGTACATCCTCGGGATGGAGCCGATGGCGTCGGCGGACATCGAGGAACTCGTCGCGCTGCTGGCCCCGGTGGTGCAGCGTTACCTGGACGGATGAGCACCGGGACAGGCGTCACCGGTGCCGGCAGGTCAGGTGGGGCCCCGCATGCGTTCGGGTAGAGCTTCGTTCTAGTCTGGTGCCGCGGGAACGCTGTGACGCGCGCCACACCGATGGCGTGACAGGCATATGTTACTCGTCGGTACCATGCGGGAAGCGGGTTTTCCACAGGGCCGGCCCCCGGCCGTCCCGGTGAAGGCACCGCGTGCTTATGGTGGCAGCCGACGTTGAAAGCGGGAGGGCTCGTGCTCTGGGTAGCGATAGCGATAGCCGGCCTCGTCGCGACCGCCGCCGCGGTCGCGCTGGCGGGCCGGCGTGTGCTGTTCCTCTACCGGCTCGCGACCAGTGGTCAGCCGGCCCCGGAGCGGATCGAGTACGCCCGGCGGCACGCCGGCGCGGAGGTCAGAGCGCAGCTTGTGGAGGTGTTCGGCCAGCGCAAGCTGCTCAAGTGGACGCCGTCGGGCACCGCGCACTTCTTCGTGATGTGGGCGTTCTTCATCCTCGCCTCGGTCTACCTGGAGGCGTACGGCGCGCTCGTCCAGGGCGCGGTCACCGGCACGCCGGACTTCCACATCCCGTTGATCGGGACCTGGCCGGTGCTGGGCTTCCTGCAGGACTTCATCGCGGTCGCCGCGCTGATCGGGCTGATCGCCTTCGCGGTCATCCGCGTGAAGAACTCGCCGAAGAAGCTGGGCCGCGGCTCCCGGTTCTCCGGGTCGCATCTGGGCGGCGCCTGGCTCATCCTGTTCATGATCTTCAATGTGATCTGGACGATGTTCCTGTTCCGGGGGGCGGCCGTCGACACCGGCAACTTCCCCTACCGGTCGGGGGCCTTCGCCTCACAGGGGGTGGCGAAGATCCTGCCCGACAGCGAGGGGCTGGAGGCCACGGGCCTGCTGCTGCACATCGGCGTCATGCTGGTGTTCCTCGTCATCGTGGTGAACTCCAAGCACCTGCACATCTTCACCGCGCCGTTGAACGTGCTGTTCTCCCGCCGCCCGGACGGCCTCGGCCCGGCCCAGCCGATGCGCAGCGACGGCAAGGTGCTGGACTTCGAGGAGGCCGACCCCGAGACGGACGTGTTCGGCCGCGGCAAGATCGCCGACACGTCCTGGAAGGGGTTCCTGGACTTCTACACCTGCACCGAGTGCGGGCGCTGCCAGTCCCAGTGCCCGGCGTGGAACACCGGCAAGCCGCTGTCGCCCAAGATGCTCATCCTCGACCAGCGTGACCACGCCTTCGCGGTCGCGCCCTACCTGCTGGCGGGGGAGAAGGAGAAGGAGAGCCTGTCGCAGGACGTGCTGGCCCTGCTCGACAAGCCGCTGGTCGGCGAGGACGGGGTCATCCATCCCGACGTGCTGTGGTCCTGCACGAACTGCGGCGCCTGCGTCGAGCAGTGCCCGGTGGACATCGAGCACATCGACCACATCCTCGACATGCGCCGCTACCAGGTGATGATCGAGTCGTCGTTCCCGTCCGAGGCGGGGGTGATGCTCAAGAACCTGGAGAACAAGGGCAACCCGTGGGGCATGTCCGAGATGAAGCGCGCCGACTGGATCGAGGAGCTCGACTTCGAGGTCACCCTCGTCGACGAGAAGATGCCCGAGGACGTGGAGTACCTGTTCTGGGTCGGTTGCGCCGGGGCCCTGGAGGACCGGGCGAAGAAGACCACCAAGGCCGTCGCGGAGCTGCTGCACATCGCGGGTGTGAAGTTCGGCGTGCTCGGGCCGATGGAGGCGTGCTCGGGAGATCCCGCCCGGCGCCTGGGCATGGAGTTCCTGTTCAGCATGCTGGCGCAGCAGAACGTCGAGACGCTGAACGAGGCCGGCGTCAAGAAGATCGTCGCGACCTGCCCGCACTGCTTCAACACGCTGGCCAACGAATACCCGCAGCTCGGCGGGCACTACGAGGTGGTGCACCACACCCAGTTGCTGGCGCGCCTGGTCGAGGAGGGCCGGCTCACGCCGATCACCCCGATCGAGGAGAAGATCACCTACCACGACCCGTGTTTCCTCGGCCGGCACAACAAGGTGTACGCCCAGCCGCGCGACATCATGGCCAAGGTGCCGGGGGTCACGACCCAGGAGATGCACCGCTGCGGGGAACGCGGTTTCTGCTGCGGCGCCGGTGGCGCGCGTATGTGGATGGAAGAGCGCATCGGCAAGCGAATCAACACCGAACGGGTGGACGAGGCGCTGACCACCGATCCCGACACCGTCTCCACCGCATGCCCGTTCTGCCTCGTCATGCTCGGCGACGCGATCAACGAGAAGAAGAACGCCGGTCAGGCCAAGGAGTCGATCGAGGTCGTCGACGTCGCCCAGCTCCTCATCAAATCCGTCAAGCAGGGTTAACGAATTCTTTGCTGACGGACCGCACATTTTGTGGATTTTCTCCGTCAGAACGAGTGATTCATACATGTTTCAGTGAAGAGCCGGCAAACGCTTTCTCCACATAACAGGAGAATCACGGTAACCTCAACGTTGGCTCAATCGACGGGGAGGGGGCGGCACGGTGGGTGTTGTCGTCAGCGACGCGGAGGTCACCCTGGCCGACGTCCTCTCCCTGCGGCTGGCCATAGAACAGCCGCTCGTGGACGGCACCCGGCTCGTCCTGCGGCAGCGGGGCACCGGCGAGGAACGGCACGTCACGCTGGGTGCCTCCGGCAGGAGGACGAGGGACGCCAGCGTCGCGATCTCGCTCGCGCCACTGGATCTCGAACCGGGCCGCTGGGACGCCTACCTCGAACAGGACGGGCCCCGCACCCGGATCCAGAGCGTCGATCCCGGTTTCTCGCTCGACCGCCTCGACGCGTACGCGCTCGGGCGGCGCACCCTCGCGTACCGCGCCTATCGCACGCGTAACGGATATCTGGCGCTGAAGATAGACCAGGCGGAGCCGGCCGCGGACATCCGGGCGGTGTGGTTCCGTGAGGGGCGGTTCGAGGTGACGGGCCTGCTGGCCTACACGGGTTTCGACGACGACGACCAGCAACGGCGGGCCACGCTCACGCTGCGGCACGGCGACCCGGCCGCGGCCCTGCGGTCCTCCGCCACCGTCCAGGGCGTCCGCTTCCACGCCGCGCTCTCGCTGTGCGACGTGCTGGCCGCCACGCCCGGCTCGCAGGGCACGTGGCAGCCGTACCTGGAGGTGGACGGCCTGGAGCGCGTGCTGCCGCTGAGCGCCCGCCTGGACGACGTCGAGGGCAAGCGCCGCCGCGTCCACTATCCGCGCGCCCTCGTGGACGGCGTGCCGGTCAGGCCCAGCTTCACCTCCGGCGACGACCTGCTCCTGGAGGTGGGGGTGTGAGAGTCGCCTTCGTGCTCCCGTCGGCGTACGGCATGCGCGGCGACGTGCGGGCCGTCCTGAACCTCGCGGGAGGGCTGGCCGCACGGCACGAGGTGGAGGTGGTGAGCATCCGGCGCACCAGGGAGACGCCGTTCTTCCCGGTGGACCGCCGGGTGGCGCTGCGCTGGCTCGTGGACGCGCGGCCCGGCGTCCACCACCTGCTGCCGCGGGGCCAGGTGCGCACCGAGGTGGCACTGTGGCGGACGCTGCGCGGGCTGCGCGCCGACGTCCTGGTCACCACCCGGCCGTCGCTGGGCGTGCAGGCCGCCAGGCACGCGCCGCGCGGAGTCGTCCGCATCGCCCGGGAGTGGAACAGGCCCTCGGTTCCCGGCCCGATCCGCCGCTTCTATCCCCGTCTGGACGCGGTGGTCACCACCACCCCCGGCCGCCGGGACGAGTGGGCGCGCCTGCTCGACGACGACCTGTCGGTTCACGTCATCCCGGACGCCCTGCCGCAGGGGCCCTGGCCGCGGTCGCGCATGGACAACCGGATCGTCAGCGCGGGCGGCAGGCTCGTGCCCGGCAAGTCGTACGACCAGCTGGTGCGCGCCTTCGCGATCGTCGCGGACAAACGGCCCGACTGGCGGCTGCGGCTGTACGGCGGAGGTCCGGAGGAGCGGCGGCTGCGCGCCCTCGTCCGCGATCTCGCCCTGCACAACCACGTGTACTTCATGGGCGCGACCCCCGACCTGCCCGGAGAGTTCGCCAAGGCGTCGGTCGTGGTGGCGCCGTCCCGGCAGGAGGCCCAGGGCATGGCCGTGATCGAGGCGCTGAGCTGCGGGGTGCCGGTCGTCGGCTACGCCGGGCCGCGCGGCCCGGCCGAGTTCCTCCGCCCCGGGCTCGACAGCGTGCTGGTCGCCGAGGGGGAGGACGACGTCGAGTCGCTCGCCGGCGCGCTGCTCACCCTCGTCGACGACGAGCGCCGCCGGATGGCCCTCGCGGCGGGCGCGCTGGAGAGCGCCTCGGGCCACGCCGCGTCCGGCGTCGCCGCCCGCTGGGAGGACCTCATGTACGGCCTCCGCTCCCGCGACTGACGGGCACGGGGTCCGACCTAGGCTTCGGGGCCGGCGAGGAAGGCGGCGGCGGAGGCGACGGAGTCGTGGACCGGGAGTTCCGAGTCGAGGCCGGTGATCCTGAGCATCCGCGCGAAGCGTCCGTGCGCGTTGCTGAGCGCCAGGTCCCCGCCGACCGACCGGACGGCGGGCAGCGCCCCCATGAGGACGCTCAGCCCGGTGGAGTCGCAGAAGGTGAGGGCCTCCGCGTCGACCACGATGCGGGGCGGGTTGCGCAGCCCGACCGCCTCGGCGAGGCAGGCGCGCAGGGCGGGAGCCGCGATCAGATCGAGCTCGCCGTACATGTGGATGACGACGACGTGGTCCTGGAGGACGGTGAGCATCGAGAAGGTCTCGGGCTCTCCGTACCGTCCCCGTTCCACTCGCGCTCGCCTCTGTTCGCCTCGCCTCGTCCCGTCCTGGCGGATCCGGGAGCCGCCGGAACCCGTCCGTCAATGATTGCACATGACAAACGATGCCCCGGACAGGCGATCGTGCAGCTCCGGGCGCTCGCGGCGGAGCACACCGGTTGATACCCGCGCCGGGTATCGTTGAAGGATGCACGGGTACAGCGGGGACAAACAGGCCTACCTCACCCGCCTGCGCCGGATCGAGGGACAGATCCGGGGGCTGCAGCGGATGGTGGACGAAGAGGCCTACTGCATCGACATCCTCACCCAGGTCTCGGCGGCCACCCGCGCCCTTCAGGCGGTGGCCCTCGGCCTGCTGGAGGATCACATCGGCCACTGTGTGGCCGACGCCGTCAAGAGCGGCGGTCCGGAGGCCGACGAGAAGATCAGGGAGGCCTCGGCCGCCATCGCCCGCCTCGTACGGTCCTGAGCGGACCCGGCGGGATCATCAGCTCCTCGGCGGGCCGGCACGGGTCGACGGAGCAAGCCGCCCCGGGCGCATCAGGACGCCCGGGACGGACCATGCTCTCAGTTCTTCAGTGGCTCGCCGAAGTCCGCAACCCGAGCGCGTTGTCGAGCTCTTCCAAGGTCAGCCGGTTCTCCGTGATGTTCACGGCCTCCAGTACCTCGGCGTAGAGCGCGATCTCGTCCAACGCGACACGGTCGTGGACCCGGGAGTCCAGATCGTCGTGCCCCACCGCGTCGTCCTTCCTTCCGCAGCCCACACCCATCACGAGGTTACGTCCGGGTACTCCACCGCGACATGGCCCATCGTGACCATTCCCGACCCGCACCTCGTGTCCCTCGGTGACCATTTCCCCGATTCCGAGATCACGATTCGATGAAAAGGACGGTGATGGAGGGAAGGGATTGCTAAAGCGGAGGTAAGGATGAAATATCCGAATTTGACGTTTCGAACAGCCAGGCCCCGGACTCCTCCAGGTCAGCCCTGTGCTCCGCCCGCGGCTCCTGCGGGCGCGGGTCGTCCCGCTGGTGGATCAGGCACTGGACCACGGCGGCGGGCACCGCGAAGCCCTCGGGCGGCGCGGGCGTGCCGGTCAGCGCGCACCACGCCAGCCCCGTCGCGTACGCGGACCCGAGCAGGGCGGCGGCCGTCGTCCGGTCGGGCGGCAGCAGCGCGGCCGGCAGCACTCCGCCCGCCGGCCAGCACCCCCGCAGCGGGTGGGCGGGATCGGCGAGCGCGAGATAGAGAGCCTGCCGCTGTTCGTCGTCCATCCACGGATACAGGGCGGTGACCACACGCGCGGTGCCGGAGGCCCCGGGGGCCCAGGCGGGCTCCGAGACGCCGCAGACGCCCGCGACGTCCGCGGCGAGCAGCGCGGCCGCCACGGCCCGCGGGTCCATCCCGCGCGAGGCGGTGTAGGCGAGCGCCTCGACCAGGTCGTACAACGTGTGCCGGAAGTGCTCGCCGGGCGCCCACTCGGGGAGCGTCGCGGAGACGAGGTGCGGCGGGCAGCGCGCCAGCCAGGCCTGCCGTACGGCGCCGCCGGGGAGGGCGTGGTGGTCCAGCCAGGGGCTGGCGAGCAGGGGCTCGGCCATCGCGATCAGCGCCTCTGCGCGCGGGCGGAACCGGGCGTCGGCGCGCAGCACGGTGGCGGTCTCGGCCATCAGCCCGGCCAGTCGCAGACCCGCCTGCTGCGCGCCGGAGCGCATCCGCTCCGAGTAGAGGGCCACGAGCGCGTCGAGCGAGCCCAGAGGCAGCCAGCGCACCCAGTCGTCCCCCGGCAGCGGGCGGGCCAGGAACTCCCCGAACATCGAGAGCATGACCTCGTTGCCGTCGAACGCCGGGGCGTACGCGCACCACATGATCGTGCCCCACACGGCGGCCACCGTGCTCGCGACGTCGCGGGCGAAGATCTCCCGGTAGGCGCCGCTCAGCGGGAAGTCCTCCCGGCGCAGCCCACGGTGGGCGAGCAGCAGCGCCCGGAGCCGTTCGGTGATCTCGTGCGGCACGTCCGGGCCGACGAACGCCTGGGTGGACCCGCGGTCGTAGGCGAAGTCGGGCCCGGCCGGGACCAGGGCGGGCGGGATCGCCACGCCCGGCGGGTGCGGCCGGGCGTCGGACCGGATCGCGGGGTGCAGCGGGGGAGCCGAGAGGTGCCAGCGGCCGTCCACCCGGTCGAGCCGGTACCAGCGGGCATGCGCGCCGAAGAGCCACCGGGATCCGTCCGGGGTCAGCAGCGCGCGCTGGGCGAGCGTGTGCGCCCGCGTGAGCGGGGGAAGAAGCGTCCAGCGGGGATCGCCGACGACGGCGCGCACGTCCTGCTCCATCGCCGTGAACCCGTCCCAGTACACCCAGTCATGGTAAATCGCCGGTAAGGGCGCGTGCCGGTGGCAGGTGGCCGGGGGGCCCGCCGGTGAAAGTTTCACCGGCCGCGGCCGGTCGGACCCGGTCCGACGACTTTTTTGACCGTCTGACGACAAAACCCGGCATGCTTACCTTGGCAGGGACTGTCCATGACGTATTGCATAGGTGCTCGTGACTGAGATCCAGCAGGCCGGGGCCGACCGGGAGCAGGGCGTTGTCGAGGAATCGGCGAAGGGGACGCCCGTGGACGTTCCGGATGGCACCGCGACCGGTGAGCAGACGGAGGGACCGCGCTCGGAGCGGGAGAGCCGCGGATGGCGGTGGCCCGGCCGCCCCGGTGACGCCACGGCTCTGCTGATCTGGTTCTTCTGGCACATCGGGACCTACATCTACATGGTCCTCGCGGCCCCGGGACGCACCGAGGCGCCGCTGCTCGACCGGCTCACGCCCTGGGACGCCGAGAACTTCATCGCCATCGCGCAGTACGGCTACGACGGCACGCCGGGCATGCCGGACGCGCCGAAGCTGGTGGCGTTCTTCCCTGGCCTGCCGATGTTCCTGCGGTCGCTGCACCTGGTCATCCCGAACTGGGACCTGGCGATCGTGCTGGTGTCGTTCGTCGCGAGCGCCGTCGTCGCGGTGGCCCTGCACCGGCTGGGCGAGTCGTACCGCGAGGGCAGCGGCACCTGGGTGGTGCTGGCCTTCTTCCTCAGCCCGTTCGCCACGTTCCTGCTGGCCGGATACTCCGAGGCGCCCTTCCTCGCGCTGGCCGTCCCGGCCTGGCTGCTGGCCCGCAACGGCAGGTGGGAGTCGGCGGCCCTGTGCGCCGCCTTCGCCGCGTCGGTGCGCATCTCCGGTCTCTTCCTGGCCGCGGGCCTCGCGGTGATGTTCCTCTTCTCCGCGAACGGCCTGCGCTCGACCGGGTGGCGGACTGCTCCCTGGATGGTCGTCCCGGGCCTGCCGGTGCTGGCGTACATGCTCTATCTGTGGCACCGCACCGGCGACCTGATGGCCTGGAAGGCGGCGGAGGCGCAGTACTGGGGGCGTTACCCCGAGGCGCCCTGGACCGCGTTCATCAACACCTGGAACAGGTCGATCGACGAGCCCATCCTCACCACGGCGTACCGTGAGGACATCATCGCCGGGCTCGTGCTGGTCGTCCTGATCCTCTGGATGCTGGTCCGGCGGAACTGGGCCGACGTCGCCTATCTGGCGCCACAGGCGGTGGCGCTGCTCGCCATGTCGTCGTTCTACATGTCGATCGGGCGCGCCTCGCTGCTGTGGTGGCCGCTCTACGTCACGGTGGGCGTGGCCGGGAGCAGGAAGCCGTGGGTGATGATGGCCTACCTGGCGGTCGCTGCGCCAGTCATGGCAATCAATGTCGGAAATTTCACCACAGGTGCGTGGACGGGTTGATCGGCGCTAAGTAGCTTCCTCCCGTATGGGGGCGTTTGTGGCAGGAGTGGCGATTGCCGGGGTTGTGGTGGCCGGTCTTCCGGCGCCCGCCGACACCTACCGGGTGAACGTCCTCACCTACAACGTCTGCGCGGCCGGCAACCGGGCCGGCACCTGCGTACGCGACCTGACGCCGCGGCATCGACGGACCTGGGCCGGACAGGTCTCCGCACTGATCCGTTCGAGAGACGTGGATGTCGCCTCCTTCACCGAGATGTGCTACGCCCAGGTGGGTCTCCTGCGTCGTGAGCTGCCCGGATACCACCTCGTCTGGTACGGCTACGCCAGGGGCGGCGGGCCGGGCCGCGAGGACCGGTGCCGGACGCTCTGGCGCGACCTCACCCCGCACACGGCCCCGCCCGACGGCAGGACCTTCGGCGTGGCGCTGGCGCTGAAGAACGGCACGCAGGGCCAACCGCTGCGGCGGCTGCTGCGCGCCGACCACGCTCCGGCCGCCCCCGGCGAGACGGTCCACCCGCGCGGCCTGCTGTGCGCCAGGGGTGACGTCGGCCCGCGCCGTTCGGTCTGCTGCGTGACCCACATCTCGGGCACCGAGACGCCGCGGCAGGTCACCGGGCTGGTGGCGGGGTACGCCGGCGGCGCCCCGGTGATCCTCACCGGCGACTTCAACCGCGAGCCCGGCGACCCCCAGCTCACCGGCGTGTACGGCATGGGCCTGGGCGACGGCGGCTACACCGAGGCGGACGCCCCGGCCTGCGGGTCCGTACGCCGGGGCGGCGACCCCACGACCCGCGGCGGCCGGAAGATCGACTACATCTTCGCCAGCGAGGCCGACTACCGCCCGGGCGGCGCCAAGGTCGTCAGGACCGACCCCGAGCTCTCGGACCACCTGGCGCTGGCCGGCACGCTCATCGGGACCGAACCGAGGCCGCGGCGTGACGGCGGGCCTTGGCGAGGTAGTTGTCCGGCGTCCGCGCGAAGGAGGCGCGGTCGTCGTCGGTGAGCTCGCGGACCACCCGCCCCGGCACGCCCGCGACCAGCACGCCGGCCGGGATCCGCCGTCCGGGCGGCACCACGGTCCCCGCGGCGACGAGGGACCCGGCCCCGACGACCGCTCCGCCGAGCACGACCGCGCCGATGCCCACCAGCGCGCCCGCCTCCACGTGCGCGCCGTGCACCATCGCCCGATGGCCGAGGCTCACCCGGTCGTCCAGGATCACCGGCTCGCCGGGGTCGGCGTGCAGGCAGCACAGGTCCTGGACGTTGACCTCGTCGCCGACGTCGATCCGCTCGTCGTCGCCGCGCAGCACCGAGCCGTACCAGACGTTCGCGCCGCGTCCGAGCCGCACCCTCCCGACGACCACCGCCCCCGGGGCCACCCACGCCTCGGGATGGATGATCGGCGTCGCGTCGTCGTCCAGCTCGGCTATGTACGGCATGCCACGATGATCGCATGGGCTCTCCGGCGGGCTCGACGGGGCGCTCCGCGCTTTTCCCCGTCCGGCTGCCGCGTTCAGGTTGCGATGTGCGGCGGATAGCAGGAAAGTCGTGTCCTGGCGTGCGTTACCGTCGTTGTCTCCGACCCCAGGGCTTCTTATGACGAACCAGACCGACAACTTCCCCGACCTGATGAGCGACGACTCGTTCGAAGTCGTGATGCGTGGATACAGCCGCAGGCAGGTCCACGACTACATGGTCCGAACCCGCAACCAGATCCGGGACCTGGAGGAACGGCTCGCGCGTACGATCGACCAGGCCGAGCAGAGCCGCCTCGAACTGGCCGAGGCGCGGCGCAAGATGACCGAGTCGCCGCAGAACCCCGACGAGCTGGGCGAGCGGCTGAGCCAGATCCTCAAGCTGGCGCAGGAGGAGGCGGCGGCCAACAAGGAGGCCTCCGAGGCGGAGGCCAGGAGGCTGCGGGACGGCGCGGCGGCGGAGGCCGAGCGGCTGGTGACGTCCGCGCGTGAGCAGGCCGACGCGATCAGGTCCGCCGCCCAGGACGAGGCCGAGCGCCGGGTCGCCGACGCCACCGCCACGTCGGAGCGGCTGCTGGCGCAGGCAGGCGCGGACGCCGACGAGACGCTGACCACGGCCCGCGCCGAGGCCGAGGAGACCCTGCGCTCCGCCCGCGCCGAGTCGGAGGCCCAGCTCACGGCCGCCCGGACGGAGTCGGAGCGGCTGCTGGTCGAGGCGCGCGGGCAGGCCGAGGCCATGCTGGCGGCGGCGCAGCAGCGGGTGAACGCGCTGGACGAGCACACCGGCCGCCGGGTGGCCTACCTGACCGACACCCACACGGAGGTCGTCCGCCGGCTCAACGAGATCGGCTCGGTGCTCGGCGACCTGATGCACCGCGAGTCGATGGCCGGCCCGCTGGTGGACGAGGCCACCGTGCTGCCGCCCGGGCCGCAGGCCCAGGCTCTCGGCGCGGGCGACCTCACGTCGCAGCCCCGGGAGATCGCCGCGCCGGTCGGTGCGGAGCCGCCCGCCGCGTCCGGGGCCGGGATCCACGCGGCCGAGGGCGACGAGGAGGAGGCCGTCCTGGTCGTGGACGCCGGACGCGCCGAGCAGCAGGACCACGCCGACCACGGGCACGCCGAACCCGGTCACGCGGAGATGGGGCACGACCTCGCGGCGTCGCCGGAGGACACCGACGTCGACCTCGGTCGTGTCCGCCGCACCACCCCCGACGAGGAGCCGGTCGCCGGCAAGTGAGCCGCGGAACGCGCGCTGATCTTTGGTAGCGGAAGCCCCCGCCCCCGATCGGGTCGGGGGCTTCCGCGCTCATGGATCGGCGGCGGCGTCGCACTCCTCCTGCTCCCGCAACTGCTCGCGCAGCCCGTCGGGTTCGTCGGCGTCGACGGTCATCGCGCATCCGGCCGCCCGCTGGGCCGAAGTGAGCGGCCGGTGCCGGGTGGCCCACCACCGGCCGGCGTCACTCCGCCAGATCGTCCACTCCGGGAACTCCCGAGCGATCTCGGCAAGGCGTCGGTCAAAGGACACCCGTCCACCTTCCCTCGCCGTAGGCCCGGTGTTCTTGACGTCTCTTTCTTCAAGGTGCGGGACTTCTCTAGAGAAATCAATGATCGGGATGGACAGGTCAACCTATCTGCGGACTTGTCCGCTTGACCTATGCGTCGAAGTCGTACTGGAGTACATAAGACGCCGCGTCGAGCGTCATCTCGTTGACCTCCACCGCCACCCCTCCTTCCGCGAAGGCGACGCGGGTGACGGAGATGACCGGCGTGCCGGCCGGGAGGTTCAGCAGTTCGGTCTCCCCGGGCAGCGGCATCCGCGCCCGCACCTCCTCACTGAAGTGGACCGGGGCGTGGCCGAGGTCACCCAGGCGGGCGTACACCCCTCCGGGCCCGGTGTCGGGCAGGACGACCGCCGTGCCCTCCACGAGATCGGCGGGAAAACAGGACGCCGCGAGCTGCACCGGCCGGCCGTCCACCGAGTAACGGCGGCGGCGCACCCACACCTCTTCGACGCCGAGCACGCGGGCGACCTGCTCGCTCGCGGTCTCGCGCACGATCCGCAGCTCGTCCACCGTGTACGAACGGCCACGGGTGTCGGAGTCCCAGATGGCCAGGCCCTGGGCCCACTGCTCGCGCGAGAGCCGGCGGGACCCATGGCGGCGGATCGGACGGAACAGGCGCACGTACACGCCCGATCCTCGCTTCGGCACGGCGAGCCCTTCGTTGATCAGTACGGCGAGCGCCTGCCGCGCCGTGGCCCGTGCGATGCCGTACTCGTTCATGAGCGCGTTTTCGCCCGGTAGCCGGTCCCCATCACCGAGCGCGCCGGACAGGATCTGATCGCGCAGCCTGCCGGCGATGCGTCGATAGATCGGGGACTCATGATGCACCGGGGATTCCGTCACGTTTGATCACCCTCTGTCACCAACGGGGGATTGGCGTCTCCAGAGAACTTGCCCCGTCTTGTCCACGATCGCACAGAGTCTTGGGTGCGTCTTGTGCTTACTTTGCGCTGATAGTGCCGCTGTGGTGATCTCTGGGGTTTATAGCCGTCCGCATTCGGTGGAACGGTCCTCTCCGGTATGGCTCCGCTGTCCACGCTGTGTCATCACATGCTCTACAAGATCGGATATTTCGGGACATAATGCGGAGAAGGAGGAGATGCCGATGGGTGTCAGTCGTGCCGAATGCCAGGATCTCGACGCCAAGGACCCGCTGAGAGGTTTCCGGGAAGAGTTCTCGCTTCCTCCCGGGGTCGTCTACCTGCTGGGCAACTCGCTCGGCGCGCTGCCCCGGCACACGCCGGAGCGGGTGGCCCGCACCGTCGAGACCGAGTGGGGCAGGCATCTCGGGGCCAGCTGGAACACGGCCGGCTGGTGGGACATGCCGCAGAGCACCGGCGACCGGATCGCGCCCCTGATCGGCGCGGGTCCCGGCGAGGTGCTGGCGGGCGACTCCACCTCGGTGAACATCTTCAAGGTGGTCACGGCCGCCCTGCCGCTGCGCCCTGAGCGCCGCGTGATCGTCTCCGATCTCGACAACTTCCCCACCGACCGGTACGTCGTGGAGGGCGCCGCCCGGGCGCTCGGCTCGTACGAGATCCGTGACATCGGGGAGCGGGGCCGGTCGCTCGCGGACGCCCTCGACGACGGCGTCGCGCTCGTGCTGCTCTCGCAGGTCGACTACCGGACCGGCGCGGCCCGGGACATGGCGGCGGTGACGGAACAGGTCCAGGCGGCCGGCGCGCTGATGGTCTGGGACCTGTGCCACAGCGCCGGGGCGATGCCGGTGCGGGTGGGCGAGGCGGACTTCGCGGTCGGCTGCACCTACAAGTACCTCAACGGCGGTCCGGGCGCGCCCGCCTACCTGTACGTCGCGCCGCGCCACCAGGACGACGTCCGCAACCCGCTGTCGGGCTGGCACGGCCACGCCGCGCCGTTCGACTTCGAATCGCACTACCGTCCCGCCCCCGGCGTGCGCAGGTTCGCCACCGGCAGCCCGCCGATCCTCTCGTACGCCGCGCTGAACGCGTCGCTCGACATCTGGGAGCGGGTGGACCTGTCGGAGGTGAGGGCCAAGAGCCTGGCCCTCACCTCGCTGTTCATCGACCTGCTCGACGATCTGGTCGCCCCGGGGCTCGGGCTCGCCCTGGCCACTCCCCGCGACCCGGAGCGGCGGGGCAGCCAGGTCAGCTACCGCCATCCCCACGGCTATCCGGTGGTGCGGGCGCTCGCGGACCGGGGCGTGATCGGCGACTACCGCGAGCCCGACTTCGTCCGCTTCGGCTTCGCGCCGCTGTACCTGCGCCACGTGGACGTGTACGACGCCGCGACCGCGCTGGCCGAGGTGCTCGGCGAGGAACGGTGGCGGGACGAGCGCTACGCCCGGCGGCTCACCGTCACCTGACGGAACAGCTTGGCGGTGGGGCCGCCGGGCCGCGCTCGCGTGGTCACGCGTACGTGCACCGGCGCGTAAGGCGGGGTCGCCGGGCGGCGGCGTCAGCGGCGGCGGGCCAGCCCGGCGACGATGTCGCCCGCCAGCGCCACGCACTTGTCGCAGATGCGCCCGCCCTCGCCGTGCACCATGTGGACCCGTGGCCCCGGCGGCCTCCGGCAGAAGGAGCAGGCGGCCTCGCGCTTCTTGCGGCGGTTGACCAGGTGCCGGTGGGCGAAGGCGGGGGTGAAGCGCCTGCGCGCGGACCGGCGGACGTAGCCCAGCCGCTCGCCGATCGCGGTCCAGGACGCGCCGGCCTCCCGGGCGCGGCGTACGGCGAGGTCGAGCAGGGCGTCGGCCTCGCCGCCCGGTTCGCCGCACAGCACGATCGCGGCGGACAGCACTTCCAGGGGATCTTCGGGGTCGGTTGCGCGCGAGCGGGCCCGCTCGAGTAACTCAGATGCCTCCATGGCGCACACCATAAGCCGCCTCCTGGAGACGATCAACCGCGCCGGCGGAGCGACGCCGTAGCCTGGACGGGTGAGGATGCCCGAGAGCCGGGCCCGCGAGTTGTTCGCGGCGGCAAGGGTGGCCCGCCTCGCGACCGCCGGGGCGGAGGGGGCACCGCGGCTCGTCCCGGTGACGTTCGCCACGGCGTACGACGGCGGGCACGATCCCGAGGCGACCGGTTCCCGGGACCTGGTGGTGACGGCCGTGGACCACAAGCCGAAGAGCACCACGTTCCTGCGGCGCCTGCGCGACATCCGTGACGAGCCCCGCGTCTGCCTGCTCGCCGACCACTACGAGGAGGACTGGGAGCGGCTGTGGTGGGTGCGGGCCGACGGGCGGGCCCGCGTCGTCGAGGACGGACCCGAACGCGACCAGGCGGCGGCGTGGCTCGCCGCGAAGTACGCCCAGTATCGCGAACGTCCTCCGGCCGGGCCCGCGATCCTCGTCGAGATCGACCGCTGGTCGGGCTGGTCGTACGCCGGGTGAGCGGGACCGCCGGGTGAGATGAGCCGGATCAGCCGGACGGGAAGGGGTCGTCGCCCCGCGCGATCGCGCCGAGCATGCGGGCCGCGAACTCCTGGGCCGCGCTGTGGACGCCCGACCCGAAGCTGATCCGGGCCACGCCGAGGGCCGCGAGATCACGGATGGCGGGCATGCCCGGCCGGAAGAGCACGTTGACGGGCCCCCCGATCTCCCGCACCAGCGCGCGGATCACCTCGGGGTCGCCCGCGAGGATCGGGTAGACGCAGTCGGCGCCGGCCTCCAGGTAACGGCGGCCGCGGTCGATCGCCTCGGCCAGCCTCTCCTCCGGCGACCCGGAACCGTGGAGGAAGGTGTCGACCCGAGCGTTGATCACCAGGTCGACACCGGCCTCGGCGGCCGCCGCGCGTACGGCGGCCAGGAACCGGGCCTGCTCGGCCGCGCCGATCAGGGACCCGGTCGCGGGGTCGGAGTCCTCCAGGTTGCAGCCCACGGCGCCCGCCGCGGCCAGCCGCCGGACCAGCTGCGCCGGATCGAGGCCGTAACCGCGCTCGACGTCGGCGGTGACGGGGACGGACACGACGCGGGTGATGCGGGCCACGGCGGCGAGCATCTCGTCGACCGGGGTGTCCTGCCCGTCCTCGTAGCCCAGGGCCGCGGCGACCGCCGCGCTGCCGGTGGCGACGGCGGGGAACCCGGCCGCCACGACGGCCCGCGCCGACGCGGCGTCCCAGGCGTTGGGCAGTACGACGGGGTCGCCGGGCACGTGGAGCGCCCGCAGCGCCACCGCCTTGCGGTTGGTCGCCACGCTGTCGTGAGCCATGAGGACACCTTAGAGACCCCGGCCGACATTCCCCGGCGGCCCCCCGGACGTCCACGCCGGATCCGCTGGATCCGCCGGATCCGCCGGATCTCGGTAATGCCTGCCGGGAATGAGGGCGGACGCCCGGAGGTTTCAGGGGTCGGGGCGCGTGTCCGTGTCCGTCCCACCTGTGGATACGCTCGCGAAGCCCCCCGATCCTCCGTCAACCTCTTCAGGGGAGTCCGTCCATGAGTGCAACCGGCCAGGCAGGCACCGACAGCCGTCCCAAGGTGGATTTCTACTTCGACCCCATCTGCCCCTTCGCGTGGATCACGTCACGGTGGATCCTCGAGGTCGAGAAGCACCGGGACATCGACCTGCGGTTCCGGGTGATGAGCCTCTCCGTGCTGAACGAGGGCAGGGACGAGCTGCCCGAGACCTACCGCGAGCTGCTCGGCCGCGGGTGGGGCCCGGTGCGGGTGTGCATCGCCGCCGCCGAGCGGCACGGCGAGGGCGTGCTGCGCGACCTCTACACCGCGTTGGGCACCCGCATCCACAACCAGGGCAACGACGACTACGAGCTCGTCGTCAAGGAGGCGCTCGCCGAACTCGGGCTGCCCGCCGAGCTGGCCGAGGCCGCCGGCTCCGACGAGTACGACGAGGCCCTGCGGCGCAGCCACCACGAGGGCATGGACCCGGTCGGCGACGAGGTGGGCACGCCCACGATCCACATCGACGGCGTGGCGTTCTTCGGCCCGGTGATGACCCGCATCCCGCGCGGCGAGGAGGCCGTGCGCGTCTTCGACGGCGCCTACGACATGGCGCGGTTCCCGTACTTCTACGAGCTGAAGCGCAGCCGCACCACCAAGCCGCAGTTCGACTGACCCGGCGACGGGCTCCGGACGGTTCCACGGCGGCTCCCGGCGGGCCGCCGGGAGCCGTTCCGGTCTTCTTCGTTCAGGCCGTGAAAGAAGGCGATTGGCGACACGCCGTCGTAACGGCGGGGCAACCGGCGGCTGCGACAGTGAAGGGCGTAAGAGGGCGCGGCCGCTTGTTTTCGCACCTGAACTAAGATGACCCCTGACGACGGGGAGGTCGGTCATGGCGAGGCCCGAGCGCAGGACGGTGCGGGACATCCGCAGAGGCAACCGGGCCGTGCTGCTGCACACGCTCTACTTCTCCGGGCCTACCAGCCGCAACGACCTCACCGCGCGCACGGGTCTGAGCGCCGCGACGGTCAGCACGATGACCGCCGGCCTCCTGGCCGAGAACATCGTGGTCGAGGCGGGACAGGTGGAGTCCGACGGCGGCCGTCCCCGGGTCCTGCTGCGGGTCAACCCGGAGTACGGCTTCGCCGTGGGCGTCGACATGGCCGAGACGCACGTCAGGGTCGGGTTGTTCGACCTGGAGATGACCGAGCGGGCCAAGGTCGACTACGTGCTGCGGCCGGCCAGGCACGACCCCGAACTGGTCGCCCGGCACATCCTGTCGGGGGTCGAGGTCGTGCTCTCCGACGCGGGTGTCTCCCCCGAGCAGGTGCTCGGAATCGGCGTGGGCGTCCCCGGCATCGTGGAGCCCGGTCCCGACGGGGTCATCCACGCCAAGACCTTCGGCTGGGACGGCGTACCCCTCGGCGCGCTGCTGCGCCGCGGCACCTCGCTCCCGCTGTACGTGGACAACGGCGCCAAGACGCTGGGCCAGGCCGAGCTGTGGTTCGGCTCCGGCCGGGGAGCCTCCGAAGCGGTGATCGTGCTGCTCGGGGTGGGAGTGGGCGCGACGATCGTGGCCGACGGCACCACCTTCAGAGGGGTGAGCAGCAGCGCGGGGGAGTGGGGGCACACCAAGATCGTGGCCGACGGCCGGCCCTGCCGCTGCGGCGGGCGCGGGTGCCTTGAGGCGTACGTCGGGATCGAGGCGATCCTCGACCGGGCGGGTGTCGCCTCCCAGGGCGACTGGGAGGAGGACCTCGACCGCCTGCTCGCCTCGGAGTCCCCGGTGATCCAGGAGACCGTCTCCTATCTCGGCGTGGGCCTGGCCAACCTGGTCAACCTGATCAACCCCGAGAAGATCGTGATCGGCGGCTGGGTCGGCGCCCGCCTCGGCGAGCGCCTGCTGCCCGGCATCCGCCGCGCCACGGCCGCCAACTCGCTGGCCGAGCCGTACGCCGCGACGTCGATCGTCCTGGGCCGTCTCGGCCCCGACGCCGTCGCGCTGGGCGCCGCCACGCTCGTGCTGGAGGAGTTCCTCAACGCGCCCCAGGTGGCCAGGATCACCGCCGCGGGCTGACTCGCTGTGGAGGGTGACCGCTGATGAAGCAACGGCAGATATTTCTAGCTGTGAAATAAGTCTTGACATAAGCAGCGCGCGGACGGACGCTCAGGCCGCCGAACCTCTCCATCCCCCAGGTCCCCCGCCGGGGGGCTCCCGAAGGAGACCGCATGCCTCCCTCCTCCCGCCTTCGGCCGCGCACCCGGCGCCGGCGCGCCGGTCTCGTCACCGCCGGTCTCGCCGCGCTGTCCACGTTCGCCGCGGTGACCGGTGTCCTCCCCGCCTCCTACGGCGCCGCGGCGGCCGTGTGCGGCACGGCGAACGCGGCCCAGGGCCGGCCGTCCTCGGCCTCCTCGACGGAGAACGCGGGCACGCCGGCCTCGGCCGCCTTCGACGGCGCCACGGGCACCCGCTGGTCGAGCGCGTTCAGCGACCCCCAGTGGATCCAGGTCGACCTCGGCGACTCCCGGCAGATCTGCCGGGTGGCCCTGAACTGGGAGACCGCCCGTGCCCAGACGTTCAAGATCCAGGTCTCGGCCGACGGCTCGACCTGGACGGACGCCACCGCGACCGTCACCGGCGCGGCCGGCACGCAGACGCTCGACCTCGCGGCCACCGGCCGCTACGTGCGGATGTACGGCCTCACCCGCGCCACCCAGTACGGCTACTCGCTCTGGGAGTTCGGGGTCAACGTCGTCACCGACGGCGGCACCCTTCCCGGGGGCGGTGACCTCGGGCCGAACGTGCGGGTCTTCGACCCGTCGATGTCCGCCGCGAGCATCCAGAGCACGCTCGACACGATCTTCAGGCAGCAGGAGTCGAACCAGTTCGGCGGCCAGCGGTACGCCTTGCTGTTCAAGCCCGGCACCTACAGCGGCCTCAACGCCCAGATCGGCTTCTACACCTCCATCTCCGGTCTCGGCCAGTCGCCCGACAACGTCACGATCAACGGGGACATCACCGTCGACGCGGGCTGGTTCAACGGCAACGCCACCCAGAACTTCTGGCGCTCGGCCGAGAACCTCGCCGTCGTGCCGGTGAACGGCACCGACCGCTGGGCGGTGGCCCAGGCCGCGCCGTTCCGGCGGATCCACGTCCGCGGCGGGCTGAACCTCGCGCCCAACGGGTACGGCTGGGCCAGCGGCGGCTACATCGCCGACAGCAAGATCGACGGGACGGTCGGGCCGTACTCCCAGCAGCAGTGGTTCACCCGTGACAGCAGCATCGGCGGCTGGACCAACGGGGTCTGGAACATGGTGTTCTCCGGCGTCGTCGGCGCTCCCGCGCAGAGCTTCCCGAACCCGCCGTACACCACCCTGGCGCAGAGCCCCGTCACGCGCGAGAAGCCCTACCTGTACGTCGACCAGGGCGGCGCCTACCGGGTGTTCGTCCCGTCCCTGCGCACCAACTCCAGCGGCGCGAGCTGGGCGAACGGCGCGACCCCCGGCACGTCGATCCCGCTCACGCAGTTCTACGTCGCCAAGCCGTCCGACGGCGCGGCCACGCTCAACCAGGCGCTGGCCCAGGGCCTCAACCTGCTGTTCACGCCCGGTGTCTACCACCTCAGCCAGACGCTCAACGTGACCCGGCCGGACACGGTGGTGCTCGGGCTCGGCTACGCGACCCTGATCCCGGACGGCGGCGTCGTCGCGATGAACGTCGCGGACGTCGACGGCGTGAAGCTCGCCGGGCTGCTGTTCGACGCCGGCACGGTCAACTCGCCGGTGCTGCTGCGGGTCGGGCCCGACGGCGCCACGGCGAGTCACGCGGGCAACCCGATCTCGATCCAGGACGTGTTCTTCCGCATCGGTGGCGCGGGCCCCGGCTCGGCCACGACCAGCCTCGTCGTGAACAGCGACAACACGATCATCGACCACATCTGGGCGTGGCGGGCCGACCACGGCGCGGGCGTCGGCTGGAACACCAACCCGGCCGACACCGGCCTGATCGTCAACGGCGACAACGTCACGGCGTACGGCCTGTTCGTCGAGCACTACAAGAAGTACGAGGTGATCTGGAACGGCCAGGGCGGCTGGACCATCTTCTTCCAGAACGAACTGCCGTACGACCCGCCGAACCAGGCGTCCTGGATGAACGGTTCGACCCGTGGCTACGCCGCCTACAAGGTGGCCGACTCGGTGACCACCCACGAGGCCTGGGGCATGGGCAGCTACTGCAACTTCAGCACCGATCCCTCGGTCGTGGCCGAGCGCGGCTTCGAGGCCCCGACCCGGTCCACCGTGAAGTTCCACGACCTGCTCACCGTGTCGCTGGGCGGCGTCGGGACGATCGCCCACGTGATCAACAACACGGGCGGTGCGGCCCAGGGCACGGCCACCGTGCCGGTCAACGTGGTCAGCTACCCCTGATCACCGGCCGAGCGGGACGCGGCGGGGGGCTCACGGCCTCCCGCCGTCCACCTGCTGCCCGGCCCGGACGAACTCGCGTAGGGTGCGCGCGCCGGCGTGACCGGACAGGGACATCAGCATCGGCGCCGTCCAGCCGTCCTCCGCGAGGTGGGCCAGGCGCGAGTGCCGCAGGCGGTGCAGCGTGTATCCCTCGCCCTCGGGGTCGAGATCTCCGGTGGCCCGCTTGAACAGGTGCTCCGCCCGCTCGTACGACAGGCGGCTCCGGCCGGTGTGCGGGCACAGGTCGGCCGCCGCCGGTGCGCGGCCCGGGCCCGGCCGCCGGTCGGTGAGGAAGAGCGGGCCGCGACGGCGGTCTCGCACCAGCAGGGGCAGCAGCGCGGCCGTTCCCGCCTCCCAGCGGACCCGATGCCGCCTGCCGCGCACCACGGCGCTCATGCCGGGCAGGTCGAGGTCCTGCACGTCGAGCGAGAGTGCCCGTTCCGCCGGGGTCGCGCTCTCGTAGAGCAGCATCCACAGGGCGCGCTCGCGCGGTGCGACGTCCGGCCGCGCCCACAGGTCCTCCAGGTGCGACCGGGCGATGGGACGGACGCGCCCCCGGGGCTCGGGCCGCCGGTCGAGCGCGGCGGCCAGGTCAGCGGCACCGTCAGTGGTCCGATCGGCGGCCCGACCAGCGGCACCGTCAGAGGCCCCACCGGCGGCTGGGCCGGCGGCGAGGCTGGCGGACGTCCGTCCCTGCCCGGCGGCCCAGGCCGCGAACGACCGCAGCGCGGCGCGGTGCCGGTTCCAGGTCGCGCCCGCCGCCGTGCCCCACTCCGCCGCGAAGACCTCGGCCACCTGTTGGGGGGTCACCTCCGCCAGCGGAAGGTCCGCGCCGAGGCGCAGGCACAGCCGTGAGAGCGTCTGGTCGTACGACCGCAGGGTGCCGGCCGTCAGGCCGGGGCGGGCGAGGAAGGCCCGCACGGCCGCACCGAGCACGACGCCCCCATCACCCGTGGCGCCCCCGGCGTCCCCGGCGAGCACGCTGGCTCCGACGCCTCCGCTGAGCACGACACCCCCGACACCCCCGGCGTCCTCGGCGCAGTTCGCGGCGCGGCGGAGCAGAACCTCGCGTTCCGGGGCGTTGCGGGTGAGGGACGCCGCGCGCTCGAACTCCGCGCGGGCCTCTTCGCGCCGGCCGAGCCGGGCCAGCAGGTCGCCGCGTACGGCGGGCAGCAGGTGGTATCTCGCCAGGGCCGGTTCGCCGGTCAGCGTGTCGGCCAGCGCGAGACCGGCGCCCGGCCCGTGCGCCATGGCCAGCGCGACCGCGCGGTTGAGCTGGACGACCGGTGTGGGCAGCACCTGAACCAGCGCGTCGTAGAGTGCGGCGATCCGCGGCCAGTCCGTCTCCTCCGGGGTGGCCGCTCCCGCGTGGCAGGCCGCGATGGCCGCCTGCAGCACGTACGGGCCGAGCGGTCCGCCGGCCTGCCGCGCCCGCAGCAACGCGGCGAAGCCGCGCCGGATGAGCAACCGGTCCCAGCGTCCCCGGTTCTGCTCGTGCAGCACGATGGGTTCTCCGGACGGCCCGGTTCGTGCGGCGGAGCGCGACTGCTGGAGTTCCATCAACGCGACCAGGCCGTGCGCCTCGGCCTCGCCGGGCACGAGCCCGGCAAGGAGGCGGCCGAGACGCAGGGCCTCCAGGCAGAGGGACGGCCGCGTCAGGTCGTCGCCGGCCGTGGCCGAGTATCCCTCGTTGAACACGAGGTAGACGACCTCCAGCACCGACGCCAGCCGGGCCGTCCGATCCGGCCCCGACGGCACCTCGAAGGGCACCCCCGCGTCGGCGAGCGCGCGTTTGGCCCGGACGATCCGCTGGGCCACGGCGGCCTCGGTGACGAGGAAGGCACGCGCGATCTCGTCGGTGCGCAGGCCGCCGACGAGCCGCAGCGTGAGCGCCACCCGCGACTCGGCCGGCAGCACCGGATGGCAGGAGACGAACATCAGCCGGAGGACGTCGTCGCCCACCTCTCCGTCGACCGCGCCCAGCACGTCGTCCACCTCACGGGCGCCGTCGTCGGCCCGGGTCGCGAGATCGTGGGCGAGCCGCTCCTGCCCGCGGCCGTGCCGGTCCTCCCTGCGGAGGTGGTCGACGGCACGCCGCTTGGCGATGGCCATGAGCCAGGCGCCGGGGTTGTCCGGGGCGCCCGACTCGGGCCACTGCTCCAGCGCGGCGAGGACCGCCTCCTGCGCCAGTTCCTCCGCCAGGCCGACGTCGCCGACCAACCGCAGCAGACCGGCGACGATCCTCGCGGACTCGAGCTTCCACACCGCGTCGATCAGAGCGCCTTGGTCGCGCAGGGGGGCGTCGCGGGACGTCACCCGATCGATCAGAGCATCCGCGCCGCTCACCGCGCAACCCGGGCCCGGCGTCAGCGGGGCGCGTCCTCCGGGCCGAACACCTGCTGGACGGCGCCCTCGCCGTCACCCACGATCTTCCAGAAGCGGCGGGCCAGCTCGATCGCCTCCTCACGGGAACGGGCCTCGACCAGCGCGAAGCTGACGATGGCCTCCTTCGACTCGGCGAACGGTCCGTCGGTCACGGTGACCTCGCCCCCTCGGGAGGTCATCCGCACGCCGCCCGGCTCGAGCCCGCCCGTGGCCAGCAGCACGCCGGACCTGGTCATCTCCTCGATGAAGGCGCCCATCTCGGCCAGCATCGCCTCGTCGGGAGCGGGGGAGGTGCCCTTGGTGGTCATGAGGAACCGCATCGTGGTGTCTCCTTGCGTTCACTGTGCGACGTTCACTGTGCGGGCCGATCGCCGGTCCGCCCTGCTTCACCTACACGTCGCGCGGACGCGGACGAATTCGACACCACCATCATCATCCCTCTGACCAGGCCTTCTTCCATCGATGTGACAGGGAATGCGCATGTACGCGATCACACGGGGGGCCGGGCGGGCATGACGACGGTGGAGAGGAGCCTGCGGACGCGGCCGGGGGCGGGCCGGTTGACCAGCCGGGGGCGCAGGACCGCGGCCAGGTCCCCGAGGAACTCCCGGAACTCCTCGTCGCTCAGATACATCGCCGTCTGCCGGTAGCCCACCCCGTCCCGGCCGAGATCGAAGTCGCCGTGGTCGAGATACCGGTCGAAGTCGGCGAGCAGTGACGCGACGAACGTCATGAACGCCTGCCGGTGGTCGTCCGCGCCGAGCCCGGCCGCGTCCTCCGCGGTCACGATCGCGTTCGCCGCACGCAGCCGGTAGGACCGCTCGAACGTGCCCCTGACCTTGCGCTCCGCCACGATCTCGATGATCTCGCCCTCCACGAGGGCCGCGACCTGCCGATACAGCGTGGCCGTGGGCACGTCGGGCAGTTCCGCTCGCAGCTCTCCCGTCGTCAGGGTCCGGTCGCCCAGAAGGGCCTGGACGATGCGCAGCCGGACGGGGTGGAGGAGCAGTTCCGCTGTGGCCATGGCCCTATGTTCTCACGATTGACATCATTCTCATAGTTGATAACAATGGACTCGTACCCGACAGAAGCGACGAAGGAGCCGCCCCATGAGCACCGTGACCATCACCGCCGACGCCGTAGCCGTCCGCCTGAGCGCCGCGGAGAAGGCCGGCGCGTTGCGTGGCGACCTCCGCGTGCCCCGCTCGGCGGTCCGGTCCGTCGAGGTCGTCGAGGGCAGCCCGCTGCGGGCACCCCGCGGACTGCGCACCGGTCTCGCCATCCCGGGCGCGCGTAAGCTCGGCACCTGGCACCGGTCCGGCAGCAGGGAGTTCGTGGACGTGCGCGGCGGTCAGGCGGCGGTGCGCATCCACCTGGAGGGGCAGAGGTACGACTCGCTGCTGCTCGGCGTGGACGACCCCCGGGCCGTGGTCGCCGCGCTGGCCCCCACGCCGTCCGAAGCGTGAGGACCTCCGAGAGCCGCACCGGAGACACGGAAAGACGCGGTCAGGACATGCACGACATCGATCTCACCTTCGACTCGGCGGGCCACCGGTTCGCGGGCACGCTGACGCTGCCCGAGGGGGACGGTCCCTTCCCGGCCGCCCTGCTCCTGCCGGGCTCCGGACCGGTCGACCGCGACTCCGACCACCGGAGGCTTCCGCTGAAGGTGACCCGCGAACTGGCCGAGGCGCTGGCCGCCGCCGGGATCGCGACGTACCGCTACGACAAGCGGGGAGTCGGCGCCAGCACGGGCGAGTTCCTCGCGACCGGTTTCCTGGAGGGCATGACCGACGCCGCCGCGGCGCTCGCCGCGCTGCGTTCACGCCCTGAGATCGATCCTTCCCGGGTCGCGGTGGCCGGGCACAGCGAGGGCGCCCTGATCGCGGCGAACCTGGCCGCGACCGTCGAGCCGCCCCGCGAGCCCGGCAGCGGATCCGGGGCCGGGCCCGGGGCCGGGTTGGAGGCCGGAACCGCCGCCCGGCCGGTCGTGGCGGCGGTGGTGTTGCTGTCCCCCTCCGCGAAGCCGGGTGCGGAGACACTGCGGTGGCAGGCCGAGCGCCTGGCGCCCTCGATGCCGGCGGCCGTCCGGTGGCTGCTGCGGCTGACCCGCACCGATCTGGTCACGAAGGTGCTGAAGAACCACGAGCGGATCCGCCGTACGACCACGGACGTCGCCCGGATCGGCGGGGTGCGGATCAACGCGCGCTGGACCCGGGAATTCCTCGATCACGACCCCGCCGTCGACCTCAGCGGGATCCACGCTCCGGTCCTGGCCGTCACCGGGGAGAAGGACCTCCAGGTGGACCCCGCCGACCTGGCCCGGGTCGCCGAGTCGGTCCCGGGACCGGTGGAGACCCACGTGATCCCCGACCTCGATCACATCCTGCGCAGGCAGCCCGGTCCGCCGTCGCTGCGCGCCTACCGCCGTGAGGCGCGGGAGCCGGTCGACGCGCAGGTGAAGGCCATCGTGACGGGATGGCTCACCGAACGACTCTCCCCGGACGCCCGCTCCTGACCTCCGCACGCCGGGACCCCGACGCCCTCCCTCGCCCGTCCGCTTCGCCGCGACACCGGCGGGCGATCCTCAGTCGGGATCTTTCGGCGTCTGGGCCAGGACCTGGTCGGCGGTGGCCGCCACCACGGCCGCCGCCGCGGAGATCTCCCTGACCTGCTCGGGAGGCAGGGCGCGCAGCACCTTCTCCAGGGCTTCCAGGTCGGCCTGGTAGGCCGCCGCCATCGCCGCCTGCGCCCTGGCGGTCCGCCCCGCCTGATCGACCGCCCGGCCGATAGCCCGGCCGGCCCGCTCGACGGCGGCGCCGAACTCCCGCGCCGCCTCGACGGCCACTTTCTCGATGTTTCTCGCCCACTCGGGCGGTTGGTCGCTCATCGCCGTCCTCTGCGTGGAGGTCTTCCCGTGCGGTCTTCCCGTAGGCACGACTCGCCCCCGGAGTGCGCCGGATCAGGGCCTAATGCCCCCCGTACGCGCTCTACACCCGATCACCCCGGAACCTTTGGGAGTTCTTCGTGGTTGAACCTGGAGCAACTGGGGCAGTAGAGGCGTCATGGGTGCTGGATGGCTCTCCCGATGGCCGGTGATCCGGCAGCTCAAGGGAGAGGACGGCAGGGGGCGGGCGGCGCGCTCGCCGCGTACGGACGCCCTTCGCCCCAGGGTGGAGGACGCCGACACCGTGGCGCGCTCCGTCTGCCCCTACTGCGCCGTGGGCTGCGGCCAGCTCGTCTACGTCAAGGACGGGAAGGTCACCCAGATCGAGGGCGACCCGGCCTCGCCGATCTCGCGCGGGCGGCTGTGCCCGAAGGGGTCGGCCAGCAAGCAGCTCGTCACCCACCCCGGTCGTCAGACGAAGGTCCTCTACCGCAGGCCGTACGGCACCGAGTGGGAGCCGCTCGACCTCGAGACCGCCATGGACATGATCGCCGACCGGGTCGTGCGGACCCGGCGCGAGACCTGGCAGCAGACATACGAGGGGGAAGAGGTCAGGAGGACTCTGGGCATCGCCAGCCTGGGCGGGGCGACGCTCGACAACGAAGAGAACTATCTGATGAAGAAGCTGTACACCGCCCTCGGCGCGATCCAGGTGGAGAACCAGGCGCGCATTTGACACTCCTCCACCGTCCCCGGTCTGGGGACCAGCTTCGGGCGTGGCGGCGCGACGCAGTCCCAGCAGGACCTCGCGAACGCCGACTGCATCGTCATCCAGGGCTCCAACATGGCCGAATGCCATCCGGTGGGGTTCCAGTGGGTGATGGAGGCGCGTCAGCGCGGCACGAAGGTCTTCCACATCGACCCTCGGTTCAGCCGGACCAGCGCGTCGGTGGACCGGTATCTGCCGATCCGCGCCGGAAGCGACATCGCGCTGCTCGGGGCGCTGATCAACTACGTGCTGTCGAACGGGCTCGACTTCCGCGAGTACGTCCTCGCGTACACGAACGCGGCGACCCTGGTGAACCGGGAGTTCCGCGACACCGAGGACCTCGACGGCCTGTTCTCCGGCTATGACGAGGAGACCGGCAGGTACGACCCGTCCACCTGGGCGTACGAGGGCGACAGGCCCGAGGAGGAGGAGCTCACCGAGGGCGGCGTGCACCACGCCGAGGCGGCGGGGTCCGACTCCTACGGCGCGCGCGGCGCGGGATCGAGCGCGACGCCGCCGTCCGACCCGACGCTGACCGACCCGCGCTGCGTGTACCAGATCCTGAAGAGGCACTACTCCCGCTACACGCCGGAGATGGTCGAGGAGCTGTGCGGCATCCCGCCGGAGCGGTTCCGCGAGCTGGCCGAGGCGGTCACCGCCAACTCGGGCCGCGAGCGGACCACCGCCTGGGTCTACTCCGTGGGCTGGACGCAGCACTCGGTGGGCGTGCAGTACATCAGGGCCGCCTCGATCCTGCAGTTGCTGCTCGGCAACATGGGCCGTCCGGGCGGCGGGATCATGGCGCTGCGCGGCCACGCCAGCATCCAGGGCTCGACGGACATCCCGACGCTGTTCAACCTGCTGCCGGGATACATCGCGATGCCGCACGCCCACCGCCACGACGGCCTCGACGACTACCTGGAACGGGAGGGCTCCGACACCGGCTGGTGGGGCAACCGGCGGGCGTACGTCGTCAGCCTGCTCAAGGCGTGGTGGGGCGACGCGGCGACCGAGGAGAACGACTACCGCTTCGACTACCTGCCGCGGCTCACCGGCGACCACGGCCACTACTCGACGGTCATGGGCCAGATCGACGGGAAGGTCAAGGGCTACTTCGTCGTGGGGGAGAACCCCGCGGTCGGGTCCGCCAACGGCAAGGCGCAGCGGCTCGGCCTGGCCAACCTCGACTGGCTGGTCGTCCGCGACCTCGTGACGGTCGAGACCGCGACGTTCTGGAAGGACGCGCCCGAGATCGAGACCGGGGAGCTGCGGACGGAGGAGATCGGCACCGAGGTCTTCTTCATGCCGGCCGCGACCCACGTGGAGAAGGAAGGCACGTTCACCAACACCCAGCGCCTGCTGCAGTGGCGGGAGAAGGCGCTCGACCCGCCGGAGGACTGCCGCAGCGACCTGTGGTTCTACCACCACCTCGGCAAGCGGATCAGGCGGCTGCTCGGCGACGACGACATCGACCGGCCGGTGATGGAGCTGACCTGGGACTATCCCGAGATCGGCGAGCAGCGCGACCCGTCCGCCGAGGCCGTGCTGCGAGAGATCAACGGCGCGGACGCCGACGGCCGTCCGCTGGCGTCGCTGCGCGAGCTGAAGCCGGACGGCTCGACGAGCTGCGGCTGCTGGATCTACTGCGGGGTGTACGCCGACGGGGTCAACCAGGCGGCCCGGCGCAAGCCGCACACCGAGCAGGGTCCCGTCGCGCTCGAATGGGGCTGGGCGTGGCCGGCCAACCGGCGCATCCTCTACAACCGGGCCTCGGCCGACCCCGAGGGCCGCCCGTGGAGCGAGCGGAAGAAGTACGTCTACTGGGACGCCGGGCAGGGCCGGTGGGTCGGCCCCGACGTGCCGGACTTCGAGGAGGACAAGGCGCCCGGCTACGTGCCGCCGGAGGGGGCCAAGGCGCAGCACGCGCTGGCCGGCACCGATCCGTTCATCATGCAGTCGGACGGCAAGGGCTGGCTGTACGTGCCGTCGGGCCTGTCGGACGGTCCCCTGCCCACCCACTACGAGCCGCACGAGTCGGCGGTGCGCAACATGTTGTACGGGCAGCAGTCCAACCCGGCCCGCCGGACCGTCGACCGGCCGGAGAACCCGTACAACCCGGCGCTGTCGCCCCGGTTCCCGTACGTCTTCACCACCAGCCGGTTGACCGAGCACCACACGACCGGCGCGATGAGCCGGCCCCTGCCGTACCTGGCCGAGCTCCAGCCCGAGGGGTTCTGCGAGGTGTCCCGGGAGATGGCCGAGGAGCTCGGCCTGGAGAACGGCGGCTGGGCGACGATCGTCACCGCCCGCACCGCGATCGAGCTGCGCGTGCTGGTGACCGGCCGGGTACGGCCGCTGCGGATCAACCGCAGGACCGTCCACCAGGTGATCATGCCCTACCACTGGGGCTACGGCGGGGGCGGCGTGGTCACCGGGGACGTCGTCAACGACCTGGCGTCGGTCGTGCTCGACCCGAACGTCTACATCCAGGAGAGCAAGGCCGGCACCTGCGACGTCCTGCCGGGACGGCGCCCGCGCGGCCAGGCGCTGCTCGACCTGGTCGAGAGGTACCGCCATGGCTGAGCGGATGGGCTTTTTCACCGACACGACCGTCTGCATCGGCTGTAAGGCGTGCGAGGTGGCCTGCAAGGAGTGGAACGACGTGCCCGACGACGGGTTCGTGTTCCGCGCCACCTCCTACGACAACACCGGTTCGCTCGGCGCGAGCACCTGGCGGCACGTCGCGTTCGTCGAGCAGGACGGCCGCTGGCTGATGATGTCGGACGTGTGCAAGCACTGCACCCACGCCGCCTGCCTCGACGTCTGCCCCACCGGCGCGTTGTTCCGCACCGAGTTCGACACCGTCGTCGTCCAGTCCGACGTGTGCAACGGCTGCGGCTACTGCGTGCCCGCCTGCCCGTACGGGGTGATCGACCGCCGGGAGGACGACGGCCGGGCCTGGAAGTGCACGCTCTGCTACGACCGGCTGCGCGGCGGCATGGAACCGGCCTGCGCCAAGGCGTGCCCGACCAAGTCCATCCAGTTCGGGCCGCTCGACGAACTGCGGGAGCGGGCCCAGGAACGCGTCGAACGGCTGCACGCCGAGGGCGTGACCGACGCCCGGCTGTACGGCGAGAGCCCGGACGACGGCGTCGGCGGCACGGGCGCGTTCTTCCTCCTGCTGGACGAGCCGGAGACGTACGGCCTGCCGCCGGACCCGGTGGTGACCACCCGCGACCTGCCCGCGATGTGGCGCTGGGCCGGCGGCGCAGCACTCGCCCTCGCCGCCGGCGTGGCGGTGTGCTTCGCCGGGAGAAAGCCGTGATCGTTGCGGTGGGGAGGATCTGATGCCGAAAGGCCAGGGCGAGGTGGTGCCGGAGGCGCCGTTCCGGTCGTACTACGGCCAGCCGGTCGTCAAGCAGCCCATCTGGCACGAACCCCACATGCCGACGTACCTCTATCTGGGCGGGCTGTCCGGGGCCGCGGGCGCGATGGCGGCGGCCGCCCGCCTGGCCGGGCACGACCGGCTCGGGCTGGCCGCCCGGACCACCGCCTTCACCGCGGCGAGCGCCGGCACGGCCTTCCTCGTCGCCGAACTGGGCAGGCCCGCGCGCTTCCTGAACATGCTGCGGGTCTTCAAGCTCACCTCGCCGATGAGCGTCGGCTCCTGGACGCTGGCCGCCCACAGCGGGCTCACCGGCGTCGCGGCCGGATCGGCGGTGACCGGCCTGCTGACCCCGGTGGGCGACGCCGCGTCGGTGGCGAGCGGCCTGAGCGGCCTGGCGATGGCGACGTACACGGCCGTCCTCCTCGCCGACACCGCCGTGCCGTCGTGGCACGAGGGGATGCGGGAGCTTCCGTTCCTGTTCTCGGGGAGCGCGCTCGCCTCGGCGGGCGCGGCCCTGATGCTGACCACCCCCAGGGCGCAGGCGGGGCCCGCCCGCGCCGCGGCGGTCGCCGGCGCCGTGACGGAGGTCGTCGCCGGTGAGCTGATGGAGCGTCGTCTGGGCCTGCTCGGCGAGCCGTACCGGAACGGCAGGGCGGGCAGGCTCATGCGGGCCTCACGCGCGCTCACTCTCGGCGGCGGCCTGCTCGCCACGGTCGCCGGACGCAGCCGGACCCTCACCGCGCTGTCCGGGCTCGCGATCACCGCCGGTGCCCTCTGCACCCGGTTCGGCGTGCTGGAGGCGGGCCGGGCCTCGGCCAAGGACCCCAGGTACACCGTCGTCCCCCAGCGTGAGCGCCTCGACGCGGGCCACCCCGCCCCCGTCCCCGGCCGCTAGTGCTGTGACCGAAACGATCACCGGGTTCACGCGTAGGCCTTCGCTGTAGCTCAGTGCGGTACAGGCGGACGCTCGCACGCGGCTGACCGGCGGAGACGTCCCGCCGGCGAGGTGGCCGGCGGGACGTTCGCATGGAGTGGTCAGCGCCTGCGGCGAGTCGTGTGTCAGTTCGGCGTGACGGTCACCGGGGCGTCGTCCCCGGCGTGCACGTCGTCCATGCCCTCACCGGGCTTCCCGGGCGGGGGGCACTTGGCGTGCGCCTGCTTGCCGTCGACGTAGCTCTTCTCGGCGCTCGTGCCGAACTCGCCGCTCTCGTCGCCCTTGACGTGCACGATGCAGTCGGCGCCCTTGCCGGGCAGCGGGGGCTCCTTGCAGAGGATACGCAGCTTGCCCTTCGGGGCCTCCTTGCCGTCCACGAAGACCTTGCCGTCCCTGAACGTGTCCGTTCTGAACGTCTCCCCCCTGAACTTGCCGCCCTTGTCGGCCTTCTTCATGATGCAGACGACGCCCTTGCCGGGCAGCGGAGGCTGCTTGCAGAGGGTGCGCAGCTTGCCCTTCGGGACCTCCTCGCCGTCCACGAAGACCTTGCCGTCCTGGTCGACCCTGACGGTGGTCTTGCCCTCCCCCATGGCCGCCGGCCCGCCCTTCACGGCGCAGCCGAACACCGGCTTCGGGGCGCCGGTGGAGGTCGCCGACGCGGCGGTGGCGCCGCCGACGCCGACGCCGAGGCCCACCGTCATGACGACCGCCGTGAGGATCCTGCTCCTCTTCTTCATGCTCTGGACACTCCCTAGATCGGCTGCCCGTGAGGGCTGCCCGTGATCGGTGACGGAACGCTCAGCAGTTTGGGCCCCTACACCTGAAGCGATCCTGAAGAGGTAAACGATGATCTTCATGTTCGCCTTAGGTACGCACCTCCACCCTGTCGACGTGCGCCTACTTCTGGTGGAAGACGAACGCAGGCTGACCGAGCTGCTCAAAGACGGCCTGACCAAAGAGGGCTTCGCGGTCGATCTCGCCTACGACGGGTGCGAGGGCCTGTGGATGGCGACCGAGCATTCGTACGACGTGATCGTGCTGGATGTGATGCTGCCGTTGCTGCACGGCTATGGGGTCTGCGCGAAGCTGCGCGAGGCCGGGAACTGGACGCCGATCCTCATGCTGACCGCGAAGGACGGAGAGTACGACGAGGCGGAGGCGCTGGACACCGGCGCGGACGATTATCTGACCAAGCCGTTTTCGTACGTCGTACTGCTGGCTCGACTGAGAGCACTGGCTCGGCGCAAGGTGCGGGAGCGGCCGACGGTGCTGACCGCCGGGGATCTCCGGGTCGATCCCGCGGGGCTGAAGTGCAGTCGCGGGGACGTACAGATCGCGTTGACACCCAAGGAGTTCGCGATCCTGCACTGCCTGACGCGGCACGCGGGCGAGGTGGTGACCAAGGCCGAGCTGCTCGCCCAGGCCTGGGACTTCGCGTACGACGGCGATTCGAACGTCGTCGAGGTCTACATCAGCGCGCTGCGCCGCAAGATCGACAAACCGTTCGGACGGACGACGCTGAAGACCGTGCGGGGTGTGGGCTACCGGCTGGAGGGCTGACATGGGAGTACGTCTACGCACGACGCTGACGGCCACCGCCGCGGTGGCGGCGGCGCTCTGCCTGGCCTCCATCGCGCTTTTCGCCGCGCTGGACTCGAGCCTGACGGCCTCCACCAAGGAGTTGGCGGCGAACGACGCCAAGGAACAGATGCGAGTTCTGAAGGCGGAGTCGGGGCCGGGTCACGCGGGGGACGAAAAGGGAATGGTGCCACCGCTTGAAAAGGGAGCGGTGCCGCCGGACGGGAAGGGACCGCTGCCGGGCTCGGCCGCCCACGGCGAAGACGACGGCCTTCCGGTGCCCGATGAGGCCGTTCTCGTGGTCAGACGGACGTTCGAGACCGAGGACGGCCCGGTCACCGTCTTCGGAAAAGCTTCCAAGGCACCCGCGCTGGCGGCGATGACCACGCTGAGGAACCTGCTGATCCCGGGGGTTCCGGCGCTCCTCGCGGTGGTCGCGCTGTTCACCTGGCTGGCGGTCGGCCGAGTGCTACGCCCGGTCTCCTCGATCAGGGCGAAGGTCGCCGACATCACCGCGCACGGCCTGCACGAACGCGTGCCGGAGCCGGACACCCGAGACGAGATCGCGGCACTGGCCCGTACCGTCAACGCCACCCTCGACCGGCTGCAGACCTCCGTCGACGCGCAGCGGCAGTTCGTCGCCGACGCCGCACACGAACTCCGCAGCCCACTGGCGATCCTGCGGACCCGGCTGGAGCTGGCCCGGCCCGCCGAGAAGCCGCTGGCGACTGCGGCACTGGACGACGTCGCACGCCTCCAGTCCCTTTCCGCCGACCTCCTCCTGCTGGCCCGGCTCGACGCCGGCGAACCCCTGTCGCGGGCCGAGGAACTGGACCTGGCCCAGGTCGTCGCCGAGGAGGCCGTCCGCAAACGCCCTCGTCCGGACGTCCACGTGTACCTCGACCTCACCCCCGACCTGCTCCTCAACGGCTCCGCCGAGCAACTCCGCCGCCTCGTCGCGAACCTCGTCGACAACGCGGTCCGCCACGCCTCCACGTCAGTCCACGTCACCCTCACGGCTCCGGGCGACCACGCCGTCCTCGACGTCGTGGACGACGGCCCCGGTATCCCCCCGGAACACCGCGCCATCGTCTTCGACCGTTTCACCCGTCTGGACCACGCCCGCACCCGGGACACGGGAGGCTCAGGGTTGGGGCTGCCGATCGCCCGGGATATCGCGCGGGCTCACGGGGGGACCCTCCAGGTGGTCCCGCACAGCCCGGGCGCGAGGCTGCGTGCGGTCTTCCCGTTGTCCGGGAGGTCTGCGGCGTACCCGCTGGGTGATCTTGCGGTGCGCGCGCACCGTCGCGAACGCGCCTGACGACCACCCGGCCCGATGCCGGTCACAGCACCAGCCAGTGTCGGTCACCCTGCGCCGGTGGCGAGCGGCCTGAGCGGCCTGGAGATGGCGACGTACACGGCCGTCCTCCTCGCCGACACCGCCGTGCCGTCGTGGCACGAGGGGATGCGGGAGCTTCCGTTCCTATTCTCGGGGAGCGCGCTCGCCTCGGCCTCAAGCTCCCGAAGCTACGGCGAGCCGCATGGTAGGGACGGTCAGCCGGCAGGCGGTCCGGCTGGCCTCGCTGCAAGTCACCTCCAAGTCGATTACCAAAACTCGCTGCGAAGCTCCGGTATCGATAACGACACCGAAGAGGCGGCCGGGACAGCCTGCCATTCCGCCTCACGTTATGAGCTGGAAGGAGGACCCATGCTGAGACATTCGTTCCGCGCTCTCGGCGGCGTCGGGCTTGCCGCCGCGCTGCTGGTCGCCGTGTTCGGCGCGACCCGTGCCACCGATCTCGCCGACGGCCAGGCCTCGATCTCGAACAGCCGGCCCGTCGGCGTCTATGCCTACGGCTACCCCGCGGGCGCTCACCCGGACGGGTGCGATCCACCTAGGTGCAGGTGATTTCTCCGTTTCACATCGTCGCCTCGGCACAAGTGCTGGGGCGTGATTCGGAGTGGTCGTGCGGCAGGGTCCTGGAGCCTGTCTGACAGTTGATCACACCACTGTGGTTGGAACCTGCTGGTCGCGCCGGCGACCGGCAGGGCAACTCGTTGGCAGTCCCTCCAATAACGCGGTCTCACGGGACGCGTATGGGTCAGGCGGGCATGGTAGGTGCAACCTCCATCACATCGAGGGCGGCGAGGCCGATGAGGTGGCGTACCCGTCTGTTCGCAGGCATCGTTCGTCGCCGCCGCCCCTCGCACGCCCGAGGCCGCGACGGTCGTCTTCACCTCCGCCTTCCAGGCGACCTTCGCCTCGGCGCGTTCCTCGGCAGACGCGTCGTCGACGCTTTCTCGGTCTCCACCGTGGTGATCTGCGGCGGGCTGACCGCTCTCCTCATGGCGGCATCCCTGTGGTCACTTGGCAAACCCCGCTGACTCCGCGAGGTCACGCGCCGTGCGCCACGGAACCGCGATTCTCGTCGCCGTGATCGACGAATGGCTGTGAGCGCCGGCGGCGGGCGTTGCGGAGGCGGATGCCGCTCCAGCGCAGGGAACTCGCGGTCACAGCGTCCCAGAACGGCCAGAGGTCGTTCAGCAGCCTGAGCTGGATGCCGGCCTCCTCGTGCAGCCGCAGCAGGTCGCCGACGGGTTCGGGTGGCCCGAGGGGTTCGACGGGCTCGGTCGCCACCACCGCGTTCGGCACCGGCTCGCCGAACGGCACGAACTTCTCGGCTGGGAAGCGGTAGGCGTACAGGCGGACGGTCAGGAAGGCCTCCAGCCAGCCGTATTCGACGACATGGACCCGCTCGCCACAGCCCGGCCCGATGATCCGGTCGCGATCGGCGTCCGTGGAGTCGGGCGTCGTCCACGCCATGGCCCGCGGGCACTGGCGGGGGAACCAGTAGTCGGGGCAGCGCTCGGCCGTCACCGCCCAGACGTACGCCTCCGGCTGCCGCGCCGTGGCCGCCACGTGCGGGACGAACCGAGTGATCTCGGGGTCCTCGGAGAAATGCAGCACCTCACCCGGTTCAGGTCGCATGCCTGGTGTCTACCACCCGGGAGCGCGGCGGGCCCCGAAGCCCGGGCGTGTCCGGGTCAGGGATCACGGCAGCCGGTCGGGGTCAGGTGAGTCGCAGGACGGCGGCCTCGCGCGGGACGAGCTCGCCGATGACCGGCGCGCCGGGGACCTCGCCGGCGACCAGGAGGCCGCCCGAGGTCTGGGCGTCGGCGAGCAGGAGCAGGTCCTCCTCGCCGAGGCCGCCCGGGTCGAGATGCGGGCGCACCCAGTCGAGGTTGCGGCGGGTGCCGCCGCTGACGAACCCATCGCGTACGGCCTGCCGCGCGCCTTCCAGGTAGGGCACGGCCGCCACGTCGACCACCGCCGTGACGCCGCTCGCCCTGGCCAGCTTGTAGAGGTGGCCGAGCAGCCCGAAGCCGGTCACGTCGGTCGCGCAGCGGGCCCCGGCGGCCAGCGCCGCCCGTGAGGCGTCCCGGTTGAGCGTCGTCATCACCTCGATCGCCTGCGGGAGCACCTCGCCGGTCGCCTTGTGCCTGGTGTTGAGCACGCCCACGCCGAGCGGCTTGGTAAGGGAGATCGGGGTTCCCGCCCGGCCCGCGTCGATGCGCAGCAGCCGCTCGGGGTCGGCCAGGCCGGTGACCGCCATGCCGTACTTGGGCTCGGGGTCGTCCACGCTGTGCCCGCCCGCGACGTGACAGCCCGCCGCCCGCGCCACGTCGAGGCCGCCGCGCAGCACCTCCAGGGCGAGGTCCATGGAGAGGGTCTCTCTCGGCCAGCCCAGGAGGTTCACCGCCACGACCGGTTCGCCGCCCACGGCGTACACGTCGGAGAGCGCGTTGGTCGCCGCGATGCGCCCCCAGTCGTATGGATCGTCCACGACCGGGGTGAAGAAGTCGGCGGTGGCGACGACCGCCCTGCCCCCCTCGATCCTGACCACGGCCGCGTCGTCGCCGTCGTCCAGCCCGATCACCAACTCGTTGGCGTACGCCGACGGATCCGGGGCCACGAGCCCGGCCACGATGCTCTCCAGCTCACCCGGGGGGATCTTGCAGGCGCAGCCGCCTCCGTGCGCCTGCTGGGTCAGCCGCAACCCGGCCCGTTCCGTCGTCTCGGTCATGCCGCCCCCGTCCGGGTCGTCGTTCACGTACGCCGCGCCGCCGCCGTGGGGGCACCGCCGGGTCCCTACCCCGTTCCGGCTAGGTTTCTGCCTGGAGGTGTGTGGGTGCCTGGTGGCCCCCGCGGTCTTCAAAACCGACGAGGCCGAGGTCCTCGGCCTGGCGGGTTCGATTCCCGTCCACCTCCGCTCGCCTACGTGGCGAATCGTCAATCACCCAGGGTGATAGTGATGTAACGTTGAGTGCTATGCCGTCCCCCCAGCATGACACGCTCAATCTGCTGTTCCGCAACAGGCCACGATTCGCCCTGGAGATGTGCCAGGCTCTGCGCATCCCTGTGCCGGAAGACCTGCCGGTGCAGGTGGTGAGCAACGAGCTCAACGACCGCCCGTCCATCGATCTGCACCCGGACACCGTGGTAACGGTAGGTCCTCGGCATCACCCGGTGCATGCGATTGTCGTGGAGATCCAGCAGCGGCAGGACGCTGCCAAACGGGTGGCGCTGCCCCGGTACGCAGCCGCGTTGTGGCTACAGGTGAACTGCCCGGTCACGGTGCTGGTGATCTGCCCGGACAGACGGACGGCCGACTGGGCGGCGAAGCCCATCGACACCAGCCTGCCCGGTTTCCAGCTGAAGTGCGGGGTGATCGGCCCGGCCGAGATTCCGCCAGTCACCAAAGTCGCACAGGCGGCAGAGCATCCGGAGCTGGCCGCATTGTCAGTCATGAGCCATGGTGACGATATCTCCGTGGTCAGGGCATTCATCTCCGCGCTTGAGTACCTCCCGGACGATCACGCTCCGCAATACTATGAATACGCATACCGCTTGGCTTCCGAGGTTGCCCGACGTGTGATGGAGGAGATGATGGAGTCCACTACCTGGCCGGTCTACAGCCCTTTCGCCCGGCAACACTACGGCAGAGGCCGAGAGGAGGGCCTAGAGGAAGGCCGTGCGGAGGGCGAGGCAAGGGCGGTGCTGACCATCCTGGAAGTTCGAGACATCCCCGTATCCGAGGATGACCGCGCCTTCATCATGGAGTGCACGAATCTGGAGCGCCTTGACGAGTGGGCGCGGCGGGCCGTCACCGCGACCTCGGTCGCGGATCTGTTCGCCGAAGAATCCTGATCGCGCGGCATACGGGGGACGTGTTCGCCGTACCGCCGGCGCGGGGCGTCTTCAGTCGTGTGATGAGCGGGTTCTCCCCGCCGTGTAGGCGGCGATCGCGACCAGGAGGGCCGCGACGAGCTGGAGGATCAGATGACCCATCGTGTAGGGGATGACGAAGGGCGAGAAGTCGCGGTTCGCCATACCCCGGTCGGCGACTCCCTGGAGGACGCCCGCGACGAGGGAGAGCCTGGCGGCGGCGAGGAACTCCGGTCGCCTGCTCGCCGGGCGGATGCCGAGTAACAGCATGACGAGCAGAGTGGGCAGGTAGACGCGGAGCACCTCGGCCCTGCCGAGGTCCAGCACCACGAGCACGGTCGCGGCGGCGCCGAGGACGAATGCGATGAGGGCGCGGGTGTCGCGTCGCTGCTCGATCACGCGGACGACGAACAGGCAGAGGCAGACGGCCGACACCACCATCGCTCCCCACCACTGCGGCGTCTCTCCGGCGCCGCGAGTGATGCGTTCGGGAGAGACGAAGTGGGCCACGACCACCGCCACGGCGACCAGGCTGACGGCGCGGTCCCCTAACCATGACCACCGCGCCCTTTCCGGCGCGTCCTCCAGCATGACGACCACGAGAATGAGCAGGGTTCCCGCCGCCGCGATCCACATGCTCCAGCCGCTGCCGAACTCGGCCGCGAAGAACGCCAGCAGACCCAGCATGACCGCGCCGAGACCGGCGGCGAGCCCACGGGCGATCTCCCGGGCGGGTCCGTCCGAAGGAAGCAATCCCGTCCCGAGCGCGGCGGCCACCAGTAGCCATTGCCAGATCACGGCGACCGGGGTCAGCCAAGAGAGCGGCGCGCTCGCCAGCAGGAAGGCCGCGGGGAGGGCGAGCGTCCGAAGATCGAAGGCTCGGCCGTGCGGCCGGAAGGCTCGGAGGAGACGGTTTCCGGGGCCGGTCACACCGCCGGACGGGTTGGGCGGCTCCGGTGTCTCTGCCTCGGAGACAGATGACGCGGACGGGCCCGAGGACGGCGGCTTGACCACGGTCGCCGATGCCGGTGCGGATGGCGCCGACTGTGATGCCGATTTCGGTGCCGGGGGCGCGGGCTGTGCCTCAGATACCGGCGCGAGAGGTGCGGACGCCGCTACCGACGCCGACGCCGGGAACGCGGATCGTGCCGCCGAGGCCGGCGAGGAGGATACGAGGGTAGGACCTGCGGAGGCCGGTGCGGGAGGCGCGGACGCCGGTAGCGATGTCGGCGTGGACGCGGCGGACTGCGGTGCCGGTGCCGGTGCCGGTACCGGGGCGGCTACGGGTGCGGGGGATACGGATGCCGGTGCCGATCGGGGTTTCGTGGCGGTGGCGAGGGCTTCGGCGGCGGCCTTGGACACCATGCGGCTGTCGTCGTCGGCGAGTTCCTCCAGGGTCAGGCGTGCCGCGAGGGCGAGACCCTCGTGCCTGCTCCGCAGCAGGCGCCGCAACTCCTCGACGGCCCCGGCGCGGACTCTGGGGATGGAGTTGTCGATGACCGCCTGGAGCTCCACCGGCAGGGGAGAGGGCACGGTGACCGGGCGGGCGCGCCGCGCGACGTAGAGATCGCCCTGCAGGTCGAACGCCCACTTCCCCGGGGTCTGACCAGGTGTCGTCCTCCTGACCTTGTCGTAGACGTAGTCGTACAACTCGTCGATGCCGACGTAGCCGTCCTGGTCGTGGTCGGCGTCCCCCGACTCCAGCCCTTCCACGAGAGCGCGGGTGAACACCGACGGCGCCTGCTCCTGCGCGTCGGCGAGTTCGGTGCCGTCGAAGGCGTACTCCATCGCGTTCGACGCGGTGATCACCACGCGGCCGCGGCCGCCGAACTGCTCCTCCACGTGTACGCCCGTGCCGGCGCGGGGCAGCGCGCCCCGTGCCCACGCTCCCGCGTAACAGCAGTCGAGCAGCAGGATCATGCGCCTCGACCGGCTGCGGCTCATCCTGCGGTTGACGAACTCGGCCGAGACCGCGGTCGCCCCCAGGCGGTTCAGCTTTGTGCTGGGCGTGGCGAAGTACAGCTCTCCGTTGTCGTCCTTCACGCCGTGGCACGAGAAGTGCAGCAGCAGCACGTCGTCCGGGGCACGGTCGGCGAAGAACTCCTCGACCATCTCGCTGACCACGTGCGTGGGCTCGTTGAGCAGCGTCCTGACCTGGAAGCCGCCGATCGCGGGATCGCCGAGCACGCGGGCCAGCGCCTCGGCGTCGCGCGCCGGTGCGCGCAACCGGCGCAGCCCGGGATCGCGGTACTCGTCTCCGGCCACGATGAGGGCGGTCCGCCTGGCGGCGGGGGCTCCGGCGTCCCCCTGCCGTACGCCCGCGTGCCGCCGCACCCACAGATCGGTCAGCCGGCGTTGCTCGCCGGACGGCACACCGGTCAGCTCGATCGCGTCGCCGTCGATCGTCAGCTTCGCGGAACGGTGCTGGTTCCGGGTCAGCCAGGCCGTCACCGCGTTCACGACCGCGGCGAGCAGCTCGGTTCCCGCGAGGGAGACCACCAGGCCGCCGAGGGAGAACGACAGGACGGCCCTGGCTCCGGGTGGCGGCGGCGCCCCCGCCTCGCTCTCGGCCGCCAGCACGTCGATCTCCAGCAGCTCCGCCCGGAGCCGCGCCGTCAGGTCCTCCAGTTCGCGGGGGTCCGCGTTTCCCTGGGCGTCCCCCTGAGCGCCTGCCCCGGTGATCCGGATGGTCAGCCGGGTCGTCTCAGCGGCCATGTCGCGGATCCCCCTTACGGTTCCCGGCACGCGGACGTGTCCGTACGGGGGCCGGTGCGCCGGTTCGTCCCGGCACCCGCACCCCGGCCCCCGACCGGGCCGGCCGCACGTGGTGCCGGCTCGATGCAGTGTCGGCCGGGCGGCCCGGCGGAGGGAACAGCGCGGTTCACTCAGCGGACCGCGCGTCGATACGGCCGAGGTTGCGGGTGATCTCCCTGGACGCGCGCAGCACGAGTTCGGAGAGCCCCGCCGGCACCGCCGGCCGTATCGTGAGCGCGCTCACCGACGCGACGACCTCGCCGTCCGGCCGCCGCACCGGTACGGCAACGCAGCAGATCCCGGGAAGGACGTCCTGGTGGTCGACGGCGATGGCGCCGGACCGCCGGAAGGACGTCCGGGACCGCCGCCACTCGGCCGGAGTGAACCCCGCGGGCGCGTCGTCGTCGTCCGGCCTGTGCATGAGCAGCACCCGGCCCGCGGCGGTCGCCTCGGCCAGTTCGGAGCCCGGCAGGACCGGCGGCACCTCCGTGATGTCTCCCCGTGTCGCCGTGACGACCCTGACCCGGTCCTCTTCCAGCACGGTGAGGAACGCGACGGTCGTGGTCAGCGCGGACAGCAGGCGTACGGGTTCGCGGGCGGCGGCCTGCAGCCGCGGGTCGGGCTGCCAGGCGTCGGCCAGGCGGGCGAGCCGCCGGCCCACGAAGTAACGCTGCCCATGTCGTTGCACCGCGCCGAGGGCCGCGAGCTGCCGGAGCAGCCGGTAGGTGGTCGCCTTCGGCAGGCCGGCGTCGCGGGCGAGTTCCGAGAGACCGGCTCCCTCCTCGGCCGCCGCCAGCACGTCGAGCAGGTGGAACGCCCCTTCGAGCACGCCGCGTCCGGACGGCGCCCCGGCCAGGTCCGCCGGCTCCCGGCCGGATTCGGCGCCGGCGTGGTCCCGCATGCCCATGGGCCTCCCTCCCGAGTCGGTCAACAGGATCTCGCGGACGACGACTCCGCCGTTACCGTCCGTACGGGGAGAAGAGCGGGACCGGGGGTTCCAGCGAGCCCGTGCCGGTGGGAGCAGTAGGTTGAAGTGTGGATCCACGGAGGCGGGTGCCGCGTACGGACACCGTGCTGGCGGACCCCCGGCTGGCCGAGGCGGCCGGTCGGCTCGGCCGTCAGGTGGTCAAGGACGCGGTCGTACGGGCGCAGCAGCGGGTGCGGCAGGGCGAGATCGAGCCGGAGGACGTCGCCGGGGCGGCACTGGCGGCGCTGCCGAGGCACGCGACGAGCCTTCGCCCGGTCCTCAACATGACGGGCGTGCTGCTCCACACGAACCTGGGCCGGGCTCCGCTGTCGGCCGCGGCCGTCGAGGCGGTGACGGTGGCGGCGGGGGCGACCGACGTCGAGTTCGACCTCGTCACCGGAGCGCGGGCCCGCCGGGGACGCGGCGCGGCCGAGGCGCTCGCCCGTGCCGTGCCCGACGCCGAGCACGTGCACGTCGTCAACAACAACGCCGCGGCCCTGGTCCTGGCCGCGACCGCGCTCGCCGCCGGGCGGGAGATCGTGATCAGCCGCGGTGAGCTGGTGGAGATCGGCGACGGCTTCCGCATCCCCGACCTGCTCGTCTCCACCGGCGCGCGGCTGCGTGAGGTGGGCACGACCAATCGCACCGGCCTGGCCGACTACCGGGAGGCGGTCGGCCCGCAGACCGGGTTCGTGCTCAAGGTCCACCCGTCGAACTTCCGGGTCGAGGGCTTCACCGGCTCCGTGGAGGTGGAGGAGCTGACCGGGCTGGGCGTGCCGGTGGTCGTCGACATCGGCTCCGGCCTGCTGGAACGCGATCCGCTGCTGCCCGAGGAGCCCGACGCGGCGAGCGTGCTGCGGGCCGGCGCCGACCTGGTCACGGCGAGCGGCGACAAGCTGCTCGGCGGCCCGCAGGCGGGCCTGCTGCTCGGCCGCCGCGACCTCGTCGAACGGCTCAGGCGGCATCCGCTCGCCCGCGCGCTGCGGGTGGACAAGCTGACGCTGGCCGCGCTGGAGGCGACGTTGCGCGGGCCCGGGACACCCGTGCGGCAGGCCCTCCACGCCGATCCCCTCGTGCTGCGCGAGCGGGCCGAGGCGCTGGCGAAGGCGGTGTGCCAGGCGGGCGTGGACGCCGACGTGGTGCCGGCCGAGGCGACCGTGGGCGGGGGCGGCGCTCCCGGAGTGCGGCTGCCGAGCGTGGCGGTGAGCCTGCCGGAACGGCTCGCCGTGCCGCTGCGGCAGGGCGAGCCTCCGGTGGCGGGGCGGGTCGAAGGGGGGCGGCTGCTGCTCGATCCGCGCGCCGTGCCGCCGGAACGGGACGCCGAGGTGATCGACGCCGTGGTCGACGCCGTGCTCAGGGCGGCGCGCTGATGCGAGGACGGCCCGCCCGCCTGACGAAGGAGGGGTGAATGCACGTCGTGGCCACGGCGGGGCACGTCGACCACGGGAAGTCGACGCTGGTGCGGGCGCTGACCGGAATGGAGCCCGACCGTCTGGCCGAGGAGCGGCGGCGCGGGCTCACGATCGAGCTCGGGTACGCCTGGACGTCGCTGCCCTCGGGAGAGCGGGTCGCGTTCGTCGACGTGCCCGGCCACGAGAGGTTCCTCGGCACGATGCTCGCCGGGGTCGGCCCGGTGCCCGCCGTGATGTTCGTCGTCGCCGCCGACGAGGGGTGGATGCCCCAGTCGGAGGAGCACCTGGTCGCGCTGCGCACCCTCGGCGTACGGCACGGCCTGCTCGTCGTGACCCGCGCGGACCTCGCCGGCCCCGGCCCGGCGGCGAAGGACGCGGGCGACCGTCTCACCGAGGCCGGTCTCCGTACGGGACCGGCGGGCGGAGCGGTGGAGACGCTGGCGGTGAGCGGGCGCACCGGCGAGGGCCTGGACGCGCTGCGCGCCGCCCTCGACCGGCTGGTGGCGGCGCTGCCCGCGCCCGATCCGGAGGCGCCGGTGCGGCTGTGGATCGACCGCGCGTTCAGCGTGCGCGGCAGCGGCACCGTCGTGACCGGCACGCTGCCCGCCGGTCGCGTGGAGGTCGGCGACGAGCTGGAACTGGACGGCGAGCCGGTGCGGGTGCGCGGTCTGGAGTCGCTGAAGGAGCAGGCCGAGTCGGTCACCGGGGTGGCGAGGGTGGCGCTCAACGTGCGCGGGCGGGTCGCCGCGGAACGCGGGCACGCGCTCGTCACGCCCGGCGCCTGGACGGCGACCGGCCTGGCCGACGTGCGCGTGACGATGGCCGAGGGCGCGCGAGGGCCGCTGCCGGGCCAGCTCACCGTCCACATCGGGTCCGCGTCGGTGCCGTGCGAGGTCCGGCCGCTCGGCCCGGAGGCGGCGCGGCTGCGCCTGGCCCGGCCGCTTCCGCTGCACGTGGGAGACACGCTGCTGCTGCGCGACCCCGGCCGCGGACAGGGCGAGCTTCGCGTGCTGGCGCGGGCGACGGTCCTCGACGTACGGCCGCCGGAGCTGCGGCGGCGGGGTGCGGCCCGGGAGCGGGCGAAGGCGCTCGCGGAGGCCACCGCCGACGCCGCGTCCCTCCTGCGTACGCATCTGCTGCTGCGCGAGGGAGAACTGGTCGCGATGGGCGGCCCGCCACCGGGGCGGCCGGTGACCGGGGACTGGCACGCCGATCCCGGCCACTGGACCGGTCTGCTCGCCCGGCTGCCCGAGGTCGTGCGGCGCCACGCGGAGGCGCATCCGCTGGAGCCCGCGATGCCGCTGGAGGCCGCCCGCCACGAGCTGGGCCTGCCCGATCGCAGGCTCGTGACGGCCCTCGTACGGCCCCCGCTGACCGTGGCGGACGGCCGGATCACGACCGGCCGGACGGCGGCCGGGGAGGCGGGGCTACCGGCTGCCGTCGCCGGGGCGGTAAGGACCCTGCTGGCCGGCCTCTCCTCGACGCCCTTCCAGGCGCCGGAGGCCGGGCGGCTGGCCGAGCTGGGCCTGGGGCCGCGCGAGATCGCCGCCGCCGTACGCGCCGGGGCGCTGCTGCGGGTGGCCGACGGGGTGGTCCTCGCACCGGGCGCCGACGCCCGGGCGGCGGCGGTGCTGGCCCGGCTGCCGCAGCCGTTCACGGTCAGCCAGGCCAGAAGCGCGCTCGGCACCAGCCGCCGGGTGGCCGTGCCCCTGCTGGAGCACCTCGACCGCCGGGGGTTCACCGAGCGCGTGGACGACGTCCACCGCCGGTCAGTGTGAGGGGACGTCGCGAGTGCCGGACGCCGGGTTGCCGGGGTCGACGCCGAAGCTGATGACGCGCCGCGGGTGGACGCGGATGATCGGGCCGGGGAGGGGCGCCGCCGAGTCGGCCGGCTCGGCAAGGGCCTCGCCGTACCCGCGTATCTCCAGGCAGCGCACCCGCCAGGGGTCGACGGACGGGACGTCGTCCACGACGAACGCGACCCTGCCGTTGGCCAGGACGTTGCGGAACTTGCGGCTCGCCGCCATGTCGCGCCCGGCGATGTCGATGGTCCCGAGCCCGGGGTTGTAGCGGAACCCGACCGGGCTCACCTGGAGCGTCCCGTCTGGCTGGAGCGTGGCCAGCCGGCCGATCCGCTGACCGTGGAGGTACTCGATCTCGCGCTCTGTGAAGCTCATGCCGACATCTAATCATGTGTTTGATTGACATTTGTCACTCAATCGATTGAATGACTAGAGTGAGGTCCATGTCTTCAGCACGGCGCGCACCTCAGGAGCGCGGGCAGGCGGCCGAACGGACCCGGGAGCGCATCCTGCGGGCGGCGGTCGAGGAGTTCGGCGCGAAGGGGTACGCGGGGGCCCGCACGGCCTCCATAGCGGAGCGGGCCGGGGTCAACCAGCAGCTCATCTCGTACTACTTCGGCGGCAAGCAGGGGCTCGTCGAAGAGCTGCGCCGCAGGTGGGCGCGCGCCCAGGAGAGCGTGACGCCGCCGGGCGCGACGTACGCCGAGAGCGTGGCCGCCCATCTCACCGCGACCCTGGACAACCCGGACTGGTCGCGACTGATGATCTGGCAGGCCCTCGGCGACAGCCCGGCCGGCACGGAAGGCGGTCCGGCCGGGGAGAGCGACGACGAGTGGGCGGCGGCGCAGCGCGCCCGGCTGCGCGAGGCCGTCGAGCGGACCCGCGGGCGGCAGGAGGAGGGGGAGATCACCGATGAGCTGGACGCCGAGTTCGTCCTGCTGGTCGCCTACGCCCTGACCTTCGCGCCCATCGCGCTGCCGCGGGTGGTCGAGGGGATCGTCGGCGCCGATCCGCTGTCGAAGGAGTACCGCGAGTGGGTCGTCGGGCAGCTCGCGGCCATGACGAGGAGACGTTCATGAGCAGGACGGTCGTGTTCTCCGCCTACGGCGGCCCCGAGGTGCTGCGCGTCGCGGACGTGGAGCCGGGCGAGCCGGGACCGGGGGAGATCAGGGTCAACGTGCGGGCGGCCGGCGTGCAGCCCTTCGACGCGCTGTTCCGCGGCGGGCAGGCCCGCTCCTACATCCCCGCGACCTTCCCGCAGCGGCTGGGCAACGAGTTCGCGGGCGTGGTCGACGCCGTCGGCGAGGGCGTCGGCGGCATGGCCGCCGGTGACGAGGTGGTCGGCTGGGCCATGCTCGCGTCGTACGCCGAGCACGTCGTCGTCCCCGCGGACCAGGTGGCGGCGAAGCCGGCCGCCATGCCGTGGCCGGAGGCGGGCGTCCTGTCGGCGTCGGGGCAGACCGCCGCCACCGCGCTGGAGCGGCTGCGCGTCGGCGCGGGCGACACCCTGCTCGTGCACGCGGCGGCCGGCGGGGTCGGCACGTTCGCCGTGCAGCTCGCCAGGGCGGCCGGGGCGACGGTGGTCGGCACCGCGAGCGAGCGCAACCACGCCTACCTGCGGGAGCTCGGCGTGATCCCGGTGGCGTACGGGGACGGGCTGGCCGGAAGGGTGCGCGCCGCGGCCCCGGGCGGGGTGGACGCCGCGCTCGACGCGGCCGGGACCGTGGAGGCCCTGGAGGTCTCGGTGGAGCTCGTGGCCGACCGCGCACGAGTGGGCACGATCGCCTACCAGCCGGCCGCCGACCGGTTCGGCGTCCAGCGGCTGAGCACCGAGCGCTCCGCGGCGCGGCTCGCCGGGCTCGTCGCCCTGTGGGAGAAGGGTGAGCTGCGGGTGCGGATCCAGGAGGCCGTTCCGGTCGAGGAGGCGGCGCGGGCGCACCGGCTGATCGAGTCCGGTCACACCACCGGCAAGCTCGTCCTGGTCTTCTGAGCCGCCGCCGGTCAGGCCGTGAGCTCGCCGCCCAGGGGAGAGGCGGGGTAGCCCGGCACGCCGCCGCGGACCTTCCACGGCTCCTGGACCAGGTCGTCCGGAAGGGACGCCAGCTCGGGGACGTACCGCCGCACGTACTCGCCCTCGGGGTCGAACTTCTTCGCCTGCCGCAGGGGGTTGAGCGTGCGGTAGGGCCGGGTGTCGTTGCCCGTCCCCGCCACCCACTGCCAGTTGCCGGAGTTGTTCGCCATGTCGCCGTCCACGAGCCACTCGCCGAAGTGCGCCAGGCCCGCACGCCAGTCGATCCCGAGCCGTTTGGTGAGGTAGGAACCGGTGATGAGCCGCACCCGGTTGTGCATCCACCCCTCGGCGCGCAGCTGCCGCATCCCCGCGTCGACGATCGGGACGCCCGTCACGCCCTCCCGCCAGGCCGCCTCCGCGTCCTCGTCGCGCCGCCACTCCACGTCCCTGTCGCGGTAGTCGCGCCGGCCCATCTCCGGGAAGTCGTTGACGACCTGGTAGTGGAAGTCGCGCCAGCACAACTGCCGGACGTACTCCTCGCCGCCCGGCCGCTCGCACGCGCGCTCGACGACCTCCGAAGGCGACACGCAGCCGAAGTGGAGGTAGGCGCTGAGCATCGAGGTGCGGCCCGCCATCCGGTCGCGGTCCGCCGCGTAGGAGGCCAGCCCGTGGCGCACCCAGTGGTCGAGCCGCCGCCGTCCCTCGCTCTCCCCGCCCCGCACGATCCCGTACGGCTCGGGGGGCAGCGCGGGCAGCTCTCCGGGTTCGACGCCCGGCGGCAGCCGCAGCCGGTGGGGTGCGCCGAGCACCGGCCTGTGGGCCGTGCCCGACCAGGCCCGCCAGTACGGCGAGAACACCCGATAGTGGTTCGACCCGGACGAACCCGGGGTGAGCGCACCGGGAGGCACCACGGTCACTCCGGGGAAGAGCCGGAACTCCAGCCGGTGGGTCTCGCACTCCGCCGCCAGGCGCCGTTCGCGCCGCCGGGCCAGCGAACTGACGTCCTCACTCGCCCAGATCGCCGACGCGCCCGTCTCCTGGGCCAGCCGTACGGCCTGGGCGACCGGGTCGCCGTGGCGTACGACGAGGTTCCCGCCGAGCGCCCGGAGAGACGACCGCAGGTCGTGCAGGCAGGCGTGGAGGAAGTCGCGGCGGTGCCGGGCCTCGATCGCGGGGTCGAGCACGAAGAGCGGCACGACGTGCCCGGCAGACGCGCAGGCCTCCGCCAGCGCGGGGTGGTCGTGGACCCGCAGATCCCGGTTGAACAGCACGACGACGGCCTCCACGCTCCTCTCTTCGTGGTCCCCGGCGCCGGTGGTTGCGGCGCGCCGGCGGAAACCGCGGAGGCGGAGACCGCGGAGATCGTGAAGATCGCGACGATCAGCCGCCCAGCGTGCGTACGGCGAGAACCGCGAGCCAGGCCCAGCCGATGGTGACCGAGACGCGCTGGATCAGTCCGCCCAGGTCGACCAGGCTCTCCTTCTGGGCGAAAGCGGCGCTCGCCAGCACCATCGTCGCCGCGAAGAGCACACCGCTCGCGACCGAATAGATCGCCCACCCACGCGTGCCCGACCAGGCGAACACGAAGCAGGCCGCGGCCAGGGCCACGAACCCGGCCAGGGAGAAGAGATCGTGGAGGACTCCCTGCCGGGTGTTGGGCTGGGGCAGGTCGGGAGTTCCCGGAGGAAAGCCGCTCACCGGATCCGTACGGAAGAACCCCGCACAGAGCAGGCCGATCGCCCACACGCCGACCAGCAGCGCGCCCCAGTGCGAGGGGCCGGCACGCCAGAGGCCGACGGCGAAGGCCAGGCAGAGCAGGCCTCCGACGAAGAAATTGGTGGTCTGGGTCCATCCGCGATCGCCGATGGCGAGGGAGCTGACGGGATGGCGTAGCGACCTGTAGCCGGCGCGCGTGGCGCCTTCCACGAGGTACGTGACGGTGAAGAGGGGGCCCACGACCAGCCCGCAGCCGAGCAGCAGCCGATCAAGCATGGCGTCAACGTAGGCTGACGCGATGCGGCTGTCAACCTAGATTGACGCGCGCCGGGCGGCCTTGCGCCGGGAAATCGCGGAGATCGCGTTTCCATGGCCTTCGGGGGGCTGTTCCGGGCGACCGGGGCGGGCGGTGCCGGGTGGGGTCACTGTGGGCAAGCGCCGTAATACCGAGAAAGCATGAAAGGCAGGTTATTCCCCGGAAATATGAAGGTTATTCACATCGGATGTGGCGATCGGATGACGGATGGCGGACGGCGGCGGAAACCCGTCCCGGCACGTGCGTACGCGCGTGCAGAATGGGAAGGTACGTGCAGGTCATCCGGGTCTTGCTGAGGGGAAGGGGAGACGTGTCGCGACCTCTCCAGACAAGCCGGGAGTTGATAACGGGCGTCTCTTCTGGGCCCCTTTCGGATGGCCATATCAGTGTTATTTGCGGCTTATCCTCAACTGAGGATTTCTCGGGTTCTTTTCCTTCCCAACACATCCGAGTCAGTCTAAGATCTCGTTCTATGTATCGGTATGCATCGGATTTTCCCGCCGCGCAAGTGGGGCGCCTTGGCCGCGGTGATGCTCTGGCCGAACATGACGCAGTCGCCGTCCTCCACCTGAACCGGTGCGCATGAGCCCGCCCGCCGGGGATGTGACGCTCGACCCCGGCCGGGGGATGGCATGGGTGGACGAGCACGGCGCCCACCTCGTGGACTACGCGTCCTATCACCTTGAGTCCTCCGCCACGCTCACGGCGGTGACCGCCGCGTTGCGGTCGTGCGCCGCCCGCGAGCGGCCCGGGAACGTGACAGACCGCGCCTGGCTGCTGTCCGCGCTGCGCAGGGAGTGCGCCACCGGACCGGGGCGGGGGTTCCTGCCGGGTGCGGGCTCGGGAGGGCCGGACCTCCGCGCGGTGAGGCGCGCGTGGCGGCTGGCGGACCCTCTGGGCGCCGAGACGCTGCGCCTGCTCTACCGCCACGAACTCGGGTTACGCGATCTCGTGCACGTGCTCGCCCTGCCCTCGAAGGAGGCCGGCCGGCTCGTCGCGCGCACCCAGGACGTGGTGGAGATCCTGGTGAGCGGGCTGGACGGGCTGGCCAGGGGCCGTCCCATCTGCCCGGAGCTCGGTCCCCTGGCCGCCGCCGTCTTCCCGGACGAGAACAGCGAGGCGGCCGACTTCGGCGCCGCTCGCACGGCTCTGCTCACGCACATCGTGACCTGTGTGGTCTGCAAACGGCCCATCAACATCCGATACACCGTCCCGCAGGTGCTCTCCCGTCCGCCGATGGCCGACCTCACCTCCGAGACGCGGCAGCGGCTCCTCGACGCCCTGAACCGCCCCGCCCCCGCACCGATCACGCCGGCCCCGATCACGCCGGCCTCGATCACACCGGCCCCGATCGCCTCCGCCCCGGTCGTGCCCGTCCGGAGGTCGCCCGTCCCCGCCCTGCCCGCCCGGCCCGCGCCGGCTCGGCCGGCGCCCAGCGAGGACGTACCCGACCAGCCCGGGCCCGGCGACTCGGCGCCGGACCGGCCCGCGTCCGGCGAGGCGCCTTCGTCGGCGCGCCGTCCTCCCTTGTCCTTCGGGCTGCCGCTCACCGCGCCGGTGGGGACGGCCCCCGCCCCCGTCGCCCCCGCGGCGTCCCGGACGGTTCCGCCGCGGGCCCCCGCGTCCCCGGTCACCCCGGACGGCGGGTCAGAGCGCGGCCGTGACTCCCGGCCCGACCCGAAGCGCGGCTCCCAGGGCGACCCGAAGCCCGGCTCGCGGCGTGACCCGAAGCGTGACCCGAAGCCCGGCACCCGGCGTGACTCCCGGCCGGAGCGGGGCGCCGAGGCGGCGCCGGAGCGACCGGTGCGGCCCTTCTCGCAGGAGGACACACAGCCGAGCCTCGTGCGGCCCCGAGGCACGTCACGGTCATCCCGGCCGCCGGGTGCGGGACGGCCGCCGGGCGGTTCACGGTCCGGGACGTCCGAGCACGCCGGCCCTCCTGGAACCACCGCGCCGCCGGGCTCGCGGGGTGGGCCCGGCGCACCACCGGGCCAGGACACCCCCCTGTACGACGCCCTGCTTTCGCAGATCAGGGCCAGGGAGGCACACGCCAACACGCCCGAGACCGAGGCCCTCGTCCCGGCTCTGGATCGGGCCCTGGACCCGGCTCCGGCGGAAGACCTGGAGCGCTCCGCGCGCCCGTCGCCCGGCGTCCAGATCAGGATCGTCGCGATGCTGGCGCGGGTCGTCACGCTGCTGCGCGCGACCGCCGTACGGATCATCATCGTCATGGTCGCGGGAGCGGCCGGGACGGTGGCCGGAATCAACCTCTTCGCCCCGGCTCCACAGCCCAGGAGCGCGGGGATCACACAGACGACGGCCGGTCCCGGCGCGGCCGGAGCGGGCGCCCCGCTCGGCGCGGCGACGGCGAGCGCCCCCGCGAGTATTCCGGTGGACACCCCGGCTGCCGGAACGGGCGCGGGCGGCGCCGGCGCCTCGACGGACGGGGCGGCGGGAACGGACGGCACGGAAACCAACGGCACCACGAACGACGGCACCACCAATGGCGCGACGGGCGGAGCCTCCGGCGGACCGGAGGCGACCACGACCGCCTCGCCCGGGGACGCCTCGCAGGCGGGTGGGCAGCACGCGCCCGCGGACACCCCGGCCTCACCGGCCGCCGTGCTGATGGGTGCGTGGGGCATCCAGGCGCCGAACGTCATCACGCTCGACGCCTTCGGCAGAGGCACGATCTCTCTCTCGACGACCGCCGGTAAATCGGTGAAATGGCGGATAACGGCTCCCGGCCTGTCGGTCGTGCCGTCCAGTGGAACGCTCAAGCCCCGGCACACCGCCGTGCTCACCCTTCGCGCGCAGCGAGTCCGCTACTGGTGCGGGGTCCCCGCGCCGACGACGACGCCGCTCGTTCTGCACGGGCCGAAGGGCGAACGCACCGCCACAGTGCAATGGAGCACCTGTTGACAAGTGCGATGGAGCATCCGCTGACCGCCTCCCCGTTCCCCCACGTCCTCGGTGAAAGGACCCGACCATGACCGAGATCCGCACCTCGGCGCCGACATCCGCCGAGCAGTTTCCGGACAGCGTGCCCCTCACGGCCGAACACCTGCTGATCAACCGCCGTGTCGAACCCACCGGCGGCTGGCGGCGGCTCGTCTACCAGCTCTCGGGCGGGAAGATCAACCCGTCGGAGTCGGCGGCGGAGCTGGAGCGCCGCACGCTGATCGCGCAGGCGCAGACTCCCGTGGCCAGCGGGCACCACCGGATCGCGGTGATGAGTCTCAAGGGCGGCGTGGGGAAGACCACGACCACGGCGGCGCTGGGCAACACGCTCGCCTCCCTGCGCGGCGACCGGGTGATCGCGATCGACGCCAACCCGGACCGGGGCACGCTCGGCATCAAGGTCAAGTCGGAGACCGCGGCGACGATAAGGACACTGCTGGCCGAGGCGCCGCACATCGTCCGGTACGCCGACGCCCGCGCGTTCACCTCCCAGTCGTCCGCCCGCCTGGAGGTCCTCGCCTCCGACACCGACCCGGCGGTGAGCGAGGCGTTCAACGCGGAGGACTACCGCACGGTCGCCAACCTGATCGAGCGCTACTACTCGATCTGCATCACCGACTGCGGCACCGGGCTCCTGCACGGCGCGATGGGGGCGACGCTGGAGCTCGCCGACCAGATCGTGCTGGTCACCATGGTGGCGGTGGACGGAGCGAGCTCTGCGGCGGCGACCCTCGACTGGCTCACCGCCCACGGCCACGGGCACCTGGTCAAGAACGCCATCGTGGTGCTGAACGCGGTCGAACCCAAGTCGCACGTCGACGTGGACCTCCTCGAACGCCACTTCTCCGGCCGGTGCCGCACGGTGGTGCGGGTGCCGTTCGACCCGCACCTCAAGGAGGGCGCGGAGGTCGACCTGACCCGGCTGCGGCCCACCACCCGCGGCGCGTACCTGCGGCTGGCCGCCGCGGCGGGGCAGGCGTTCGGGCAGCGGCCGGACCGGGGCCACTAGTGGGACAGATCTTCCCCGAGCCGGAGCTCGACTGGGATCTCGGACCACCGCGACGGTGGGACCCCCGGCATCTGATCGTCGTGATCGCGGGGGTCGTCACCGTCGTCGCCGTGGCGGTGATCGTGCTGCAGACCCGGGACTCCGAACCGCCCGCTCCGCCGGTCCGGGCGGTCGCCCCGGCCGTCGCCCTGGCGATGCCCAGCGATCACGAGGGCGACGGAGGCTATCCGGTCGGCTTCCCCCGGACCGAGCTCGGCGCGGCGTCCGCCGCGGCGGCCGCTCTGGAGGCCGCCTGGACGCTCGACGTCGGCCAGGCCGAGCAGGCCGCCGCGCTGTACGCGCCGCCGGACCAGCAGAAGGCGGCGCGCGACGGCGCGCGCGAGGCCGTACGCGGGTGGCGCGAGACCCTCGGCCTTCCCGTCGAGGGCGACCTCCCCGCAGGGGCGGCCCTGCGAACCCAGACGATCGGCGTGCAGTGGAACGTCCGCTCCGACGACCAGGTGCAGGTGTCGGTCCTGGTCAAGGTGACGGCGACCACGGGCGCCGGCGGCAACGGCCCCGTCTACTCCAGCCCGTACGCGATGAGCCTGCTCATGGCGTGGGCGCCCGACATGCGTGGCACGAACAAGGGCGACTGGGTGAACATCCCCGACCCCACGCCTCCGTCCGTGCCCGCAGCAGCTCTCCCGGGGACGCCCGAGTTCGCCGCGGCGGGCTGGAAGTCCCTCGTCGATCCCCGGCCCACCCCCTAGATCGAGGTTGAGCCTCATGCCCCCCCGAATTTCTCCTCGACGCGCCAAACTGGTCTCCGGCCTGCTCCTGGCCGCGGTCTCCGCCACGGCCGGCGCCGTCGCCGCGCAACCCTGGACAGCCGTGGCGGAACCCGGCCACGGCTCCTCGTCGGACGGATCCGTCCCTCTCGACCTCGCCGACGCCGGACAGGTGGACGACTCCGCCGACCGGAGCGACGACGGCGCGTCCGGCGCCCGCGCAGCCTCCGCGGCCGATGCGGGCGGCGGTTCGCGTGACAGGGCGTCCGCGAGTGGATCGGACGGCGGTTCGCGTGAGGCGGCGCCGCGCGCCGATTCCGCCCCCCGCGCCGGTCGCGAAGCCGAGCCCGCACAGCCGCGGGCTCGGATGGCACGCAACGCGGACTCCGGGAGCGACTCCGGTTCTGGAGGCTCCCGCCCCTCCGCCGGCTCGTCCGGTGGGGACGGCGCGTCCAGCCATTCCTCCGGTGGCTCCGACCGGTCGTCGGACCGGTCCGACGACGGCACGCGTGAGGCCGCCGACACTTCCACGCACACGTCGGGCCGTGGGTCCGGCGGAGACCCCGCCGGCCGCGCTTCCACGCACGGCGGATCCGGCGGGGACCGTACGTCCGGCCACCGCGCGTCCGGCGGGCACAGCTCTTCCGGTGGACACAGTGCCTCGGGCGGACACAGTGCTTCCGGTGGGCACGGGTCCTCGGGGCGTTCGGCGGGTGGAAGCGGCACCAGCCGGAAGGAGCACGGGCGCAGGGGTGATTCCGGGGCGACCGGCACCACCCATCGGAAGCGACCGGCGCCCGAGGCGACCGGCCGGCACAAGTCCCAGCCGGACCCCGGTGCGACGTCCTCACCTGGGCCGGCGGCGCCCTCGCCCTCGCCGTCCGGATCCGGGCAGCCCGCGCCCACCGCGAGCGGCGCTCCCACAGCGACGGCGTCGCCCGTTCCGACCGGTCAGGACACCGCGGCTCCGCACACCGAGACGACGGCGACTCCGGCTCCGGACACCACCGTGAGTGCTACGCCTGCCCCGTCCTCCGAAGCGAGCACGGCACCGAGCGCCACGCCGAGCACCACACCGAGTGCGGAGGCGTCGCCCACGCCGGCGCCGAAGGACAAGGACGCGCCGAAGGACAAAGACAAAGACAAGGACAAGGACAAGGACAAGGACAAGGACAAGTCCGACGAGAAGTCGAAATCTGACGACAAGTCCGACGACAAATCCAAAGGCAAGCCGGCCAAGCCGCCCAAGGCGGCACACCCCCCGAAGGCCGGCGGCAAGTCCGAGAGCAAGCCGGCGAAGCCGCCCAAGGGGTCGCAACCGCTGCCAAAGCCGAGCGTGACCACCGCCTCGCCGGCGCTTCCCACGGCCGAACCGGCGCTGCCCCCGGACACTCCGACGGGAACGATTCCACTGCCGGTGGGCGGGTCCGCGGCGGTGCCGCCGCAGGCGGGCGGCGCGCGACAGCCGCAGGCGCCGTTGGCGATCCCCGGCTACCTGCCGCTGCCGCCGCTCGCCTCCCACTCGCGGGAGGACGGGTGTGGTCACGGCCACGCCGCCGGCTGCTGGAGCCTGGCGCCCTGGCGGAGCCGTACGTCCGGGTTCCCCCTGGGGACCGCACCGGGCGGACAGGCGGACAGCCCGGCGATGCCGCAGTGGGCGTTCGCCCCGCCGGGTGGGAAGAACTCGGTTGCCAGTCCCTCCGGCGTGCCCGGCGTGTTCACCGCTCCCCGGGCCGCGTTCGACGGGGCGCCCGCGTTCGTCCAGGCCGGTTCGGTCGACGAACGGTCCGGGTGCTGGGCCTTCAGCCCTTCGGTGGTGTGCGCGCGAGCCGACTGACCGGACCGGGAGCGCCCGTGTGTTACGCCGTCGCCGTGCCGGGCACGCTGCCCCTATGGAGCATCGGGTAGACGAGCAGGTCACGGCGGCGGTGGTCACGGTGACGCCGTGCGAGGACGGCCCGCTGCTGGTCCGCGGGCCGTTCACGCTCACCACGCAGGACGGGCGGCGCATCGATCCGGGCAGGGCGACGGTGGCGTTGTGCCGCTGTGGCCGTTCCTCGGCCAAGCCGTTCTGCGACGGCTCGCACAAGGCGGTCGGGTTCCGCGCGTCGAGCGAGCCCGACCCGCCCGCCTGACCGGCCTGCCTGCTCCGCATCGCGTCGCGCGAAGGGTGAGCGCGTCTTCGTCTGGATACGGGCGGGTGCCCGATCCGCCGTGCGTCCCGGTCTTCACGGGGACGCGTGTGGAGTGCCCGGCCCGGTCGCCCGGCGACGCAGCCGCCGGGTCGAGTGCGCGGCGACCCGCAGGCGCCGCCCGGCATAGGGGACGCCGCCGAAAAGGACCCTGGCCGTGAGCGCCGCCCAACTGCAGGTGGCACGTTCGAGCACCCACACCGGAGCGAACAGGGGGGTCGTGGCGGGGAAGACGCGGCGGCCCCCGGCCCGGCGGCGTCCGATCTCCGCCAGGCCGGCGACCGCCGCCGCACCCGCCGCCACCAGTGCCGGGCGCCGTCGCCACAACGCCGCGCCCACCGCGGGCAGCACGGCCAGGAAGACCGCCATCCGCGCGGGCTGCGCGAGGTCGTCGTACGCCTGCCGGACGCGCTGTGACCAGAACCGCCGGGCGCCGGGCGGCAGGCGCCGGACGTACAGGTCGAGCGGGCACGCCTCCCTGCCGCCATGGGCGCGGACGGTTCGGATGAGCTCCAGATTCTCGAACAGCACGTCCCCGTCGTAGCCGCCCATCCGGGCGAAGAACGAACGGCGTACGCCGAAGGTCCCGGGATAGTCGGCGCCGAGGCCGCGGTTGAGCAGGGTGCGGGCGCTGTCCCAGCGGGCGTGCCAGGGGAGCGGGTGGAAGTGGTTCTGCGGGCGGACCAGGTCGGCGTTCTTCAGCAGGGCGCTGACCCGGCCGAGCGCGGCGATCTCGTAGCGCACGTCGTCGTCGGCGATGATCACGTGATCATTCCGGGCCCTGCGCATGCCGGTGAGCACTCCCGCCACCTTGCCGTTGGCCACGTCGACGTCCTCGTCGGGCCGCAGGTGCTCGGCGATCTCCCGCCACAGCCGGGCGTGCCGTTCGAACAACGGCGACGGTGAGCCGTCGACGACGACGATCCGCGCGTGCCGGGACAACCGGCGGAGATAGCCGGTCAGTTCCGCCAGGTCGCTGTCGTCCTGCCAGCGGAGCGGCAGCACGTAGTCGATCGGGGGCGCCGGTACCGGCTCGGATTCGGCCTCGGGCTCGGGCGGCTGCGGCGCCGGGCGCTCGGCCTGTGGCTGTGACTGTGACTGTGCGAGCCGCTGCGGGGGCGGGCTCCGCAGCGGGGTCCCGAGCGGGCTTCCGAGGAGGTCCTGCGGCGGCCTTCCGGGCCGGGCCCCGGGCAGGCTCGCGAGTGGCCGCAGGAGGGAGGACCGCCCGGCCCGCCACCGGCCCAGCAGACGCTCGGCGAAGATCCGGTCGAGGGCGAGCGCGCAGGCGGCGCCGTACAGGATGTCCCCGGCCAGGCCGGGATGCTCGGCGGCGAACGCGCCGCACATGTCGTGCGCGGCGAGCTGCTCGTGCACGGCGTCGGCCTGCACGTGCTCCTCGAAGTAGCGGCGCGCCGCGGCGTCGCCGCCCAGCCGCCGCAGGCCCTGGCTGTAGCGGCGGTTCGGGGTCGACGAGGTCATCTCGAACGCCGCGAGGTGCCCGAGGAGCGCGCCCCGGTGGCGGCGGTGCAACCCGAACAGCGACATGACGTTGCTGACCGCGAGCGTCGCGCCGGGAACGCTGTCCAGGTAGGCGCCGTAGGAGTCGTCGAGCCCGAGCGCCCGCATGGTCGCGCGGAACATCTCGGCGTGCATGCGCTCCGGGACGCCCCCGCCGTACTCGTCGGCCTGGATCTCGACCAGTGCCGCCTTCGACCGGCCGAGCAGCCGCGGGATGCCCCACGTGTGCGGGTCGGCCTCCTTGAGCTGGTAGACGGACCGGTGGACGACGAACTCGGCGAACCGGCCGAGATCGGCCCGGGTCCGCAGGTACGCCGAAAGGGAGGGACCCTGGTCGGCGGCGACCAGGGCCGCCAGGGCCCGGGGCACCTCCTCCGGCGTGGGCGCGGGCGGGCGGGGCACGAGCCGGGCCAGCTCGGCCTCGAAGCACCTCTCCAGGCGTTCCCGCAGCGCCAGCACCGACGGGTGCCACTCCCAGCGGTCGTCGACGCCGTCGAAGCCCTGGTAGTGCAGCTCGTAACACACGAACAGCGCGAGGTGGAGGTCCTCCTCGTCGCCGTACGCCTCGTCGGGCGGCGGGTCGAACAGGTGGGGCGGGCGGGCCAGTTCGCCGCGGAGTCGGTCGGTGATCGGGCCTCGTGGCGCGGGCAGGAGCATTCAGCCCTCCAGGACGCGGTAGACGGACACGTGGGCGCGGCTGTCGTCGGTGAACGGCGTGCCCGACCAGTCGGCCCAGCGCCGCTCGCGCTCCATCCCGGCCAGCCGGGCCATGAGATCCAGCTCGCACGGCCAGGCGTAGCGGTGGTTGGCGGGCAGCAGCCGCAGGCCGTCGGCGGTCATCCGCAGCTTCGTGGTGTGCATGAGCTGCTCGGCCGGGCAGAGGCGGGCGGCCTCGACGACCACCTCCTCCTCGGCGACCGACAGCAGGCGCAGCGACGTCCGGTCGCGGAACGCCGCCGGGTCGGGCACCCACGCCTCGACCACGAACCGGCCGCCGGGCCGCAGATGGGCCGCCGCGTTGCGGAAGCACCGCACCTGCGCGTCCTGGGAGGGCAGCGCGAAGACGGTGTTGACGGCCAGCAGGACGAGCGAGAAGACGCCCTCGACCCGTGCCTCGGAGAAATCGCCCACGGTCACCGGGACGTGGTCGCCACCGGGCTTGGCCCGCAGGATCTTCACCATCTCGGGGGAGCCGTCGACGCCCGCCACGGGGATGCCCCGGGCGGCGAGGGGGAGCGCCAGCCTGCCGGTGCCGATGCCGAACTCCAGCACCGGACCTCGCCCGGCCAGCCGGGAGATCGTCTCGATCACGGGCTCGACGGGCAGCCGCCGCGCCGTTTCGTCGTAGATGTCCGCGATCGCCCGCCCGTACGCGGACGCGTCAAACCACTCCCCCACGTGCTTCCCCCCACGTGCTTTCCGCCCACGTGTTTCCGCAGGTGCTCCCCTCGGGCATGCCGGTCGCCCCGGCGGGCCGTCAGCCCCCCAGTTCGCGGGCCAGCGTGTCGAGGCGGTCGGCCAGCTCGTCGACACGCCGGTCGTCGACCGGGCCGTCCCCCGTCTGGATGCGGAGGTCGCGACTGCTGACGATCACCAGGCCCTCGGCCCGCGCCTCGGGCACGATCTCGCACCGTCCGCCGACCAGCACCAGCGTCGCGTCGGGCGACGGCGACTCCAGCAGGGCCCTGACCTCGTCCCGGCCGACGATCCTCATGACGGCTCCCTCCGACCCCCGGTCTCGTCCGCGTACCCCTTCGACCTGGTCATACACGTACGCGTGCTCACGGGGTGTCCGTGGGCAGCAGCGTGCCGAGGGGACCGAGATCGAGGTTGAGGTCGGAGGGGGACAGGCCGAACCGCTCGCACAGCTCGGTCATCGCCTCCTCCAGGCGCATCAGGGTCAGGCCCAGCGTCTCGACCTGCTCGTCGGACAGGTCGCCCTGGTCCATCCGCCGCACGCACTGCCGTTCCACGAGCTGGCGGATCAGCTCGACGAGCGTCAGTACGAGCCGGCTCAGGTCACGCCGCACCGCCTCGGGATCGGTGTTGAGGCGCCAGGTGTCCGGCCCGGCACGCGGGTTCCGGCTCCACTCCCCGGCGGCCGTCCCGGGCACGGCGCCCATCCGCCACGGGCCCACGGCGTCCGCCGGATCGTCCGCCGGATCGTCCGCCGGGTCGTCCGACGGGTCTCGCGACGGACTCCGCGCCGGGCCGTTCCCCAGGCCGTCTGCCGGGCCGATCGACGGGCCCCGGGACGGGCTCTGCGCCGGGCCGTTCGCCGGGCTGTCGGCGAAGGCGTCCCACGGGCTCTCCCCGGCCTCACCACCCGTAGCGGTCATCTTCTCCCTCCCGTCTCTCCGTCCCGAGGCGGCCGGCCTCCCGCTCCGCGTACGGCTGACCGAGTGGATCGAAGGGTTCGGTGCCGCGCACGGAGCCGAGCAGGGCCCGCAGGGAGATGCGGACGAGGTCGATGTCGGCGATCGACAGCACGATGTCACCGGCGATCACCACGCCGCCGGCGAGGAGCCGGTCGAGGATGTCGACGAGCGCCACCCGCTCGGGCGGCAGGCGGCCCTCGGCGGCGAGAACCCTGCCCGGCGACCGCTCCGGCGCGAACCGCGGCAGGCCGTCCGGGGTCACCGGACGCCGCCGTCCTGATCCGGCCCAAGGTCGATCATGGTGAAGGAGTACGGCGCCCACGGGCCGGTGATCTCGGCGTCCAGGAACCTGTCGCTGTGGGCGGCGACCACGGCGGCGAACTCCTCCTCGCGTGCCGGGTCCACGAGATAGGCGCCGTTCAGCAGCATGGACTCGCTCCTTCCGGACAGCCGGGGATCCTGCGGCCGGTGGCGGCGGCTCGCCACGGCGAGCCGCCCCAGCGCGGCGTGCAGCTCTTCGGCCCGTTCGGCGGCCGCGCGCCACAGGTCCTCCCGGCCCCGCAGGCTCTCCTTGCGGCGGCGGAGGTACGCCGCGCCGGGACCGCCTCCCTCGGGTTCGGCCGGGGCGCGGGCCGGAGACGGCGCGGACCGCTCCTCCGGGGGAGTGGCCGCGGGCCGGGCCGTCTCGCGGCGCAGGTACGCCTTGACGCCCCACTCCCGGCGGCCCGCCACGCGGGCGAGGATCTCGGCGAAGTCGTCGTGCCGCCGGTCGAGCAGGTCACGCACCTGGTCGTCGCCGGTGTAGACGGTCACGAGGCGCACGGGAGCGGTCGGCCCGGCCGCGGCCAGGGTCTCGACGACCGCGTGATGGGCGCGGGCGACCCCCTCGACCCAGTCGAGATCCTCCAGGTGCCGCCGCAGCGGCTCCTCGCCGAACTGGTCGAGCGGCACGTCGCTGACACAGGCCACGAGACCGCCCCGGGCGACCGGCCGCACCGCACCGCCCCCCACACCCCGCAGGTCACCGCCTTCCACGCCGCCGCGCAGGTCACCGCGTGTGCCGCCGGGGAGACCGCCGTGCGGTTCGCCCGCGTACGGCGCCTCGCCGGGCGTCACCGCGTACAGGTAGACGCCCTGTCCGGGCCTGGACCCGCTGCCGGCGCGCGGTGCGTCGGCCGGGCTGGGCGGTGGCGGCCGGGTCGCGCCGGCGGGAGCGTGGTCAGTCACGGTCGCGCTCCGTGTCGCGCGGGCGCGCGGGCCGGCGGGCGGTGCCCGCAGCGGGTCCGGGTGCCCTGTGAGTTCCGGGTCCACCGCGGGTTCCGGCGGACGCGGCGTCCGCCTGGGCGCCGGAGCGCTCGTACCGGCTCTCGCCCGGTTCCAGCTCCACCCGGTCCTCCCAGGCGAGCAGGCGCTCCTCGACCGCGTTGAGGCGTTCGCGGAGGCGGCGGTTCTCCTCGACCAGTTCCCGGTCCTTGCCGCTGAGCCACGGGTCGCGTTCCCACCAGTCGATGCCGATCTCCCGGGCGGTGTCCACCGAGGCGATGACCAGCCGCAGCTTGATCGTCAGCAGCTCGATGTCCAGCAGGTTCACCCGGATGTCACCCGCGATCACGATGCCCCGGTCGAGCACCCGCTCCAGGATGTCGCCCAGGTTGGTCGACTCCCGGGGCATGGCGGACGGCGGCGCGTACGACTCCCGCAGCACGGGACGCGAGCGGGGATCGGTCATACGCCACCGCCGAACGCGCCCGTGCCGCGCCGGTAGGTCCGGGTGCGGCGGTAGGACAGGAGGTCGCCGTCGTCGTCGACCTGCACCTCGTAGGTCGACAGCATGTCGCTCGATGACGGGATTCTGCGGTCCTCGACGACTTCGACGTCGACCACCCAGCCGTCCTCCAGGGGTTCCACCAGCGTGATCCCCTCGGTGTCCTTGGAAGTCAGGTCGGCGATGTACCGCAGGCCGAGCCGACCGGCCGAGGCCGCGTTCAAGGGGCGCCGCCGGCGCGGCTCCTCCTCGCCGGCGTCCTCGTCGAAGCGGTCTCTGCGCCGCGGAGTCACGGGACGTCACCCTCCCCGCGTCCCGCTCATGAGGCGCAGGATCTCCTCCACGGCCTGGGCCTCCTCCTCTTCGGAGATCTGTCCCGAGCGCCTGGCCTCCTCGACGGCCTCCAGCCGCCGCCGAACCGCCGCCGGGTCCTTCAGTTCGTGCTCGACCTGCTGCTGGATCAGCTCGCCCAGCCGGATGACTCCGTGCACCGGGGCGAGCGGCCAGGTGAACAGCAGACTGATCAGTCCCACGGCGGCCTCCCTTCTAATGGTGACGAATCAGCTGACGACGAAGTCGTACGGCGCCATCGGCCCGAGCAGGCGGACCTCCACCCGGGCATCCCAGTCGGCGCGCAACTCCTCGACGGCCCGCTCGAAGTCGTTCCGGCGGTCGTTCTCCACGAGGAACGCCACGTGCGCGGCGTCGCGTTCGTGACTGGGTTCCCGTACGACCGCTCCGGCGGTGACGGGTTCGAACCGCTCGACGACCGCCTGGGTGTCGGCCTCCCGCTTGGCGGCGATGATGTGCGTGATCAGCTCGCCGAGCCGCATCCGTTCGCTCCGCGTCACCTCTTCCGGCAGCTGCCTGATCCGGTCACGCAACTGTCTGGCCTCGGCGTTCTCCGACAGCACCTCGATCAGCACCGGCTGCTCGGCGTACCGCGCCTTGAGGACGAACTGCGCGCGGCCCTCGATCTGCTTGAGCGCCGCCGCGAACGAGTCGTGGTGCGGGCCCAGCAGTTCCTCTACGACCGCCTCCGGTGTCGTCATCACGGCGCCGAACCGCAGGGGGAGCACGGGGACCTCGGCGGCGGCGGCGTCGAGGAGTTGCTCGTGGGCCACGAGGTCGTGCGCCCGGCCGAGCGGGCGGTCCACGGCGACGTCGCTGACCAGCGCGGCGATCTCGCCGTGCCGGATGATCCCGACCTTGGCCGGGGGATCGCCGATTCCGATGGCGTCCTCGCTGATCTCGACGTCCTCGGGGAGGATGCCGTAGACGTAGCACGCGACGTCCGGACGGGTCTCGGCGTGGTCGCTTGCTCCGGGTTCCCTGATGGAGCGGGACATCTCAGTCCTCCTCCCGTCGCCGGCGGCGGGCATGCGGAGCGGGTTCCTCCCCGCGGCTCGCCATGAGGTCCTGCAGCTTCTCCCCGGCCGCCTCCAGCACGCCCTGCGTGATGCCCTTGGACTTGCCGCGGGCGATGCTCCGCGGCGCCTCCGACAGGAGGTCGGGCAGTCCCTTCTGCTGTGACGCGATGTCGAGCCGGTTGACCGCCTCCGCGAAGCGGAGATAGGTGTCGACGCTCGCGACCACGACCCGCACGTCGATCGTCAGGATCTCGATCCCGACCAGCGACACTCGCACGTAGGCGTCGATCACGAGGCCCTTGTCCAGGATCGTGTCGATGACGTCCGCCAGGCCGGATCCCGACGACCGGCCCGGCAACCCGCCGCCACCCGATGGTGGAACGGCTATCGTCATGGGCGTTCCCTCCTTTCCTTGTGTCCTGCCGTGGTCACGGTGTCCCGCGCGTCACCGACCCGCGTGACCCTCCCGCGTCGCTCATTCGGGGGGCCGGCGGCGCCGGACCGGGCGCCGCGCCGGCTGCTCGGGCTCGCCGGCCTCCTCGCCCCCGCGCGTCTGCTCGCCTTCGCCGCGCTCGGCCGTCCCGGCGCCCTCCGCCCGCCGCCGTGCGGGTGTCCGGGCGCCACGCCGCTCGGGTTCGGCGGTCCGGGCGCCGCGTGTCCGGGTGGCGGTCCGCCGTTCCTCGGGTTCCCGTTCCTCCGGTTCCCGCTCCGGCGCGCGCCTCCGTGCGACCACCCGGGCCCTGGCCCTTCCGCCCGCCTCGGCGCGGGCCGGTGCGCGTTCGCGCTCCTCCTCGGCCTCTTCGGGTTCCTCGGGCTCCTCCTCCTCGCCTTCCTCCTCGTACGGCTCCTCCTCCTCTTCGAGCTCCTCAGGGGCCTCCTCTTCCGGCTCCTCCTCGGCGCCCTCTTCCGCCGCCTCTTCCGCGCCTTCTTCGGGGGCCTCCTCCGCCGCCTCGCCGGCCGCTTCGGAAGCCTCCTCGCGGGCCTCCTCGCCCTCCTCCTGCTCGCGCTCCTCGCGGAGAGCCGTCTCGTGGTCCTTGACGACCTGGCTGTCGCGGATCTCGCCCCGCCAGCCCTCGATCTCGTCGGGGCGCAGCAGGGAGTTGGTCATGACGTGCCGTCTGAAGTGCTTGAACTCCAGCCGCACCCGGCGGCCCTGGGCCCGCCACAGGTTGCCGATGCGCTCGAACAGGCCCTGCGGGTTGTATTCGATCACCAGCAGCACCCTGGTCATCTCGGGCGTGACCTCGTGGAAGGTGACCGAGCCGTCCGGCCAGCCCTTGGGTCCCTGCGACCGCCAGACGATCCTGCTGTCGGGGACCTGCTCGACGATGGTCGACTCCCACGTACGGTGGGACCACCAGATCTGGGCCTTCCACCCGAGCTTCTCGTCGGACTTCTGCTCGACCGTCTCGACCTTCTTCATGAAGCTCGGCCAATCCTCGAACTGCGTCCACTGGTTGTAGACCACGCGAAGCGGCGCGCCGATGTCGAGTGACTCGACGATGTTGGTGAGCTTCAGCTTCTTGCCCTTGCCTTTGCCCTTGCCTCCGCCGAACAGGCCCTTGATCTTCTCCTTGCCGTAGGCGAACAGGGCCGCGCGCACGGGATGGCCGCCACCGCCACCGCCGCCCTCGGTCAGTGCCTCGGAGAGGGTGCCGAGCAGGCCGCCTCCACCCGTCGCGCCGAGCCGGCCGACGAGCGATCGCAACATCCCCTTGCCGCCCTGCCCGCCGGTCAGCCTGCCGATCACCCCCGGACCGCCGTTCGCCTGCCTGCCGGTGACCGCGCCGAGCAGGCCGGAACCGCCGTGCTCCACGTAGTCGGTGAGGCGGCCGGCCAGCCGGTCGACCCTCCCGGCCACGCCGGACAGCGCGCGTTCCGCCGCGGCCGTCAGCAGGTTCTGAACCTCCTGGCCCAGGCGCTGGGTGGGGAGCGCGGTCTCCTCCGATTCCCGTGCCCGTTCCCGTGTCTCCTCGGTCATGGGCTCACCTCCGGGTTCGCGTCACAGGCCGGGCAGACCGGGCTCGGGGCCTGGGCCGCTCCTCAGGCTCGGGCTCGGGCTCGGGCTCCTCTTCCTCTTCCTCGTACGGCTCCTCCTCGTACTCCTCTTCCTCCTCGTAGGCCTCTTCGGGCTCGGGCTCGGCCCGGCGCGCCCGCCCGCGCCCCGGCCTGCGGCGAGGCTCCTCAGGGCGCTCCTCTTCCTCCTCCGCCGCGGCCCGGCCGCGCCCCCGGGGCTGCCGGAGCGCCTCCGCGCGTTCGTGCAGCTTGTCGCTCAGCGTGTCGATCTGCCGGCTGGTGGCGCGCCTGGCCGCGGCCTTGCCGATGTCCAGCACGTCGCCGCGGACCCGTTCGGTGATCTTGCTGAGATCGGGGGCGGCCCCGCCGAGGATCTTGGGGACCTGCTCCAGGAGGGCGCCGGCGGCTCCCTCTCCGCGCAGGCGGGCGGCGAGGATGGCCAGCGCGAGCACCAGCGCGAGGCGCAGTTTGTGATGCCGCCCCAGGTAGTAACCCGCGATGACGGCCAGCGCCACCTTCAGTCCGTCTTTCATGATCGCGCCTCCTACTGGCCGGCCCGGAGCGCCGATGCCGGTCGTGTCGCCCGTCTCGCCGTGTGGCGTTGCGATCCGATCGAACAATATGAATGCCCTATAAGGTGACATAAAAACTCAATTGGGGACATAGCGGACAGAATTGGGATGCCATAACCCCTCTCTTAGGGCATAGGCCCCGGCCCTGCCCGGAGCTGGGACCGGCTCCGTGGTCTTGGTGTGTTCGAGACTTTCCGATGACTTAACCTCGCCTCACCTCGCACGATTACTGTGTGCAAATCGGGTATTACGGCCGTGAATGGGCGGGAAGCGGCCCGATCTGCCGCGCGTGCGAAGCGGGGGAGCCACATGACTGAAACCAGAACGTCGTCCGCGACCGCGGAGCAGGCACCCGTCCGACCACACGGAGGCCAGGGCGGCACCAGCCTGATGACCGAGCGCGGGCGCACCACGATCGCGGACGAGGTGGTCGCCAAGATCGCCGGGATGGCCGCCCGTGAGATCGAAGGCGTCCACGAGTTCGGCTCCGCCGGGGCCCGTGCGTTCGGGGCCATCAAGGGCGTGCTCGGCGCGGAGGACGCCGTCACCAAAGGAGTGGCGGTCGAGGTGGGAGAGCGGCAGGCGGCCGTCGACATCCATCTCGTCGTCGAGTACGGCGTCGCGATCCCCGACCTCGCGCAGGCGGTGCGTGGCAACGTGATCCGCGCGGTGGAGCGCATGTGCGGGCTGGAGGTCACCGAGGTGAACGTCGCCGTCGACGACGTCCATCTCCCTCGGCAGGAGTCGTCGGCGCCCGCCGACGGGGAACCGCGGGTCCAGTGAACGCCGGTCCGGGTGACGCGGTCGCGAGCCGGGAGGCCGCCGGACCCACGGCGCCGGCCCGGCGGATCGCCGAACGCGTGCTGTCCTGCCCCGACGTCGCCGGCCTGTCGAGGGGGCCGTTCGGCGCGGTGGCGACCTATCTCCCCGGCGACCTCGTCCCGGGCGTCGCCATACGGGACGACGTGATCGAGGTGCACGTCGTCGCCCGGTACGGCAGGCCGCTCCCCGAGGTCGCCGAACTGATCCGCGACGCCATCGGCGACCTCGCGGCGGGCCGCAGGATGGACGTCGCGATCGCCGACCTGGTCACATCCGACGGAAGGAAATAATGATCATGGAAGGGTATCCGGTCTGGGCCCTCGCGGGGCTGCTGTTCGGCACGGTGCTGGGGGTGGTCGGGGCCTTCGGCGGCCTCAACGCGTTCCTCATCGTCCTGGTCCTCGGCATCGTCGGGTTCTTCGTCGGCATGGTGCTCGAAGGCGGCGTACGCATGCCTCAGATGCACCCGAGACGGCAGTGAGCCTCCCGGCCGAGCGCGGCACGACGACGATCTCGGAGCGCGCGCTCACGAAGATCGTCGAGCAGGTGGTGGGCGAGGAGGAGCACGTGACGGAGCCGCCGCACGTGTCGGCGTCCCTGAGCGGGATGGTCGCGGCGGTCCGCTGCGACGTCACCGTCCGCTACCCGTCGCCGGTGCCGCGGGTGGCCGGCGAGATCCGCGAGCGGGTCCGGCGGCGCGTCCGCGAGCTCACCGGCGTCACCGTGGAGAACGTGGACATCGAGGTCGTCGGGCTCGTGCCCGAGCAGAGGAGTGGGGATGAACGAAGGCGGAGGCCGGTCTGAGAAGACCCCGCTCTTCGTGCCGGTGCGGGGGTTCGACGGCGCGGGAGCCGAACGGGCCTTCCGGCCCGGCCGGGGCCTGCCCGCCGCGGTCGCCGCGCTCGCACTGCTCGCGATCGGCGTGCTGACCGCCGTCGAGGTGATCTCCGCGTCGCTCGGGCGTCCCGTCAGGGTCGTGCCGTACGAGCAGGTGGCCGGGTGGGCGAGGACCACGGCGTGGAACGACGACCGGGCGCTCGCGGTGGCCGCCGCGCTGGCCCTGATCGGGCTGGTGCTGGTGCTGATCGCGGCCGTACCCGGGCGGGGACGGCTGGTCGCGCTGCGCACGGCCGACCCCGACCTGGTGGTCGGCGTGCCGCGCCGCGCGCTCGCGCGGGTGCTCGGCGGGGCGGCCGGCCGTGTGGACGGCGTGCGGGCGGCGGGCGCACGGGTGCGCGGATGGCACGCGGACGTGACCGTCCGGACCGACCTGCGCGACACCGCCATCCTCCGGGAGCGTGTCCGCGCGGCGGCGGAGCAGGAGATCGCCCGGCTCGCCCCCGCTCACCCGGTGTCCCTGCGGGTCCGGGTCCATGGCCCCACGTAGGCCACCGGAACCAAAGGACGAAGAGGAGGCGGGGCAGTGACGACGAAACCCTCCAAGGGCAACAGGACGGGTCTCACGCTGTTCGGGCTGGTCCTGCTGGCCGCGGGCGGCCTGGCGCTGGCGCGGGCGCTCGGGGCCTTCGGCGGCGACGCCGCGCGGCGGCCCGTGCTCGACGCGGGGACCACGTCCTTCGCGGCGACCACCCCCTGGTTCTGGCCGGTGGTGGCGGCAGTAGGTGTGGTGCTCGCGCTCGTCGGGCTGGCCTGGCTGCTCGCGCTGCTCCGGGTCGACCGGCCGAGGCGGCTGCGACTGGAGTCGGGCGCCTCCGGCGTGACGGAGGTCGACGCCTACCCGGCGAGCGCGGCCCTGGCCGAGCAGGTCAGCGCGTACCCGGACGTGCGCAGGGCGCACGCCGTGCTGCGCGGCCCCTCCGACGACCCGCACCTCGATCTCGGGGTCTCCGCCGTCGCACCGGCCGACCTCGGGGCGCTGGTCACCCGGCTGCACGAGGAGGCCGTCCCCGGCCTGCGCACCACCCTCGGGCTGCGCCGTCTCCCGACGCTGGTGCGGCTGCGCCTCGCCTCGGGCCGCCGTACGCGGGTGGTGCATTGACGGACAAAGTGGCAGAGGTGTAGGTGAAAGTTTCACCTACCGTCACGGCGTTGTGGCTGGTTGCGGTTTCGTCCAGTTTGTCGACCAAATCAACTCATGTTGCGGTCCATGGTCAGGTGTCTATGGTCCGGGTCATGAAGATGCGAATGATCACGGCGAGCCTCGCCATGCTCGGCTCCGTCGCCGCGTCGCTCGTCGTCGGTCAGGCGGCGCACGCAGACACGGTGATCTGCGACAAGTACGGCAGTACGACCGTCCAGAACGGGAAGTACGTCGTCATCAACAACGTGTGGGGCAGCAGCGCCACGCAATGCATCAACGTCACGAACAACGGCTTCACGGTGACGCAGGCGCAGCACAACAACACGGGCGGCACCCCGGCCGCCTATCCGGCCATCTACGCCGGCTGCCACTACGCCAACTGCTCCACGAACAGCGGCCTGCCTCTCCAGGCGAGCAACAGCCAGTTCAACACGGTGCAGACCAGCGTCAGCATGAGCTACCCGGGCTCCGGGATCTACGACGCGGCGTACGACATCTGGTTCGACCCCACGCCCCGCCGGGACGGCCAGAACACCGGCGCCGAGATCATGGTGTGGCTCAACCACACCGGGTCGGTGCAGCCCGTCGGATCCCGCGTCGGCACCGCCAACATCGCCGGCGCCACCTGGGACGTCTGGTTCGGCAACATCGGCTGGAACGTCATCTCCTACGTGCGGACCTCGCCGACGAACTCGATCAGCTTCGCGGTGCGCAACTTCTACGACGACACCGTGAACCGGGGCTACGGCCAGCGGTCGTGGTACCTCACCAGCGTCCAGGCCGGATTCGAGCCCTGGGTGGGCGGCGCCGGCCTCGCCGTCAACAACTTCTCCTACAGCATCGGCGGCTCCGTCCCGAGCTCCACGCCGACGACGTCGCCGAGCAACCCGGGCAACGGCGGCGGCTGCAAGGTGAAGTACACGAAGAACGAGTGGCAGGGCGGCTTCACCGCCGACGTCACCGTCACCCCCTCCAGCGCGGTGAACAACTGGACCGTGGGCTTCAACTTCCCGAACGGCCAGAAGATCACCAGTGGCTGGAACGCCACCGTGACCCAGAACGGGTCCTCGGTCACCGCGAAGAACCTGTCGTACAACGGCTCGGTCGGCGCGGGCGGCAGCATCTCGTTCGGCTTCCAGGGCACCTGGAGCGGCTCGAACGGCAACCCGACCGGCTTCACGCTGAACGGCACCGCCTGCACCAACGCCTGACGACACCACCACGCCTGACACCCCCCGAATAAGGAGCGCCGCCGGAGAGACGTCCCTCCGGCGGCGCTCCCTTTTCCGCGTACGCAGGACCGGCGCCCGCCTTCTCGTCGACCGGGTAGAAAAGTGCGGCCGAAAGTGACACGTCTGTCACGCCGAAGGCCGTGGCGATATGGAGATACTCCAGTTAGGAGCCGGGCCGTTGGAACGGTCCGGCCCGTGCGGGTCCCCCACTCCCGCGAAAGGAACCCGGCAGAGGAGCCCTCATGTTTCTGCCTCCCATGCGCTCGCTCGCGGCCTCGGCCACGTCGCTGGTGAGCGCGCTCACACTGGCGGTCCTGCCGGCGGTCCCGGCGGCCGCCGCGCCGGCCTCCGTGCCAGTCTCCGCGGCCCCGGCCTCCGCGCTACGGGCCGCCGCGCCCGTCGCGACCCTGGTCGGCGTGCGCGCCTCGCACCACCCCGGCCTGGACCGGGTCGTCTTCGAGTTCCGCGGCCCGCTCCCGGCACGGCGGAGCGCCGGCTACGTGTCCCGGCTGATCGCCGACGGATCGGGCGCCACCATCCCGGTGGCCGGCGACGCGATCCTCGCCCTGCGCTTCGAGCGCGCGATCGGCCACGACGGGAGCGGCGCCTCCACCCACGGTCCCGCCCGTGAGACCTTCGCGCTGCCCGGGGTTCTCCAGGTCGTCAGAGCGGGCGACTTCGAGGCGGTGCTCTCGTTCGGCATCGGCCTGGCGCGTAAGGCCCCCTACCGCGTCTACACGCTCACCCGTCCGAGCCGGGTGGTCGTGGACATCAGGACGCCGCACCGCACCGTGCCGGTCGGCGTCCACTTCCTCGACTCCCGCCGCTACCACGCGGGGCGGGAGCCGTACACCAGGGCGGTGCGGCGGCCGGTGGTTGCGCCCGCCACCGCGCGCGGCGCGCTCCAGCGGCTGTTCGCCGGGCCGACCCGGGCGGAGTACGCCGCCGGGCTGCGCTTCGTCGCCTCGGGGGCCACCGGCTTCCGGTCCGTGGTCGTCCGCGGCGGGGTCGCCCACGTACGGCTCACCGGCGCCGTCGGCAGCGGCGGGTCGGCGTTCACCGTCGCCGACGAGATCATGCCCACGCTCAAGCGGCTGCCCGGCGTCCACTGGGTGAAGATCTACGACGCCCGGGGCCGCACCGAGCACCCGGCGGGCCGCTCCGACTCCATCCCGGAGAGCCTGGAACCCTGACCGGGTCGTACGAAGGGGAGGGCCGGGACGACCCGGCCCTCCCCTTCCCTTTCCGCACCCTTACCCCTGAAAAGGGCGCGGAGCTGAAACTTTCGGACGTCTGTCAAGTCGTCCAACGTCATTCTCGCTGTTCGAAACGGGATTTGTCACTTCGTATTGACCGACGAGTGAAGGATTCGTAGGGTACGTCACCAGAAAGTTAGGGAAACATTCCGAAACGTTTCGGACGGCCTCGCTCGTGGATCTGGACGTCCGGCCACGTACCCCCACCGGAGGACCTTCCTCATGTCGCACAGACTCGCCGCCGCACTGGCCGCCGCCGGGCTCGTCACCGCGATCGCGGCGACGCCGGCCTCCGCCGCACCCGACCGGCACGGCGACAAGACGCTGGGCCGGCTGGCCGCGGACACCCACCGCTACTTCGGCTCGGCGACCGACAACCCCGAGTTCTCCGACACGGCGTACCTCGGCATCCTCGGCAGCGAGTTCAACTCCACGACGGCGGGCAACGCGCTGAAGTGGTACGCCACCGAGCCGCAGCAGGGCGTGTTCGACTTCACCCAGGGCGACCAGGTGCTCGACTTCGCCCGCAGGCACCACATGTCGTTCCGGGCGCACACCCTGGTCTGGCACAACCAGCTGCCCGACTGGCTGAACAACGGCACCTTCACCGCCGACCAGCTCCGGGCGATCCTCAAGAAGCACATCACGACCGTGGCCGGCTACTACAAGGGCAAGGTCTACTCGTGGGACGTCGTCAACGAGGCGTTCAACGAGGACGGCACCTACCGCGACACGATCTTCTACCGGACGCTCGGTCCCGGGTACATCGCCGACGCGCTGCGCTGGGCGCACCAGGCCGACCCGCACGCGAAGCTCTACCTGAACGACTACAACATCGAGGCGATCGGGCCGAAGAGCGACGCCTACTACAACCTCGTGAAGTCGCTCAAGGCCCAGCACGTGCCGATCGACGGCGTCGGCTTCCAGGGACACCTCGCGCTGCAGTACGGCTATCCGGAGACGCTCCAGCAGAACCTGCGGCGCTTCGCGGACCTCGGCCTGGACGTGGCCGTCACCGAACTGGACATCCGCATGTACCTGCCGGCCGACGAGACCAAACTCGCCACCCAGGCCGACTGGTACGCCAGGGTCACCAAGGCCTGCCTCGCCGTCCGCCGCTGCGTCGGCATCACCGTCTGGGACTACACCGACAAGTACTCCTGGATCCCCGCCGTCTTCCAGGGCGAGGGTGCGGCGTTGCCGTACGACGAGAACCTCCAGCCGAAGCCCGCCTACGCCGCGATCCGTGACGCGCTGCGGAGCGCGGGAGGGCGCTGACCCTTCCGGGCGGCACCGGCTCTTCCGGACGGCACCCGGTCCTTCGGGGTGCCGTCCTTCTGCCGGCCTTCCGGGACGACGGTGCCCGCACTCGGGGGTGCGGGCACCGTTCCGGGTCGAACGTGTCGACCGCGTGAGCGGGCCGCTACGCACGTATTTCCGGTTGGTAATCGCGCTGTAACCTTCCGTGTCGATCCTCGGCGAGGAGGTCACACAGACGCGGGAGGAATTCGGTATGCCGTCCATCTTCGATCAGATCGGCGGGTCGGCCGCGGTCTCGGCCGTGGTCGACGAGTTCTACCAGCGGGTCGTCGCCGATCCGATGCTGCGGGGATACTTCGCGGACGTCGACATGGACAAGCTGAAGGCGCACCAGCGCAGCTTCGTCGCCGCGGCGCTCGGCGGTCCGCAGGAGTACCGGGGCAAGTCGATGGACGTGGCGCACGCCGGGCTCGGCATCACCGCCGAGGAGTTCGACCAGGTGGTCGTCCACCTGGCCGGCGCGCTGGAGTCGTGCGGGGTGGACGGGGAGACGATCGGCGCCATCGCCGGCGCCCTCGCCCCGCTGAAGGACCAGGTGGTGCAGAGCCAGGCCGTCGCCTGACCCGCTGCCCGGCACGAAGGAGTGGTGGGTTAACTTAACCTAGGTTATGTTGGACGGGTGTACTCTGACATAATGATCCTGCGCGGCCTGCTCACCGCGCCGAAGCACGGCTACGAGATCAAGAAGTACATGGAGCGCCTGACCGGCGGTCTTCTCAACAACAACACGCTCTATCCAGCGCTGCGCCGCTTCGAGCAGCGCGGGGAGATCGAGAAGATCGCCGAGGAGGTGGCGCCCGGCCGTCCGCAGCGGACCGTCTACCGGATCACCGGCAAGGGGCGTGAACGTCTGCTGGCGCTGCTGCGCACGGCCGATCCCCAGGTGCTGACGAAGGACGAGGAGTTCCAGGTCAGGGTCGGGCTGTTCGACCTGCTGCCCGCCGCCGACCGGCGCAGGATCGTCGAGGTCAGGCGGGAGCGCGTCGAGCACGAGCTGGCCCTGCAGGAGGAACTGGCCGCCGCCGCCGGGCACGCGCCCTGGGGTGAGCGCGTCCTCGCCTTCACCGTCGAACGGCTCCGGCTGGAACTGCTCTGGCTGACCGAGCTGGAGGCGGTGCTGGAGGAGACGGGGTGACGGACGCCGAGGGCGCGACGCCCTCCCGCCTCATGTCGGCCGGCCTCGTCGCGGGGCCGGTGCTCTCGATGATCGACTCGTCGGTGGTCAACCTCGCGGTGCCGGATCTCGTCCGCGAGCTGGGCCGCCCGCTGGAGGTCGTCCAGTGGGCGGTGAGCGGCTACCTGCTCGCCCTGGCGATCGGCCTGGCCGCCACGTCGTACCTGGCCAGGCGCTTCGGCCTGGTGCCGACGTACGCCGGGAGCCTGGCCCTGTTCACGGTCTCCTCCGCCGCGTGCGCGCTCAGCGCCGACGCCGGCATGCTGATCTGCTTCCGGGTCGTGCAGGGCCTCGCCGGGGCGCCCCTCATTCCGCTGGCGATCGGTCTGCTGATCGGCAGGGGAGGCGCCGCCGAGGGGGCGGGCGGCAAGGTGCCGCTCGCCGCCGGACTCGCGTTCTTCGCCGCGCCCGCACTGGGCGTCTCCCTGGGTGGCCTGCTGATCGGCGCGTACGGCTGGCGCTCCATCTTCCTGGTCAACCTGCCGGTCGGGCTGCTCGCCCTGCCCGGCGCGCTGGCGGCCCGCCGGGCCGGCCTCGGCACGAGGGGCGACCGCGCCGTACGGCCGGACCTGCCCGGGCTGGTCCTGCTGGCGGCCGGGCTCGGCCTGACCACCTACGGAGTGGAGCGGGCGGCGGCGCACGGGTGGGCCACCCCCTCCTGGCCGGCCGGCCTGGCGCTCCTGGCCGCCTACGTGCTGTGGGCGCGCCACCGGCCGCAGGCCGCCCTGGCGCTCGACCTGGCCCGGGATCCCGTACGGGCGCTCACGCTCGCCCTCTGCGCGGTGTCGAGCGTCGTGCTGTTCGCCGTGCTGTTCCTCGCGCCGCTCTATCTCCAGACGATCCAGCACCACAGCGGCCTCGTCACCGGGCTCGCGCTCCTGCCGCAGGGGCTGGCGATGGGAGTGTCGGCCGCGGCGGGCACCAGGATGGCCGAGCGCTTCTCGGTGCGGTTCGTGGTCGTGGCCGGCATGCTGTTCCTCGCGGTCACGACCGGTCTCATGGCGCTGCTGTCGGCGGGCACGCCGGTCTGGCTGACCACGCTCCTGCTGTGCGGGCGCGGCCTGGCGATCGGGTTCACGAGCCAGCCCCTGGTCGTCTCGCTGCTGGGCGGGCTGCCGCCCGAGCGCGTCCCGGACGCGAACACGCTGTTCAGCGTCGTGCAGCGGCTGGCCGGATCGTTCGGGATCGCGCTGCTGGTGACGCTCCTCACCACCCGTGGCGCGGCCACCGGATCCGCGCTCACGGGTTTCCGGGAGACCATGCTGGTCCTCGCCGCGACGGCGCTGCTCGGCGCTCTCGGGGCGGCGTCGTTGCGGCGGCCGGCGGAGCGGTCGCCCCTGATCAGAAGACCAGTTTCAGCTCCGGACGGTGACCGGGGAGGCCGATGAGCTCACGCACCCGCGCCGGCGGCCAGGCGAGCTCCCGCGCCAGCGCGGGCACGGTCAGCCGGGTCTCGGCCGCCGCCATCTCGAAGGCCCGGGCGAGCAGCACGGGCTGCTCGCCGGGGTAGCCCGACACCGGCTCCGCCGCGAAGCCGGGCTGGTCGCGCAGCGCGGCCAGCCGCTGCCAGGCCCGCCCGGCCGCCGAGTCGGACAGCAGGCCGACCTCCCGGCACCGGTACAGCAGCGAGTCGACCGACACGCCCCAGACGCGGCGCAACTCGGCCAGCCGCCGCAGGTCGGCGCGGGCGGGCAGGCCCGGCCCGACGCTGTCGCGCGGCGTGAGGAACTCGGCGGCGAAGGAGTCGGCCTCGCGTTCCTGCTGGCTGTCCCCGGCCGCCGCGTCGCCGTGCAGGACCAGGTGGCCCAGTTCGTGGGCGGCGGTGAAGCGGTGCCGGTAGACGTCGTCGAAGCGGTTGGGCGTCAGGACGACGATGGGCCGGGGCAGGCTGGAGGTGGAGAAGGCGTCGACCGTGACCGCGTCCTCGTCGGCCCGGGGGAAGACGACGACGATCCCCCGCGACTCCATGTGCCGCACCAGGTGACTGACCGGCCCGGCGCCGAGGCCCCAGTGGGCCCGCAGCGCGCGGGCCGCGCCCACGGGATCGCGGGGCAGGGCGGTGCCGGAGTCGACCTCGCCCCCGGCGAAGCCCGGCAGGTCGACGAAGGGGAGCCGCACCCGCTTCTCCAGCGCGTACGTCAGCTCCCAGACCTGCTCGACGAAGGCGACGGCCTTGGCCCGCTGGTAGGCCCGGGTGGAGCGCAGGCTGCGGAAGTGCGCCATCGAGCCGTCGAGCTTGCCGTGCGGGCGGCCCGGCAGGAAGAACGCCGAGGGGACCGCGAGCACCTCGGCGAGGAGCGGCACCAGGTCGGGCCGCGGCCGGGTGACCCCGGCCTCGTACTGGCCGACCGCGGCGGGCGACACGCCGACGCGCTCGGCGACCTCTTTCTTGGTCAGCGCGGCGAGCCGTCTGGCCTGCGTGAGCCGGGTCCCGTCGAAGGCGTCCGCCACCGCCTGCGGGCTGGGTTCGCGGGAGGTCGCGTCATCGCCCGGCTCCCCGTCCGGCCGCACGTCCGGTCCCTCGGTCGATCCCTCGAGCGGCCCCTCGGCCATCCTTCGGGCCTGCCCCTCGACCGGACTTCCGACCAGCCGGAGTGGCCTATCGTCCTTCATTGGCGACGTCCGGCGCCTCCGCCGGCGCCTCGCTGACCGGCGGCAGGGCCGCCGCGCGCTCGTACGGCGACCGGGGGTTCATCTCGGGAGCGGGCATCGCGCCCCCGGAGAAGACGGACGCCTCGATCGGCAGGGTCTCGATCGGCAGGGCCTGTGCGGGCAGGGTTCCCACGAGGGCGGCTCCGGCGAGCGGGATCGCCTCGTAGTGGTGCCAGCGCAGGTTGCCGGTGCGGTCGAGCAGCTCGGCCTCGCCCCACCACGCGTCGAGCAGCCCGGCCCTGGCGTTGCACGCGTACGCGATGAGCACCAGACGGGTGCCCTCGGGCAGCTGCGTCAGCGCCCGGGCGGCCGGGGTGACCGGCTCGGGCATGCCGGTCTCGGCGCCGCCCAGTGTCAGCTGCTCGGTCCAGGGCCGCGGGCCGAACCGGGTGAACAACGCCTGGACCAGCCCCGACGGCCTGCCGTCGCCGATCCGGGCGTTGACGACGCTGACCGACCGGTCCTTCGCGTAGCGGAAGGGGAAGAGCAGGTTGCCGCCGAGGACGACGAGCTCGTGCTGGGAGCCCTGCGGCTTGACGATATCGACGTCCGCCATGTCCGCGAACGCGCGGGCGAGCGCCTCGAACTTGCGCGACATCAGCGTGAAGCCGAACGGATGCAGATGCCGGGTCCGCGCCGTCTGCTGGGCGTCCCGGGCGTTCTCCAGGGCGACCGCCAGCGCCTCGGCCACGCCGCGGCGGATCTGCTCGGCGCGCGGGCCGAACGTCTCCAGGGCCCAGGTCGACAGCATCGGCCACCTCCGGTGAGCTTCGGCCGGCGACCACCGAACGCCGGGGCCGCTTTATTTTCCAACATCATAGACCCACGCACGCTTCACGCGTCACAAGCGACACACCTCTCCTGACTTATCGTGAGATATGGGAGAGATCCTGGTCGGCACGGCGTCGTGGACGGACAGGACGCTGCTGGAGTCCGGGTGGTACCCGCCCGGCGTCACCACACCCGAGGAGCGCCTGCGCCACTACGCGGGCGAGTTCCCGCTGGTGGAGGTCGACTCGACCTACTACGCGCCGCCCGCCGAGGCCACCGTCCGGCTGTGGGCCGAGCGAACGCCCCCGGGGTTCGTCTTCGACGTCAAGGCGTTCTCCCTGCTCACGCGGCATCCGACCCGGCCGGGCGCGCTGCCGAAGGACCTGCGGCCGAGCGGCGCCGGCAAGAACCTGTACGCCCGCGACCTCGATCCCCGGATCGTCGAGCAGGTCTGGGAACGGTTCCGCGCTGCCCTGCTGCCGCTGCTGGAGGCGGGCAAGCTCGGGGCGGTGCTCTTCCAGTTCCCCCGGTGGTTCCCGGTCGGCCGGGCGAACAAGCACTACATCCTGGAGTGCAGGCGGCGCTGCGAACCGCTGCGGATCTCCGTCGAGTTCCGCAACCACACCTGGATGAGCGAGGAGAACCGGGCCGAGACCCTCGACTTCCTCCGGTCGTACGGGCTGCCGTACGTGTGCGTGGACATGCCGCAGGGCTACCCGGACTCGGTCCCGCCGGTCGTCGCGGCCACCTCCGACCTGGAGGTCGTGCGCTTCCACGGGCACAGCGACAGGTGGACCAGCCACGACATCCATGAGCGCTTCGGCTACCACTACTCGCTGGAGGAGTTGCGGCGGTGGGCGCCGAGGCTGCGCGATCTGGGCGCGGAGGCGACCACCACGCACGTGCTCATGAACAACTGCTACCGCGACTACGCGCAGACCAACGCCCGGCAACTGGCCGCCGTGCTGGCGGGCCTGCCGGACTGCGAGGTCCGCCCCCGTCCGGCTCGTCCGTGACCTGCCGGGGCCCGTCGCGGCACAGGCACATTCCCTGCCGTCCGTACGCCGGGGGGCGTGATTTCGCTGCCGGGTCACCTCCGGATATGACAGGATCCGGCCTGTTCCATCGACATATCGACGGCATCGCGAGGGAGCGGGACGAATGCGGGAACGGCCGGAACGGACCACCTGCGACCGCCGGTCGTGACGGGTCCCGCCGGGCCGCGACGCCCCCTCGACCCCGGTGATCCCGAGCGGATCGGCGACCACCGCCTCGTCGGCGTGCTCGGCGAGGGCGGCCAGGGCGCGGTCTACCTCGCGCGGGACGCCTCGGGCGGCCAGGTCGCGATCAAGCTGCTGCACGCCAGGGAGGCCGCGGACGCCACGAGCCGCCGCCGCTTCCTCCGGGAGGCGGAGACGGCGCGCGGGCTCGCCCTCTTCTGCACGGCCCGCGTGCTCGACGCCGGGTCCCACCACGGGCGGCCGTACATCGTCACCGAGTACATTCCCGGGCCCTCGCTGGCGACGGCGGTCGCCGAGGACGGCCCGCGTACGGGCAGCGGGCTGCACCGCCTCGCCGTCGCCACGCTGACATCCCTCGCCGCGATCCACCGGGCCGGGATCGTGCACCGCGACTTCAAGCCCGGCAACGTGATCCTCGGCCCGGAGGGGCCCGTGGTCATCGACTTCGGCATCGCGAGCGCCGCCGACCACACCGTCACCGGCGGCGGCATGGCGGGCACGCCCGCCTTCATCGCCCCCGAGCAGCTCGCCGGGCAGCGGCCCGGTCCCGCCTCCGACGTCTTCAGCTGGGCCGTGACGATCGCGTACGCCGCGACCGGGCGCCTGCCCTTCGCCGGGCCGACCGTCCCGGCCATCCTGATGGCCATCTCGGCCCGCGAGCCCGACCTGTCCGGCGTGCCCGCCGACCTCCGCCCGCTGCTGGAGGCGTGCCTGGCGAAGGATCCCGCCGCCCGGCCCGCCGCCTCCGCCCTGCTGCGCGCCCTCACCGGCGACGACGCCGCCACGGGGGCCACGGCACCTGCCACCACGTCACCTTCCACCACGGCACCGTTCACCTCGGCACCCTCCACCACGGCACCGTTCACCACGGCAGCGGACGACCCGGCCCGTACGGTCGTCTCCGGCGGCGCCGGGATCCCGGCGGGCGCGGACACCGGGAATCCGCCGTCGCGGCGGCGGTGGCTCCTCGGCCTCGCGGCGGGGGTGACGGCCGTGCTCGTCGCGGGCGGGGTCCTCCTGTACGCGTCCCGCGGCGGCGAGGCGGGTCCCCTGGGCGGGAGCCTGCTCTACGGCGACGACTTCGGCGATCGGGGCAACTGGGACGGCTACACCTTCGACCCCGACGCGGCGGGCGACCAGCGCACGACGCGCGGCTACGAGATCGAGCGCGGCGTCTACACGGTCCGCGCCGACAGCACCGATCCCCACAACGTCGCGCTGTCGCCCGTGCCCGCCAAGACCGACGCGGCGGCCGGACGCGACGTGCTGGTCGGCGTGACGGCCGAACCGCGGGAGGACTCCGGGCAGGGCGGCCTCGGGCTCGTGTGCCGATGGGACGAGGACGTTCCCAGCGGCTACGCGTTCCTGCTCGGCCTCGACGGCACCGCCCGCGTCGTGCGGCGGTCCGAGGGCACGAGCCTCGACGTCGTGCCGCCGGTGAAGGCGGCCCCGCCGAGCGCCGGGCGCGCGGTGCGCCTCCAGGCCTCCTGCCGGGGCTCCCGCCTGACGTTCTGGATCGACGGCACCCGCGTTCTCGACGCCGAGGACGCCGATCCGCTGCCGCCGGGCCCGCACAGCCAGGCGGGGGTCCTCGCTCGCGTCCCCGAGGCCGGAGGCGGCGTGGTCACCGTCTCGTTCGACGACTTCAGCGTGAGCAAGGCGGGATAAAGTCACCTGAATGGCGGCGAATCCCTCCCGGCTGGCCTGGCTGGACGCGCTGCGCGGGGTCGCCGCGCTGGGCGTGGCCCTGCACCACGGTGCCTGGACCTTCGTCCCGGAGTTCTGGGCGGGAGTGGACGGGAAGGTCGACGTCGGCACCTGGGGCGTCTTCGCTTTCTTCCTGGTCAGCGGATACATCATCCCGGCATCCCTGGAACGGCGCGGTGACCTGCGGGCCTTCTGGACCGGCCGGGCCTTCCGGCTGCTGCCCCTGCTGCTCGCCGCGCTCGCCCTCGCGCTGCTCCTCGCGTACGCCGGCGCGTTCGTGCCGTCGCCCGGCCTGGACCGGCGTCCGCTCGCGCTCGTCGCCCTCGGCAACCTCACGATGCTGCAGGAACTGCTCGGCCTGCCCGCCGTGATCGGCGTGATGTGGACGCTCTCCTACGAGATGGCGTTCTATCTCATGGTCGCCGGGCTGTTCGCCGTACGGCAGGCGCACCGGCCGGCGCCGATCGCCGTCGTCCTGGCGCTCGCGGCGGTGCCCCTCGGCCTGCTGCTGCCGCGCGCGACGATCAACGGCCGCGCGGGCGCCGCCGCTCTGGTCCTCGCCGTCGCCGTCGTGCTCGCCGTCGTGGCGTCCGCGGGCCCGTACGGCGTCGTGCGCAGGGCGGCGGCGGTGATCGGGGGCCTCCTCGGTCTGGCGCTGGTCGTGCTGGGCAGCCGGGGCGGCGCCGGGCAGGGGCTGGTCATCGCGGCGATGATGTTCGCCGGGACGGCGGTGTACCGGGCCGAGCGCGGGGCGATCCGGTGGCGTACGGCCGCGGCGGCCCTGTCGGCCGTCCTGGCCTGCGCGGTGATCGCCGAGGACGACTCCACGCACACGGTGGCGATCGTGCTCGCGGCGGCCTGTTTCCTGGCCGCCTTCGCACTGCGGGGCCGGGCGTTCCCCCGGTGGCTCACCCACCTCGGGGTGATCAGCTTCTCCCTCTACCTGCTGCACCCGCTGCTGCTGCGGATCGCGCCGAACCTGCCGCTGTTCTTCCTCGCCACGGTGGCGCTCGGCCACGTGACGTACCGCCTCGTGGAGGCCCCGGGCCAGCGCCTCGGCAGACGCCTGTCCGGCCGGAGCGGCGCCCACGACGGCGCGCGGGGGCCTACGGTCGGGGGATGGGCAAGATCCTGATCGGTACGGCCTCCTGGACGGACAAGTCGCTGCTCGCGTCCGGCTGGTATCCCCCCGAGGCGTCCACGCCTGAGACCCGGCTCGGTTACTACGCCGGACGATTCCCCCTGGTCGAGGTGGACGCCACCTACTACAACCCGCCGGCCCGGCGTACGGCCGAGCTGTGGCGGGACCGCACGCCGAAGGACTTCACCTTCAACGTCAAGGCGTTCTCGCTGCTCACCGGGCATCCGACCCGGCCCTCGGCGCTGTACAAGGACCTGCGGGCCGCGCTGGGGGAGCCCAAGGGCACGCTCTACGCGCGTGACCTGCCCACCGAGGCCGTCGAGGAGGTGTGGCGGCGCTTCCTCTCCGCGCTGGAGCCGTTGCACGAGGCGGGAAAGCTGGGCGCGGTGCTGTTCCAGTTCCCCCAGTGGTTCCCGCCCGGCAGCGCCAACCGCCGCTACATCCTCGAATGCCGGGACCGCTGCCTGCCGATGCGGGTGTGCGTCGAGTTCCGCAACAGGGCGTGGATGGACCCCGCCGCCCAGGACGAGACCCTCGGCTTCCTGGCGGACAACGACCTGCCGTACGTCGGGGTGGACATGCCGCAGGGGCATCCGTCGTCGATCCCGCCCGTGCTCGCGGCCACCTCCGACCTCGCCGTCGTCCGCCTGCACGGTCGCTCGGACAAGTGGACGAGCCGCGTCATCGAGGAGCGGTTCGGCTACTTCTACTCGGAGGAGGAACTCCGGAGCTGGGCGGACCGGATCGCGGGTCTGGCCGGCCAGGCGGTGACCACGCACGTGCTGCACAACAACTGCTGCGCCGACAACGCCCAGCGCAACGCCGAGCGGCTCACCGAACTGCTGGGGCGGCGAGGCGCCGACGTCGTCACCCCGGGCGAGAACCGCCGGCCGTGACCGCGTAAGCGACGTCCCCGGGAGGGCTCGTGCCGGGATGCGGGGTCGCGCACCCGCCGGCGGTTAATCCGTTGCCCGCGCCGAAACGCCGCTGACAGGCTTCCGGGCATGCTTCAGACGTACTCCGCCCATGACGGAACGACCTTGGCCTGTCACGTGTCCGGAGCGGGCGATCCCGTGATCTGCCTGCCCGGCGGCCCGATGCAGAGCGCGGACTACCTCGGCGACCTCGGCGGCCTGCCGGCGCACCGGCGGCTGCTCATGCTCGATCCCCGGGGCGCCGGCCGGTCCGCGATACCCGAGGACGTGTCCTCCTACCGCTGCGACCGGCTCGTCGGCGACGTCGAGGCGCTGCGCGAACATCTCGGCCTCGACCGGATCGACCTGCTCGCGCACTGCGCCGGCGCGAACCTCGCGACGCTGTACGCCGCCCGGCACCCCGGCCGGGTACGCAGGCTCGCCCTGATCACTCCGAGCACCAGGGCGGTCGGCATCGAGGCCACGGGGGAGTCACGCCTCGCGACCGCCCGGTTGCGCCGGGACGAGCCGTGGTTCGCTGCCGCGTTCGCGGCTCTCGAGGCGATCGTCGCCGGCGACGCCGCCGACGACGACTGGAAGCGCATCGACCCCTTCTTCTACGGACGCTGGGACGCCGCCGCCCGGGACCATCAGGCGGCCCAGGAGGGCGGGCGGAACGAGGAGGCCGCGGCGGCCTTCGGCGCCCCGGGCGCGTTCGACCCACCGGCCACCCGCGCCGCGCTGGGCGCGTTCACCGCGCCGGTCCTGCTGCTCGCCGGAGAGGTCGACCTGAACACGCCGCCGGACGTCGTCGCCGAGTTCGCGGCGCTGTTCCCGCACGCCGAGTTCGTCGTGCAGCCGGGAGCGGGACACTTCCCCTGGCTCGACGACGCCCACCGGTTCACGACGACGACGGCGGAGTTCCTCGCTCGGCCCTGACAATTCGCGCCGGTTCGGAGGGTCAGGCCCGATCTCGATTGCGCCAGTGGCGGCCGGCCGTGCTCGCGACCCTGTATCGCGATCTACCGCGACCCGGCGGTTGCGAAAGGTCCGATAACCGGTCATCATTGTTATGACCTTTTTGACTCAAGGCACTTCTAAGCCCGTGAATGGTCGGAGGACTGAAACTTTCAGCGTGGATGTGAACCGCCGGTCTTCACCGCGGTTCATCGTTCCACTTCAAAAGGGTCGGCGGCCGCGCGGGGGGCGCGGCCGGGTTCCGCCTGATTGACTGATGCCCCGCGCCGGGATTGGCTCAGCAGCACACCACCACCACGAACGGAGCCGCATCCGTGATCGGCCGAAAAATGTTAGCGCTAACAGAAAATCGGATATGGACTGACTCCCAACAGGTGGGTTGATCGTCCGCGGCAATGACGCCGCGGAGAACGCACATCTCGGAGAATGGGAAACATCTGTGCGAAACGTCAGCTCATTACGTCGGCGCCTGAAACTCTCGGCCGCCGCCGTCGCCGCCCTTCTGGTGGCCGGCGCCGGTATGGCGGGGACCAACGCGGCCTCGGCGGCCGCGGCCGGATGTCAGGTCACCTACACGGTGGCCAGCGAATGGCCGGGCGGCTTCAACGCAAGTGTTAACGTTAACAATCTCGGCGATCCGATCGACGGATGGAGGCTGACCTGGGCGTTCCCCGCCGGGCAGACCATCACCCAGCTGTGGAACGGCAGCTACACCCAGTCGGGCTCCCAGGTCACGGTCACCAACGTCTCGTACAACGGCGCCATCCCCAGCGGCGGGAGCACCGAGTTCGGGTTCAACGGAAGCTTCAGCGGCTCGAACCCGAAGCCGGCGAGCTTCGCCCTCAACGGCGTGACCTGCACCGGCGGCGTCACCTCCCCGTCCCCCGGCGGCTCGCCCTCGGCGTCCCCTTCGGCGTCTCCTTCGCGGACGCCCTCGTCCACCCCCTCGCCGCCACCGGGTGGCACGCGGCCGTGTGACATCTACGCCGCCGGCGGCACGCCCTGCGTCGCGGCGCACAGCACGACCCGCGCCCTGTACGGCAGTTACAACGGCCCGCTCTACCAGGTGCGCCGCTCCTCGGACAACACCACCCGGGACATCGGCGTGCTGAGTGCGGGCGGCGCCGCGAACGCCGCCGCACAGGACTCGTTCTGCGCGAACACGACCTGCCTCATCACGATCATCTACGACCAGTCCGGGCGCAACAACCGCCTCACCCAGGCGCCTCCCGGCGGCTTCTCGGGCCCGGCTCCCGGCGGGTACGACAACCTCGCGACCGCGACCAAGGCGCCGACCACGGTCTACGGCAGCAAGGCGTACGGCGTCTACGTGGATCCCGGTGTGGGTTACCGCAACAACAACACCAACGGCGTCGCCAAGGGCGACCAGCCGGAGGGCATGTACGCCATCTTCGACGGCACCCACTACAACGGCGGCTGCTGCTTCGACTACGGCAACGCCGAGACCAACAGCCGTGACAACGGCAACGGCACGATGGAGGCCATCTACTTCGGCAACATCAAGGTCTGGGGCTACGGCGCCGGCAACGGCCCGTGGATCATGGCCGACCTGGAGAACGGCCTGTTCTCCGGCGTCAACCAGAAGTACAACGCGGGCGACCCCACCATCAGCCACCGCTACCTGACCGCCATCATCAAGGGCGAGCCGAACCACTGGGCCATCCGCGGCGGCAACGCGCAGTCGGGCGGCCTCGGCACCTTCTACGACGGCAAGCGTCCCAACGTCTCGGGCTACAACCCGATGAAGAAGGAAGGGGCCATCATCCTCGGCATCGGGGGTGACAACAGCCACGGCGCCGCCGGCACCTTCTACGAGGGCGTGATGACCTCCGGATACCCGACGAACGCCACCGAGGACGCGGTGCAGGCGAACATCGTCGCCGCCGGATACCGGTAAGTCAGGCAGAGGCAGACCGGCCACAGCGGATCCGGAAGCCGGAAGACCGAGCCGCCCCTTGCACCACCGGGGGCGGCTCTCCGCTGTTCCGGCCCACGGTTCGGGGTGCTCGGGAACCGGCCACCGGCATGGCCCGATGCCGGCAGGCATCGGACCACGCCGGGCGTGACCGGATCCGGGATCAGCGAGCAGAGCGCAGGACCATGTGGCGGCCGAGGCTGATCTCGTGTCGTCCGCGCACGCCTCCGGCCGCCGTAAGGAAAGGTCGCAGCTGATAACTCCCTTTATGAATATTTCGGTCATCTGCGTGGGGTTCATCCCTCGGTCCTATTCGCCGGGCGGCGAAAAATCGTTCGCTCCTCCCGTACGGGCTGCGGGAGCATGGCCAGGGCGATATCGGCATTCGGGAGGGCTGATGGCTGTGCTCGGGACGGTGGACGAGGCCGAAAATGATAAATCCGCGCGGAGATCGGCGCTTTTGCTGGCATTGCGGTACTACTGCGGCGAGCTGAAGCGGCAGTGGCCGATCGCGGCTCCCGCGCTGGTGCTGCCGGCGATCGGGAACATCTGCCTGTTCTATCTGGCGCCGCTGGCGGTGGCGGGCCTTGTGGGGCACCTCTCCGGCGGCCGGGACGGCTCCTTCGACGCGCTGCTGCCCTACGTGCTCGGCTTCGCCGCGTTGCTTCTGACGGGTGAGGCGTTCTGGCGGGCGGGGATGCACTTCCTGAACCGCGCCGACGGCCGGGGCATCGAGCGGCTCGGCGTGCTGGGCATGGACGAGCTGCTGGCCAAGGACGTCGCGTTCTTCCACGACAACTTCGCCGGTTCGCTGACCAAGAGGGTGCTCGGATTCTCCTCCAGGTTCGAGGAGTTCATGGACACCCTCACGTTCTCGATCATGGCGAAGGTGGTGCCCCTGGCCTTCGCCTCGGTGGTGCTGTGGCGGTATGACCCGCTGCTGGTGCTCGTCCTCGTGGGCCTCATCGTCGTCACCGGTGTTCTCGTCGCTCCGCTCATCCGCCATCGGCAGGCCCTGGTCGACGCGCGTGAGGCGGCCAAGGTGCTGGTGTCGGGTCACGTCGCCGACGTGCTGTCCAACATGGAGACGGTCCGCGCGTTCGCCGCCGAGACGCGCGAGGCCGTCGAGCATCGGGCCAGGATCGCCGAGCAGCGCCGGCTGTCCATCCGGTCCTGGGACTACAACAACCTCAGGGTGGACATGGTCGTCGCCCCGTTGTCGGTGCTCACCAGTGCCACGGGCCTGCTCCTCGCCGCGGCGCTCCGCGGCGGCCTCGGTGTGGAGGCCATCGTCGTGACGTTCACCTACTACACGAACGCGATCAACATCATGTTCGAGTTCAACCAGGTGTACCGGCGTATGGAGAGCACGCTCACCGAGGCCGCCCAGTTCACCGAGCTGCTCCTCACGCCGCCGACCGTGGTGGACCCGGCCGACCCGCAGCCCCTGCGCCCGGCCGACGCGAGCGTCCGCTTCGAGCGGGTGCGATTCGGGTACGCCGGCGGCGCGCCGCTGTTCGACGGCCTGAACCTGGACATCCCCGGCGGCACCAAGATCGGGCTGGTCGGGCGGTCCGGTGGCGGCAAGAGCACCCTCACCCGGTTGCTGCTGCGTCTCATGGACGTGGACGGAGGCAGGATCCTGATCGGCGGTCAGGACATCGCCCGGCTGCGGCAAGCAGACCTGCGCGGTCTCATCGCCTACGTCCCGCAGGAACCCGCCATGTTCCACCGGTCCGTGCGGGAGAACCTCGCGTTCGCCCGGCCGGGCGCGACCGACGCCGAGATCCTCCGGGCCGCGCGGGCGGCCCACGTCACGGAGTTCGTCGAGTCTCTGCCGCACGGCTTCGACACCCTGATCGGCGAGCGCGGCGTCAAGCTCTCCGGCGGCCAGCGGCAGCGCATCGCGCTCGCGCGCGCCATCCTGCGCGACGCCCCCGTCCTGCTGCTGGACGAGGCGACCAGTGCCCTGGACTCCGAGAGCGAGATCCTCATCCAGGAGGCCCTGTGGCGCCTGATGCAGGACCGTACGGCACTCGTGGTGGCGCACCGGCTCAGCACCGTCGTCCGCATGGACCGCCTGGTCGTGCTCGACCGGGGACGCGTCGTCGAGCAGGGCACCCACGGCGAGCTGCTCCAGGCCCAGGGGTCCTACGCCCGGCTCTGGCACCACCAGTCCGGGGGCTTCCTCGTCGAGGACGACGCCCCCGACGCGCTCCACCTGTGACACACCGGCTTCACGCGGGCGGCCCGCGGGGTGGTCCCGACCCGGTTCAGCGCGTCGCGGCGTGCCGGAGCCCGGCCTCCCGGGGGGTTCCCTGGCGCAGGGAGCGTTCGGTCAGGCCGCCGAACAGGAGGCCGATGGCTCCCCACAGGACGAACTGGATGCCGAACGACGCCACTCTGAACCACCACAGCGTGTCGGCGGAGAAGTCGTCGGGAACCTCGTCGATCGGAGGCATCACGGCGTACGCGACACCGACGAGGACGGCGTAGACGACGATGCCCGACAGGGCGGCGTTCCAGGCGCCCAGGCGGGACGACAGGGAACGGCCCGCGTACGCGGCGACCGCCGCCGCCAGGAGGGCGACGAGGATCATCGCGAAGTACAGCGCGGTCCGGCGGCCGATCGAATCGGGGTTGCCGACGGCCGGGGGATTGGCCGGGTACTTCAGGATGGGGGTCACGTACACGACGACGAACCCGGCGGCGGCGACGGTGAGCGCCGTGGCGCGGGCGCCGAGAGCGCCGAGGCGGCCGTGGGCGAAGGCGTACGCGATGGAGTAGAAGCCGCCGAGGGCGGCGCCGTAGACGAGCAGGGCGGTCAGCAGGCCGGCGGTCTCCTGGACGGTCCGGCTGACGAGTTCCGGTTCGGCGGCCTCTCCGCCGGCCGCCGCCCTGGCCTCCTCGATGGAGATGGCGGCGGCGACCTGGGGTTCTCCGGCGAACCAGGCGACGACGTACGCGAGCAGCGCGGCGGCGAGGCCGACGAGCATGCCGCGCACCAGCAGGGAGCGCATGGTGGGCATCGGGCGGGCCTCAGTGGCAGGGGAAGCCGAGGAGGTGCCGGCCGTCGTGCACGAACTCGTGCACGGTGTGCCCGCTGATGAGGTGGGTGGCGCCCTGCTCCGCGCCGACGAAGTAGAGCAGGACGAGCCCGGCCACGGCGGCGAAGACCGCCCAGGGCAGGATCTCGCGTACGGGGATGGTGACCGGCAGGGGCCGGGAGACGGGGACGGCCGGCTGAGCCATGTGATTCTCCTCACGGGGTCGCTCGCCCCGGTGATGGAGGACAACGGGTCAGTGTCCTGACTCCCGGGTCATCGTGTCGCCCGAACCTTCCAGCCGTCGCGGCCGTGGTGACGAGCGGGAGACACTCCCCGGTCACAGTGGCGGGACCGTCCTGGATTCACACCAGGTTCCTGCGCACCGTCGCCTCTGTCTTCTTTTGTCGCCTTGAGCGTGCACCGTCCGCATAAGTACGTCAAGCCGGGGTCCATACTCGTGACCTATGAAGCGAGTCCTGATCATCGGCATCGGCGCCGGGGACCCCGCCCACCTGACCTTCCAGGCCGCCGCGGCAATCGCGGAGACCGACGTGTTCTTCCTGCTCGACAAGGGAGCCGTGAAGGACGGCCTGGTGCGGCTGCGGCGCGAGCTGATCGCGGCCCACGCGCGGGAGCCGTACCGGACGGTCGAGGCGCGCGACCCGGAGCGCGACCGCACGAGCGGCGCGTACGTGGAGGCGGTGGCCGACTGGCGGGCCCGCCGGGCCGACGTCTACGCCCGGCTCATCGCCGAGGAGGTGCCGGAGGACGGCGTCGGCGCGTTCCTCGTCTGGGGCGACCCCGCCCTGTACGACAGCACGATCGCGATCGTCGAGGACGTCCTGGCCAGGGGCGCGGAGCCGTTCGGCTACGAGGTCATTCCGGGGATCAGCAGCGTGTCGGCGCTGGCCGCGCGGCACCGCGTCAGCCTGACCAGGGTCGCCAGCCCGGTGCACATCACGACCGGCCGCCGCCTGCCCACCGACGTCGAGGCCGCCGGCGACATCGTGGTGATGCTCGACGCGGGCTGCGCGTTCGCGGACCTGCCGGAGGCCGCCGACGCCGACGTCTACTGGGGCGCGTACGTCGGGACCGAGGACGAGATCCTCGTCGCCGGGCCGGTGCGCGAGGTCGCCGGCGAGATCCGGCGGCTCAGGGCGGAGGCGCGCGAGGCGCACGGCTGGGTCATGGACACCTACCTGCTCAGGAAGCCCTCCCGATGAGGCCCGTGTCGGTCGTCGGGATCGGCGCGGACGGCTGGGCCGGTCTCACCGACGCGGCGCGTGCCGAGCTGGTCGCCGCGGACGTCGTGGTCGGGTCGGCCAGGCAGCTCGCCCTGCTGCCCGCCTCGGTGGCCAGCGAGCGGGTGCCGTACCCGTCGCCGCTGGTCGCGGGGCTGCCGGGGCTGCTCGACGCGCACGCGGGACGCGCGGTCGCGGTGCTCGCCAGCGGCGACCCCATGTTCTTCGGCGTCGGCGCGACGCTCGCCCGGCTGCTCGGGCCGGACCGGCTGCGGGTGCTGCCGCACGTGTCGTCGGCCGCCCTGGCCTGCGCGCGGCTCGGCTGGGCCGCCGAGGAGGTCGAGACCGTCAGCCTGGTCGGACGGCCGCCCGCCACGCTGACCGCCGCGCTCGCGCCGGGCCGCCGCGTCCTCGTCCTCAGCGCGGGCGCGGACACGCCCGCGCTGGTCGCCGCCCTGCTGACCGAGCGGGGATACGGCGCGAGCCGCGTCACCGTCTTCGGCGATCTCGGCGCGGCGACCGAGTCCCGCCGCGACGGCACGGCCGCGGGCTGGCCGGTCGGCGAGACGCCGCCCGCGCTGAACGTCGTGGCGGTGGCCTGCGCAGACGTCCCGTCGGCGGTGCCACTGGGGAGGGTGCCTGGGCTGCCGGACGAGGCGTACGAGTCGGACGGGCAGCTCACCAAGCAGGAGGTGCGGGCGGTCACCCTGGCCAAGCTGGCGCCCCTGCCGGGCGAGCTGCTCTGGGACGTGGGGGCGGGCTCCGGGAGCGTGGCCGTCGAGTGGCTGCGCGCGCATCCGTCGTGCCGGGCCGTCGCCGTCGAGCGCGACCCCGTCCGCGCGGACCGCGTCAGGCACAACGCGGACGCGCTGGGCGTGCCGCGCCTGCGGGTCGTCACCGGAGCCGCCCCGGGCGCGCTCGGGGGGCTGCCCGCCCCGGCGGCCGTCTTCGTGGGCGGCGGCGTGACGGGGGCCGGCGTGGTCGAGACCTGCTGGGACGCCCTCGCCCCGGGCGGCAGGCTGGTCGCGAACGCCGTCACCGTGGAGTCGGAGGCGGTCCTCGCGGGGTGGCACGCGCGGCTCGGCGGGGACCTCGTGCGGTTGTCGGTGCAGCGCGCCTCGCCGGTGGGCGGCTTCACCGGGTGGCGTCCCCTGATGCCGGTGACCATCTGGACGGCGCGGAAGGAGCGCGAGCAGTGACGGTTCGATTCATCGGTGCGGGGCCCGGCGCGGCCGACCTCATCACGGTGCGCGGGCTGCGGGCCCTTCAGGCGGCCCCGGTCTGCCTGTACGCCGGGTCGCTCGTGCCGCGCGACCTGCTCGCCGACTGCCCGCCGGACGCGCGGCTCGTGGACACCGCGAACCTCACCCTCGACGAGATCGTCGCCGAGATGACGGCGGCGCACGAGGCGGGGCTCGACGTGGCGCGGCTGCACTCCGGCGACCCGTCGGTCTTCAGCGCGGTCGCCGAGCAGATGCGCAGGCTCGACGCGCACAGCGTGCCGTACGAGGTGATCCCGGGGGTGCCCGCCTTCGCGGCCGCCGCCGCGGCCCTGGGGCGGGAGCTGACGGTTCCGGGGGTGAGCCAGACGATCATCCTGACCAGGACGTCGGCGCGGGCCACCCCGATGCCGCCCGGCGAGGAACTCGCGACGCTGTCGGCGAGCCGCGCCACGATGGTGCTGCACCTGGCCGTGCAGCGGATCGCCGCCGTCGTGGCCGACCTGCTGCCCGCGTACGGCGCGGACTGCCCGGTGGCGGTGGTCGCCCGGGCCAGCCGGGACGACGAGGAGATCATCAGGGGCACCCTGGGCGACATCGCCGACCAGGTGGTCGCGGCGGGGATCAGGCGGACCGCTGTGATCGTGGTGGGCCGGGCGCTGACGGCGCACGAGTTCCCCGACAGCCACCTCTACTCGGCCGCGCGGGACCGCGCGTGCTCGTCCTGATCCTCGGCGGCACGGCCGAGGCACGGGCGCTGGCCGCCGAGCTGGCGCCGCTGCCGGGCCTGCGGGTGGTGTCGTCGCTGGCCGGCCGGGTCGCCGATCCCCGGCTGCCGGTGGGCGAGGTCAGGTCGGGCGGCTTCGGCGGCCCGGACGGGCTCGCCCGGTGGATCGCCGAGCACGGTCCGCGGGTCGTGGTGGACGCCACGCATCCCTTCGCCCAGCGGATGAGCGAGTCGGCGGCGCACGCGTGCGCGGCGACCGGGACGCCGCTGCTCGGGTTGCGGCGTCCCGGCTGGTCGGAGGGCCCGGAGGACGTCTGGCTGCGGGTGCCGTCGCTCCGGGCGGCGGCGGACGCGCTGCCCGGTCTCGGGAGCCGCGTGTTCCTGACGACGGGCCGCCGCAGCCTGCCGGTGTTCGCGCCGCTGACAGGGCTGTGGTTCCTGGCGAGGTCGGTCGACCCGCCGGAGCCGCCCGTTCCCCCGAACGTCCACGTGATCCTCGCCCGGGGGCCGTACACGGTGGCGGGAGAGCGCGCCCTGATCGGCGAGCACCGGCTCGACGTGCTGGTCACCAAGGACAGCGGCGGGGAGCAGACCCGCGCCAAGCTGGTCGCGGCGCGCGAGGCGGGGCTGCCGGTCGTCATGGTGGACCGGCCCGCGACGCCCGGCGGTGTCACCCGGGTGACGGACGTCGCCGACGCCGTCACCTGGGTACGCGATCACGCGGGATAGCGGCGCGGGGTGAAGACGACCGTCCCGTCCCCGCGCTCGACGACGCGGGTGGTGGACGAGCCGACGATCAGCAGGCAGCGCATGTCGATCGCGGCCGGGTCGAGCTCGCCCAGAGTGGTGATCACGACCGACTCCCGCTCGCCCCCGACGTCGCGGCCCACCACCACGGGCGTGCCCGGATCGCGGTGTTCGAGCAGCAGGTCGCGGGCCGCGGCGACCTGCCAGGTGCGGGTCTTCGACGCCGGGTTGTAGATCGCGAGGACGAGGTCGGCGCGGGCGGCGGCGGAGATCCGCCCGGCGACCACCTCCCACGGCTTGAGCTGGTCCGACAGCGACAGCACGCAGTAGTCGTGGCCGAGCGGCGCGCCCGCCCGGCCGGCCACGGCCTGCGCGGCGGTCAGACCGGGCACCACCCGCACCGGGACGTCCGCGTAACGCGGGTCGGCGGCGGCCTCCAGCACCGCGCTGGCCATCGCGAACACGCCCGGGTCGCCCGACGACACGACCGCGACCCGCGCCCCGGCGAGGGCCAGGTCGAGCGCGTGACGGGCGCGTTCGGCCTCGACGCGGTTGTCGGTACGGTGCCGGGTCTGGCGGGGGTTGGGCGCGACCCGGTCCACGTAGGGGCCGTATCCGACCAGGTCGGTGGCCTCGGCGAGGACCTCCTGGGCCTCCGGGGTCAGCCAGGGCCGCCCGGCGGGGCCGAGGCCGACGACCGCGACCTCGCCGGGACCGGTGCGTCCGGCGGTCTCCGGCACGAACGTGAGCTGCGCCGGGCTGGGGATCAGCGCCAGCGAGAAGTACGGCACCTGCCCCGGGTCGACGTCCTTGAGCGGGGCCACACGCTGGGCGTCGGTGGTGGCGCGTTCGACGTACCAGGCCTCGTCGAGGCGGCCTGCCTCGGCCAGCGCGTCACGCACCTTCTCGAACGTGCGGCCCAGCTTGAGCACCGCCGCCGAGTCCGTGCCGCGCAGCTTCTCGGCCAGCACGGCGGCGGGCAGCGTCCCGGGCAGGACCGTCAGCGTCTCGTCGCGTTCGACCAGCGGGCGGCCCAGCACGGCCGACGCCCCCGCGATCGAGGTGACCCCGGGGACGACCTCGGCCGGGTAGCGGTGCGCGAGCCGCTTGTGCATGTGCATGTACGACCCGTAGAAGAGGGGGTCTCCCTCGCACAGCACGACGACGTCGCGCCCGGCGTCCAGGTGCGCGGCGAGGCGGTCGGCGCATCCGGCGTAGAAGTCGTCGAGCGCGCCCTGGTAGCCGCCGGGGTGGTCGGTCGTCTCCGTCGTCAGCGGATACTGCAGGAGCTCCTCGATCTGCCCGTCGCGCATGTGGTGGGCCGCGATCGACCGGGCGATGCTGCGGCCGTGCCGCGCCGCGTGGTAGGCGATCACGTCGGCCTCGCCGATCAGGCGGGCGGCCTTCACGGTCATCAGTTCGGGGTCGCCGGGGCCGAGGCCGACGCCGTAGAGCGTTCCTGTCACGTCTCGTCACTCCTGCTCGCAGGCGATGGCGTTGACCGCCGCCGCCGTCATGGCACTGCCGCCCCGGCGGCCGTGGACAACCAGAAACTCCAGGCCGGACGCCGCGAGGGCGCGCTTCGACTCGGCCGCGCCGATGAAGCCGACCGGGACGCCCAGCACGGCGGCGGGCCGTCCCGCGCCTTCGGCGACCAGTTCGAGCAGCCGGAACAGCGCGGTCGGGGCGTTGCCGACGGCCACGACCGCGCCGTCGAGGCGGTCGAGCCACAGGTCGAGCGCGGCGGCGCTGCGGGTGGTGCCGAGCCGCTCCGCGAGGGCGGGCACGCGGGGGTCGCCGAGCGTGCAGACGACCTCGTTGCCGGCGGGCAGGCGCTTCCTGGTGATGCCGGAGGCGACCATCCGCGCGTCGCACAGCACGGGCGCACCCGCCAGCAGCGCGGTGCGCGCCTTCTCGGCCACGCCGGGGGAGTAGCCGAGGTCGCCGACGAGGTCGGTCATGCCGCACGCATGGATCATGCGGACCGCGACCCGGGCGACGTCGGCGGGCAGCCCCGACAGGTCGGCCTCGGCCCTGATGGTCGCGAACGACCGCCGGTAGATCTCCGCTCCGTCGCGGACGTAGTCGTGCTCGGGCACGGACACCTCTGTTCGTGGATGGCGGACGGTGGATGGAGCGGACGGTGGATGCACGGACTGGACGGACTGGACGGACGGTCAACGGCGGACGTCGTAGCCGCCGGTCGTGGCGACCACGTCGGTGACCCGGCCCTTCGGGCGGCCACAGCGGCGTTCGCAGCCCGCCCAGTGGATCAGGCCGGCGTCGGGCGGTTCGGCACCCGGTGGCCGGGGACCCGGAGGCCCGACAACCGGTGGTTCGGGCACGCCGGACTCCGCCCAGCGCACCGCGTCCGCCTGGACGTCGGCCAGCGCCTTCGCGCAGCCGGGCCGCCCGGTGCAGGCCGACAGTCTGGCGTACGGCGAGGCGGGATCGATCACCAGCCCCGCCCCGGCGAGCGCCTCGGTCACCGGCCCGACCGTCTCGGGCGCGAGGTCGGGCAGCACGACCGTACGCCACGGCGTCAGCCGCACCTCACCGGCGGCCAGATCGGCGAGCAGGCCGGCCTGGCCGGAGGTCAGCCTGCCGAGGGGGACGATCACGTCGAGCGCCACCCGGCCGTCCACCTGCGCGGACGGGCCGCCCCTGCGCGGCGTGGCGGGCGTCACCGGCACGGGGGGCAGGACAGCGAGCCGACGGGGGAGCCGGCCGGGGAGGCGGGCGGGGAGGCGGGCGGCGATCGTCGCTGGTCCGCCGGGGAGTTCGGCCACCCGCCAGGCGTCCCCGCGCACCTCCTGGAACTCCTCGGCCGCGGCGAGCGCGACGGAGACGGCGTCGTCGGCGGTCACCGACCCGACCGGCTCCCCCGCGAGCAGCAGGGTCAGGCCGCCGCCGGGGTGGGCGCCGGGCTGAGAGACGGGGTGCGCGGCGAGGGTCACGTCCGCCCCGAGCCCGAGGACGTCACCCGTTCCGTCGTCGAGCGCGAACAGGAACCGGCCGGGCAGCTGAGCCAGGGCGGCACGGCCGCACAGGGCCGCGTCGAGGTCCGCCACCAGGGGCCGCACGTCCAGGACGGCCGCCGCCGAACGGCCGCTGAGCGGCGAGGCGACGATGTTGCGCACGCGCTCGTGGGTAGCGGACGGCAGCAGTCCGGCGGCGGCCATCCGCGCGGCGAACGCCGGTGGGTCGGCCAGCCCGCGCACCTGCACGTTGGCCCGTGACGTCAGTTCGACGACCCCGGCGCCCAGTTCGCGGGCGCAGGCGGCCAGTTCGCGCAGGGCGCCGGCGGCCAGCCCGCCGCCGGGCACGCGGACGCGGGCCAGCGCCCCGTCCGCCGCCGCGTGCACCTGGAGCGCGCCGGGACACGCGTCCTGGGCGGCGCGCCCAGAAAAGCCACCCATGACCACGAACAGGATGCTAACGCCAGTTTTCTGACACGACCTCCGTCACGTAGGGTCTGCGGTGAGCGATGGCAAGCGGAGGAAGCCGGTGTGAATCCGGCGCGGTCCCGCCACTGTGACCGGGGAGCGAACCCCACCACACGGCCACTGTCGGAAGACGGGAAGGCCGGGGTGAGCGTCGATCCGGGAGCCAGGAGACTCCTGCCGTCGCGCCGCCACGACCCGGGGCGAGGACCCCGAGGGAGGACCTTGCCGTGCGCACAGACGCGTCCGCCGCGCAGCCCGTCGTCGTCCTGTTGTCCACGTCGGACACCGACCTGTTGAGCGCCCGCGCGAGCGGGGCCGCGTACCGGCTGGGCAACCCGGCGCGGCTGACCGTGGACGACCTGCCCGCGCTGGTCGAGGGCGCCGGCCTCGTGGTCGTCCGGCTGCTCGGCGGCCGGCGTGCCTGGGAGGACGGGCTGGACGCGCTGCTCGCGGGGCCGTGCCCGGTGGTGGTCCTCGGCGGCGAGCAGGCCCCGGACGCCGAACTGATGGAGCTGTCCACGGTGAGCGGCGGCGTCTGCGCCGAGGCCCACGCCTACCTCGCGTACGGAGGGCCCGCCAACCTGGCCGAGCTGCACGCGTTCCTGTCGGACACGGTCCTGCTGACCGGGCGCGGCTTCGCGGGCCCGGCGCCCACCCCGAGCTGGGGGGTCCTCGAACGCGAGGGCCGCCCCGGCGACGGACCGGTGATCGGGGTGCTCTACTACCGGGCGCACCACATGGCGGGCAACACGGGCTTCGTCGCCGCCCTCTGCGACGCGATCGAGGACGCGGGCGGCCGGGCGCTGCCGGTCTTCTGCTCCTCGCTGCGCACCGCGGAGCCGGATCTGCTCGACGTGCTGGGCGGCGCGGACGCCCTGGTGGTGACCGTGCTCGCGGCGGGCGGGGCACGGCCCGCGACGGCGTCGGCCGGCGGCGACGACGCGGCCTGGGACGTCGGCGCGCTCGCCGCACTCGACGTGCCGATCCTGCAGGGCCTGTGCCTGACGACGAGCCGCGCCGAGTGGGAGGACAACGACGACGGGCTGTCCCCGCTGGACGCCGCCTCGCAGGTCGCGATCCCCGAGTTCGACGGGCGGATCATCACGGTGCCGTTCTCGTTCAAGGAGATCGACGACGACGGCCTGACCGTCTACGTCGCCGACCCCGAACGCGCGGCGCGGGTCGCGGGCATCGCCGTACGCCACGGACTGCTGCGCCACGTGCCTCCGGCGGACAAGAGGCTCGTCGTGATGCTGTCGGCGTACCCGACGAAGAACTCCCGGGTCGGCAACGCCGTCGGCCTGGACACCCCGGCCAGCACGGTCGGGCTGCTGGCCCGGCTGGCCGAGGAGGGCTACGACCTCGGCGGCGGCTTCCCGGGCCAGGCCGAGCAGGACGGCGACGCGCTGATCCACGCCCTGATCGCCGCGGGCGGCCAGGACCAGGACTGGCTCACCGAGGAACAGCTCGCCGCCAACCCGGTGCGCATCCCCGCCGCCGCCTACCGCGCCTGGTACGACACCCTTCCCGCCGGCCTGCGCGCCGACATGGAACGCCACTGGGGCGCGCCGCCCGGCGAGCTGTTCGTCCACGAGGGCGACATCGTGCTCGCCGCGCTGCGGTCGGGCAACGTCGTGGTGATGGTCCAGCCTCCACGCGGCTTCGGGGAGAACCCGATCGCGATCTACCACGACCCCGACCTGCCGCCGAGCCACCACTACCTGGCGGCCTACCGGTGGTTGTCGGCCGAATTCGGCGCGCACGCCATGGTCCACGTCGGCAAGCACGGCAACCTGGAGTGGCTGCCCGGCAAGTCGGCCGGCATGTCGGCCTCCTGCGGCACCGACGCGGCGATCGGCGACCTGCCGCTGGTCTATCCGTTCCTGGTGAACGACCCCGGCGAGGGCACCCAGGCCAAGCGCCGCGCGCATGCGGTTCTCGTGGACCACCTGGTGCCGCCGATGGCGAGGGCCGAGACGTACGGCGACATCGCCCGCCTTGAGCAGCTGCTCGACGAGCACGCGACGATCGCGGCCATGGACCCGGCGAAGCTGCCCGCGATCCGCGCCCAGATCTGGACCCTCATCCAGGCCGCCCGCCTCGACCACGACCTCGGCCTGTCCGAGCGCCCGCACGACGCGGAGTTCGACGAGTTCATCCTGCACGTGGACGGCTGGCTGTGCGAGGTCAAGGACGCGCAGATCCGCGACGGCCTGCACGTCCTCGGCGCGGCCCCAACCGGTGAGGCCCGGGTGAACCTGGTGCTGGCCATGCTGCGCGCCCGCCAGATGTGGGCGGGCCGCGAGACCCTGCCCGGCCTGCGCGAGGCGCTCGGCCTGACCGAGGACGGCAGCGCCGCGACCGCGTCCGTGGACCGCGTCGAGGCCGAGGCCCGCGCCCTCGTCACCGCGATGGAGGAACGCGGCTGGGATCCGGCCGCGGTCGCCGGGGTGACGGCCGATCCGGAGGTCGGGCGGGTGCTGACGTTCGCGGCGACCGAGGTGGTGCCGCGGCTCGCGCGTACCACCGACGAGCTCGACCACGTGCTGCACGCGCTGGAAGGGGGCTACGTCCCCGCCGGGCCGTCGGGGTCGCCGCTGCGCGGGCTGATCAACGTGCTGCCGACCGGCCGCAACTTCTACTCCGTCGACCCGCGTGCCGTGCCGAGCCGCCTCGCCTGGGAGACCGGGCAGGCCATGGCCGACTCGCTGCTCGCCCGCTACCGCGCGGAGACCGGCGAGTGGCCGCGCTCGGTCGGGCTGTCGGTGTGGGGGACCAGCGCCATGCGCACCGCCGGCGACGACATCGCCGAGGTGCTCGCCCTGCTCGGCGTGCGGCCCGTCTGGGACGAGGCGTCGCGGCGCGTCACCACGCTCGAACCCGTGCCACTTGACGAGCTGGGCCGCCCGCGCGTGGACGTGACGGTGCGCATCAGCGGGTTCTTCCGGGACGCGTTCCCGCACGTGGTGGCGATGCTCGACGACGCCGTCCGGCTCGTCGCCGGGCTCGGCGAGAGCCCCGAGGACAACTACGTGCGCGCCCACGTGGACGCCGACCGGGCCGCGCACGGCGACGCCAGGCGTGCGACGCTGCGCGTGTTCGGGTCGCGTCCCGGCGCGTACGGCGCGGGCCTGCTGCCGCTCATCGACAGCGGCAACTGGCGTGACGACGCCGACCTCGCCGAGGTGTACGCCGTCTGGGGCGGCTACGCCTACGGCCGCGACCTCGACGGCGCGCCCGCCCGCGAGGACATGGAGAACGCCTACCGCCGCATCGCCGTCGCCGCCAAGAACGTGGACACCCGCGAACACGACATCGCCGACTCCGACGACTACTTCCAGTACCACGGCGGCATGATCGCGACCGTACGCGCGCTGACGGGCCGCGCACCCGCCGCGTACGTGGGCGACAGCACCCGCCCCGACGCCGTCCGCACCCGGACCCTGTCGGAGGAGACCGCGCGGATCTTCCGCGCCCGGGTCGTCAACCCCAACTGGCTCGCCGCCATGCGCCGCCACGGTTACAAGGGCGCGTTCGAGCTGGCGGCGACCGTGGACTACCTGTTCGGCTACGACGCCACGACCGGCGTCGTCGCCGACTGGATGTACGACACGCTCGCCTCGACGTACGTGCTCGACCCGGTCAACCGCGACTTCATGGCGAAGTCGAACCCGTGGGCGCTGCACGGCATCGCGCAGCGCCTGCTGGAGGCCGCGGAGCGGCGCATGTGGGAGCACCCGGACCCGGAGGTGCTCGCCGGGCTGCGCGACACCTATCTCGCGATCGAGGGCGACCTTGAGGAGGGCTCGGCGTAGGCGAGCAGCCGGCGGGCGAGTTGCGGGGCGCCCGCCCAGTGCAGGTGCAGGTACGACGCGGTGAGCCGGGCGTCGCCGGCCCCGTCGGCGCCGTCACGCCACCGGAAGACCGGCTGCCCGCCGCCGGTGACCGTGGTCCGGTGGAACTCGTGGCCCCTGAACCGCTCGCCCTGCCGGGTCAGCAGCGTGTCGCGCACGGCCACCGCGTCGCGGTAGCCCAGCGTCAGCCGGCCGGTCATGTGCGCGACGCCCGGCACCCGGCCGCACATCGGAAGGCCGTCCAGCTCCTCGCACAGGTAGAGCAGCCCCGCGCACTCGGCCGCCACCGCGCCCGGGAACGCGGCGACCTCGGCGCGCAGGGGCTCGTTGGCCGACAGTTCGGCCGCGTACATCTCGGGGAAGCCGCCCCCCACGACCAGCGCGGAGGCGCCCTCGGGCAGGGACTCGTCGCGTACCGGGTCGAACACCGCGACCTGCGCTCCGGCGGCGGTGAGCATCTCGGCGTGCTCGGCGTACCCGAACGTGAACGCGGCGCCGCCCGCGACCGCCACCACCCGCCGCGCCCCGGGCTCCCGGCCGTCCGACGGGTCCCACGGCTCGCCGGTCAGTGGCGCCGCGGTTCCGGCGAGCCGTACGAGACCGTCCAGGTCGCACGAGCCCGCCACGAGCGCGCCGAGCCGGTCCACCGCCGTCACGGCGGCGGGCAGCCGCTCGGCCGCCGGGACCAGCCCGAGATGGCGGGACGGCGTCACCACGTCGTCGTCACGGTGGACCGCCCCCAGCACCGGAACGCCGGTCTCCTCCAGCGCCGCCCGGCACAGCTCCTCGTGCCGCGCCGACCCGAGGCGGTTCAGCACCACGCCCGCCACCCGCACCCGCGAGTCGAACGTCGCGAAGCCGTGGACCAGCGCCGCCACCGACCTGCTCTGCCTGCCCGCGTCCACGACGAGCACCACGGGCGCGCCCAGCAGCCGCGCCACGTGCGCGGTCGAGGCGAAGTCGCCGTCGCCGCGCCCGTCGAACAGCCCCATCACGCCCTCGACGACCGCGATGTCGCAGCCCGCGGAGCCGTGCAGGAACAGCGGCGTCACCCGCTCCTCGCCGGTCAGCCACGGGTCGAGGTTGCGCCCGGGACGCCCGGAGGCGAGCGTGTGGTAGCCCGGGTCGATGTAGTCGGGCCCCACCTTGAACGGCGCGACACGCAGTCCACGCGCCGCGAGCGCCGCCATCAGGCCCGTGGCCACGGTCGTCTTGCCGCTCCCCGAGGCCGGGGCCGCGACCACCAGTCGCGGGACGCCGGTCACCACTCGATGCCCTTCTGGCCCTTCTGCCCGGCGTCCATGGGATGGCGGACCTTGCCCATCTCCGTCACGAGGTCCGCGGCCTCCACCAGCCGGGCGGGCGCGTCGCGTCCGGTGACGACGACGTGCTGGGCCCCCGGGCGTCCGGCCAGCGCCGAGATCACGTCGTCGAGGTCGATCCACCCCCACTTGAGCGGATAGGTGAACTCGTCCAGCACGTAGAACCGGTACGTCTCGGCCGCGAGGTCGCGTTTGATCTGCTCCCAGCCCTCGCGGGCGTCGGCGGCGTGGTCGGCCTCGGTGCCCGGCCGCTGGATCCACGACCAGCCCTCGCCCATCTTGTGCCAGGCGACGGTGCCGCCCTCGCCGCTCGCGCCCAGCACGGTCAGCGCGCGTTCCTCGCCGACCCGCCATTTGGCCGACTTCACGAACTGGAACACCCCGATCGGCCACCCCTGGTTCCAGGCGCGCAACGCCATCCCGAAGGCGGCCGTCGACTTCCCCTTGCCCGGCCCCGTGTGCACCATGAGCAGCGGCCTCGTCCGGCGCTGCCGGGTGGTCAGCCCGTCGTCCGGGACGTTCTCCGGCTTCCCCTGCGGCATCTCAGCCCGCCTTCCTTCGCGTGGACACGAGATCGCCCAGCGACTCCAGCGGGAGCACCCGTGCGCCCAGCCGGAGGGCCAGCGCGCCCGCCAGGCCCAGGCGGACCGGCCCGCTCTCGCAGTCGACGACGACCGAGGTCACCCCCGCGAGCGCGGTGGCCGCGCGGGTCACGTCCCCGCCGGAGGTCGCGCGGCCGTCCGTCACGACGACCAGGAGGGGGCGGCGGTCCGGGTCACGCATCCGTTCCACGCGGAGCACCTCCGCCGCCGTCGCGAGTCCCTCGGCCAGGGGGGTGCGTCCCCCCGTCGGGAGCGCGCGGAGCCGGGCCGCGCCCGCCTCCACCGAGGAGGTCGGGGGGAGCGCCACGGTCGCGCCCCGGCCGCGGAAGACGACCAGGCCCACCTTGTCCCTGCGCTGGTAGGCGTCCAGCAGCAGGCTCAGCACGGCCGTCTTGACGGCCGTCATCCGCCTGCGCGCCCCCATCGAGCCGCTGGCGTCGACGACGAACAGCACGAGGTTGCCTTCGCGGCCCTCGCGGACGGGCTCGCGGAGGTCGTCCCGCCTGAGGATCAGGCCGGGACCGCGTCTGCCCCGGAGGACCTGACGGGGGGCGGCCGCCAGGAGGGTGGCGGGGAGATCGATCGCGCGGGGACCGGCGCCGCCGGGGAGCCGTGCGCCGATCGTGCGGCCATGGCGTCCCCGGCCGCTGGACCGCCGGCCCGCCGCGCCCTCGCCCACTCCGGCGACCCTGAGGACGGGTACGCGGAACGGGGTCCCCACCGCCGCCACGTCTTCCGGGGCGGAGCCTTGCGCGTTTTCCGACCGGGAGGCGGGTTCCCCGTCACTGGGAGAAGCGTCGGACGCGGAACCACCACCACCTTCTCCCGAAATTTCGTGAGACGGGGCAGCGGGGCCGTCGGACCGTGAATCATCAGACTGCGAACCATCGGACTGTGAACCATCGGCTGGAGGGCCTCCGGGGCCGTCGGGGTCCTCCGGCCGCCCAGGCCCCTCACGGTCATCCGGGTCATCGGGGTCGTCGGGGTCGTAGGCGCCGTCGGGCTCGGTCTGGTCCAGCAGGTCGTCGAGAAGACGTTCGTCCAGGCCGGGCGCGTCGAACGGATCGCGGCGACGGCGGTGCGGCAACGCCAGCCGGGCCGCCACCCGGACGTCCTCCCGGGTCACCACGTCCCGCCCCTGCCAGGCGGCGTGCGCCACAGCGGCGTGAGCGGTGACGAGATCGGCCCGCAGACCGTCCACCTCGAAACCCGCGCAGACGGCCGTGATCTGCCGTAGCCGCGCGTCGGGCAGCCGTACCGCCGGAAGGGCGGCCCGGGCCCGCGCGATCCGCCCGGCGAGCGCGGCCTCCTCCGGAGCCCATCGAGCCGCGAAGCCCTCGGGATCGGCGTCGAACGCGAACCGCCGCCGGACGACCTCCGCCCGTTCGCCGGGCTCCCGGGTCGCCCGCACCTCGACGGTCAGCCCGAACCGGTCGAGCAACTGCGGGCGGAGCTCCCCTTCCTCCGGATTCATGGTTCCGACGAGCAGGAACCGCGCGGCATGCCGTACCGAGACGGTCTCGCGCTCCACGTAGCAGACCCCGAGCGCCGCCGCGTCGAGCAGCAGGTCGACCAGATGGTCGTGCAGGAGGTTCACCTCGTCCACGTACAGGACGCCCCGATGGGCCGCCGCGAGCAGCCCGGGTTCGAAGGCCTTGACCCCTTCGGTCAGCGCTCGCTCCAGGTCCAGCGACCCGGCCAGCCGATCCTCCGAGGCTCCCACCGGAAGCTCCACCAGCGACGCCGGCCGCCGGACCCACGCGGCGTCCGGCTCGTGCGGCCCGTCGGGACACCCCGGATCGGGCGCCGCCGGATCGCAGTGGAACCGGCACCCCGCGACCACGGCGACCGGGGGCAACTGCGCGGCCAGCGCGCGGACGATGGTGGACTTCGCGGTGCCCTTCTCCCCGCGTACCAGGACGCCGCCGGCCCGGGGCGAGACCGCGTTCAGCACCAGCGCCAGCTTCAGGTCGTCGAGCCCGACGACGGCGCTGAAGGGATAGGCAGGGTTCACGGTGCGGCCTTCCGGTTGACGTACGTGATCCGCCAGCCGCCGTTCCCGGCGGCCAGTCCGGTGTGGGACAACGGCGCGACGTCGAAGGCCGCGGCCCGTGTCGCGGTCAGGCCGAGCGCGTGCGCGAGCGCGGCCCGGATGGGCCCGGCGTCGCAGACGGCGACCACACGGGCGGCGTCCGCGCGGAGCGACTCCATCCACGCGGCCACCCGTTCGCCCATGCCGGCGAGGCTCTCCCCGCCATGGGGGACCGCCCAAGGGTCGGTCAGCCACGCGGCGAGCCCCGCGGGGTCCGCCGCGGCCACCTCCGCGAACTGCCGGCCCGCCCAGGCCCCGTAATCGGCCTCGGCGAGCGCGCCGGCCACGACGGGTTCCCGGCCCGACGCGGCCCGGGCGGTCGCCACGGCGGCGGGCCACGGCGCGGCGAAGACGAGCGCGTCGCCGGGCACGCCCGGCACGGCGGCCTGTGCCGTGGCCTGGGCGAGTCCCGACGGATCGGGTTCCTCGGGCATGGGGAAGCAGGCGCGCCGGGCACCGGGCGTACCCGCCTGACGGATGAACAGCACGGCTCAGCCGCGCGGCTGGTGCTCGACGGGGCGAAGGTCGCTCACAAGGGCCTCCTCAGGGATGACGCGTCCCGGCAGACGAGGTCACGGTGGCCAAGCGACCTGGCTCCCGGGGTCCATGCCCCGGATACAGTGGCGCGACCGCACCGGCATCTCACCGGATTTCCCTTGGTCACCGCGAAACCTTCCGGACGGTACCCGTTCCGGACAATCAGCGTCAACAACCTCAGGCCGCGCCGGGTGGCAGGACCCGGAGTCCTGAGGGCGGCCCGCCCGCGATGAGGGCGAGCAACGCGGCGGTGTCGACGTTCCGCTCGACGAGGTCCCCGAGCGCGTCCAGCCGTGCCTCCCGCAGCGCCGCGAAGGAGACGCCCGGGCCGGCGTGGAACTCGCGTCCCGCCGCCCGCGCCACCTCACCGAGGAACGCCCGCCGGAACCCGTCGTTCTCCAGCGCTCCGTGCCAGGTGGTGCCCCACACGTTCCCCACCCGGCAGCCGTCGAGGAACTCCTCGCCCGCGTCGCGCGTCACGATCCCGTGGTGGATCTCGTACGCCTCCACGGGATGGCCGTAGGCCTCGCCGCTCGGCCGCCCGAGCGTCTTCTCGGCGGCGAACACGACGTCGGCCGGGAGCAGTCCCAGCCCGGCGACCGTGCCGGCACCCGACTCGACCTGGTCGGTGATGGTACGGGCGAGCATCTGGTAGCCCCCGCAGACGCCGAGCACCGGTCCCGTTCTCCCCGCCACGACATCGGCGATCCCGGTCTCCCGCAACCAGGCGAGGTCGCTCACGGTGGCCCGCGAACCGGGCAGGACCAGCAGGTCGGCCTCCGCGCACTCGGCCGGGGACGTGGCGAACGTGACCGCGACCCCCGGCTCGGCGGCCAGCGCGTCCACGTCGGTGAAGTTCGAGATCCGCGGATACCGCACGACCGTCACCCGCAGCGCACCACCGGCCGCCGCCGCGCCCCGTGGCCGGGTGTCGAGCGGCCGGGTGTCGAGCGACAGGGAGTCCTCGACGTCCATCCAGAGCCCGTCGAGCCAGGGAAGCACGCCGTAGACGCGGCGCCCGGTCAGCCCCTCGATCATGTCCAGCCCGGGCGCGAGCAGCTCGCGCGCGCCCCGGAACTTGTTCACGATGAAGCCGGAGATGTGCGCCTGGTCGGCGGCGTCCAGCAGCGCGACCGTGCCGTACATGTGCGCGAAGACCCCGCCGCGGTCGATGTCCCCCACCACGACCACCGGCAGCCCGGCCGCCCGGGCCAGGCCCATGTTCGCGATGTCCCCGGCCCGGAGGTTGATCTCGGCCGGAGAGCCCGCGCCTTCGCAGACCACCACGTCGAACTCGCGGGCCAGCCGCCGGTACGACTCGACGGCGACGGCCCGCAGCTCGTCCCGCCGGGCCCCGTACTCCATGGCGTCGACGTCGGCGACGGCCCGGCCGCGTACGACGACCTGGCTACGCCGATCGCTGCCCGGCTTGAGCAGGATCGGGTTCATGTCGGCCGTCGGCTCCAGCCCGCAGGCGGCCGCCTGCACGGCCTGCGCCCGCCCGATCTCCGCGCCGTCGGCGGTCACGTAGGAGTTGAGCGACATGTTCTGCGCCTTGAACGGCGCGACCCGCACGCCCCGCCGGGCCAACCACCGGCAGATCCCGGCGGTGACCACGCTCTTCCCGGCATCCGACGTGGTCCCCGCGACCAGCAGTCCACCCTTCACAAGCCGGACAGCATACGGCCGGGGGACCGTACGGGAAATTCCGGTCAGGGCACGACGAGCGCGTTCGCCCCCAGGAGGACCTTGATGTCGCCGGCGAACGCGCCGTTGTTGATGTTCACCGCGTAGTCGGGCAGCTCAACGACGTTGATCTTCCGGTTGAGCCGCTCCACGCGCAGCCGGACGGGGGTCTCGCCGGGGTGGACGGTCAGGATCCGCTTGAGCTCGTGGACGAGCTCCCTGTTGACGCGCTCCTCACGGAGGGCGATCACGATGGGTTCGCGGCCGTCGTCCTGGATGCCGGAGATGTCGAGGAAGGTGATGTCGGTGGCGTTGAAGGAGATGGTCGCCTCGTCGCCGTCGCCGCGTGAGCGGATCCGGCCGGTGACGGCGACGACCAGGTCGGGGGCGAGGTTGGTGCCGTACAGCTGGTAGGTCTGCGGGAAGCAGGGCACCTCGATGGAGCCGTCGTGGTCCTCGATCTTGAGGATGGCCCAGACGTCGCCCTTCTTGGTCACCTTCTTGTCGACGCCGGAGATGATGCCGGCGATGCGCACGTTCCCCGCCCCGGCCTGGCCGTCCAGCACCTGGGCGATGGTCAGGTCCCGGTTGCGTTCGAGGATGCGTTCGGCGCCGTTGAGCGGGTGATCGGAGACGTAGAGGCCGAGCATCTCCCGTTCGAAGGACAGCTTCGTCTTCTTGTCCCACTCCCCTTCGGGAACGGAGATGTGGAAGACGCTGCCCGCCCCGCTGTCGTCGTCGAACGCGCCGAACAGCGAGTCCTGGCCGAGGGCCTCCTTGCGCTTGACGTCGATCACGGCGTCCACGGCCTGGTCGTGGATCTGGATCAGCCCCTGGCGGGTGTGCCCGAGGCCGTCGAACGCTCCGGCCTTGATCAGGGATTCAATGGTGCGCTTGTTGCAGACGACCTGGGGGACCTTGGTCAGGAAGTCGTTGAAGTCGGTGTAGGCGCCCTTCTCGCGGCGCGCGGAGATGATGCCCTTGATGGCGTTCTCCCCGACGTTCTGGATCGCGCCCAGTCCGAAGCGGACGTCCTCCCCGACGGCGGAGAAACGCAGGCCCGACTCGTTGACGTCGGGCGGCAGGACCTTGAGCTTCATCCGGCGGCACTCGGCCAGGTAGAGCGCCATGCGGTCCTTGTTCGTGCCGACCGAGGTCAGCAGGGCGGCCATGTACTCGGCCGGGTAGTTGGCCTTGAGGTAGGCCGTCCAGTAGGAGACGAGTCCGTAGCCGGCGGTGTGGGACTTGTTGAAGCCGTAGGAGCTGAACGGCTCCAGCACGTCCCAGACGGCCTTCGCCGCTTCCTCGGTGTAGCCCTTGGCGACCATGCCGGAGGAGAAGGTGGCCCATTGCTTGTCCATCTCCTCCTTCTTCTTCTTGCCCATCGCCCGACGCAGGATGTCGGCGCCACCGAGGGTGTAGCCGGCCAGCTGCTGGGCGATGGCCATGACCTGCTCCTGGTAGACCACCAGGTGGTAGGTGGTGCCGAGGATCGGGTCGAGCACTTCCTTGAGCGAGGGGTGGATCGGGGTGATCTCCTGCTGCCCGGCCTTGCGCAGCGCGTAGTTGACGTGCGCGTTCGCCCCCATCGGGCCGGGGCGGCCCAGGGCCAGGATGGACGAGATGTCCTCGAACCGGGTCGGGGCGATCAGCTTGGTGAGGTCCCGCATCATCGAGCTGTCGAGCTGGAACACGCCGAGCGTGTCGCCGCGCGCCAGCAGCTCGTAGGTCTTCTTGTCGTCCAGCGCGAGGCTGAGCATGTCCAGGTCGAGGCCGCGGTTGTCCTTCACGTTCTGCACCGCGTCGCCGATGACGGTCAGGTTCCGCAGGCCCAGGAAGTCCATCTTCAGGGCGCCCATGGACTCGGAGCTGGGCCCGTCGAAGCCGGTGATGCGGGCGCCGTCGTCGGGGCGCATGAAGATCGGCATTACGTCGATCAGCGGCTGCGACGACAGGATGACGCCCGCCGCGTGGACGCCGGTGCCCCGGGTCAGTCCTTCGAGGCCGAGCGCGGTGTCGATGACCTGCTTGACGTCGGAGTCTTCCTCGTAGAGCTTCCGCAGCTCGGTCGCCTCGGCGAACCGGGGGTGCTTCTCGTCGAAGATGCCGGTGAGCGGGATCTCCTTGCCCATGACGGCCGGCGGGAACGCCTTGGTGATCTTCTCGCCCACCGGGAAGGGGTAGCCCAGGACGCGAGCCGCGTCCTTGACCGCCGCCTTCGATTTGATCGTCATGTACGTGATGATCAGCGAGACGTTGTCCTCGCCATACTTCTCCGTGACATAACGGATCATGTCACCGCGCCTACGCTCGTCGAAGTCGAGGTCGACGTCGGGCATGGAGATGCGTTCGGGGTTCAGGAACCGCTCGAACAGCAGGGAGTGCTCGATGGGGTCGAGCTCGGTGATCCCGGTGACGTAGGCCACCATCGACCCGGTGGCCGATCCTCGGCCCGGGCCGAGCCAGATGCCGCTCTCCCGGGCGTAGCGGCAGATGTCCGCGACGACGAGGAAGTAGCCGGGAAAGCCCATGCCCTCGATGACGCCGAGCTCGTACTCGATGCGCTCCAGCACCTCGGCCGGCACGGGGTCGCCGTAGCGTCGCACCGCGCCGCTGTGGGCCTCCTTGCGCAGCCAGCTCATCTCGGTCTCCCCTTCGGGGACCGGGAACTTGGCCGCGAGGTCGCGGTGGGCGAAGACCTCGTCGTACGGCTCGACCCGCTCGGCGATCAGCAGCGTGTTCTTGCAGCCCTCGGCCCACAGGTCGGAGCCGGGGTCGAGCGCCCACATCTCCTCGGCGGTGCGCACGTAGTAGCCGTTGCCGGAGAAGCGGAACCGGCTGGGATCGCTGAGCAGGGAGTTCGTGCCGACGCAGAGCAGCGCGTCGTGGGCCTTGGACTGGTCCTCGGTGACGTAGTGGGAGTCGTTGGTGACCAGGGGCGGGATGCCGAGGGTCTTGCCGATCCGCAGCAGGTCCTCGCGGACCCCCGTCTCGATCGGGATCCCCCCGTGGTCCATGATCTCCAGGAAGTAGTTGTCCCGCCCGAAGATCTCCTGGTACTTGGCGGCGTGTTCCAGCGCCTTGTCGTACTGCCCGAGCCGGAGCCGCGTCTGCACCGCGCCGGACGGGCAGCCCGTGGTGGCGACGATCCCCTCGTGGTACTGCTCGAACAGGTCGTCGTCCATGCGGGGGTACTTCTTCATGTGGCCTTCGAGGGAGGCCAGCGACGAGATCCTGAACAGGTTCCGCAGACCCTGGGCGTTGACCGCCCACATCGTCTTGTGCAGATAGGTGCCGCTGGCCGACACGTCACCGCCGAGGCCGGTGCGCTCGTCGGACTTGCGCTGGTGGGGCTCTCCCCAGAACACCGGCTGCTTGTAGTGGCGGGATTCGGGGCTGACGTACCCCTCGATGCCGATGATCGGCTTGACCCCGGCCGACTTCATCTTCGACTGGAACTCGTAGGCGCCGAACATGTTGCCGTGGTCGCTCATCGCGATCGCGGGCATGCCCAGCTCCGCCGCCCGCTGGGCCAGCTTGCCGATCTTCGCCGCTCCGTCCAGCATGGAGTACTCGGTGTGAACATGCAGGTGAACGAACGAATTAGCCACTGGTGATCTCTGGCCTTTCGTGGAGGGGCGAGCAGAGTTCCAACTCTATCGAGAGCCCTAAGTGGCTGTCGTGGCTCATCTCCAAACGAGTGTTTCCTGGTGCTGGAGAACCGTCAGGAGCGTCGTGCGGGGGGTACCGAGCCTCCCTTGGCGGCGTGGCCGGGGACGGATCCGAGCTTGTCGGGGTTGCTGACCACGTAGATGTCGCGCACCTGCTCCCCGTCGGCTTCGAGATCGAGCACCATCACCGCGAGGGGCGCGTCCTCGGCGAAGACCACCACCGAGGGGTCGCCGTTGACCTGGTGATACCGGACGTCCACGCCGCCGCGCGCGTTGGCCACCACCACCCGGGCGACCTTGTCGCGGCCGCGGACCGGCCGCGGCCCACCCACCGCCGACCTGCCTCCGCCGTCGGGCCACAGGACGACGTCGGGCGCGAGCATCTCCATCAGCGCGGGCAGGTCACCGCCGAACGCCGCCGCGACGAAGCGCTCGGTCACCTCCCGGTGCGTACGCCGGTCGACCCGGGCGCGCGGGCGCCGTGCCTGCACGTGCTCGCGCGCCCGGTGGGCGATCTGCCGGATCGCGGCCGGGCCGCGATCGAGCATGGCGGCGATCTCGGTGTGCCGGTAGGCGAACACCTCGTGCAGGACGAACACGGCCCGCTCCAGCGGGGTGAGCGTCTCCAGGACCACCAGCAGCGCGATCGACACCGACTCCCCGCGTACGGCGGGCTCGGCGGCGTCGGGACCGGTGACCAGCGGTTCCGGCAGCCACGGGCCCAGGTAGGTCTCCTTGCGACGGCGCAGCGCGCTCTGGTGGGCGAGGGCCTGGTTGACCGCGACCCGCACCAGGTACGCCCGGGGGTTGGCGATGCCGGTCACGTCCCGTGCCGCCCACGCCAGCCAGGTCTCCTGGAGCACGTCCTCGGTGTCGCCGACCGTGCCGAGCATGTTGTAGACGATGGAGAACAGCAACTCGCGGTGGCCGGCGAACGCCTCGGCCGCGGGGGTTTCGCCCATCATGCGACTCCTCGCCGGGACAGGTGCAGCACGAGGGCGGGATCGAGCGCCAGTGTGGCGACCGCCAGGACGAGGAACACGACCGCCAGGAAGAACTGGGGGGAGAGGTCGCGGACGCGTAGATGGGTGTAGAGGGCGCAGACGAAGTAGAGGACGAGGCCCGCGGCGGCGGCCGTGCCGACGAGGGGCACGCCGAGCAGCCCGAGCGCGAGTCCCAGCGCGCCCAGGGCCTTGAGCGCGCCGATCGGCCAGACCAGCCACGACTCCGGCACGCCGGCTCGGGCGAGCGCGGGGCCGAGGGTACGCATGATCGGCGCGAGCCGGGTCATGGCCGCGACCCCGGAGAACGTGTTGAAGGCGATGGTCACCAGAGCGGTGACGACGTAGGCGGTCGGCATCGAAGGCTCATTCGTGGCGACGAGCCGCCGGACGACGGCTCGCCCACTGTACGCGTACGGGAACGGTCATGACTCCTGAGAGGACCGGCGGGGGGCAAGTGTGACGTCCCGGCCGGAACACGGGACAGTGCTGCCTGAAGGGCCGCGAGAACGGCCCGATCCAGGGATGCCGGAAGGGCCGCGGAGAAGGCCCGATCCGCGCCGTGAACGCGGGTCAGGAAAATCTTGAAAAATCCTCTGGACGCGTGTCGAAACCGGCCCGGCTCGTTCGCAGCGTATCCAGAGGGCCGGACGGGCCGGCCCCGCCGACACGAGGTGACGACCAGCATGACCCAGATCGCCTTCTTCCGACCGGTCTCCGCCCAGCGCCTGCTCCTCGGCTGCGGCGTCGTCGCCGGTCCTTCGTACGTGACCGTCGCCATGGCCCAGGCGCTCACCCGGGAGGGATTCGACCTGGCCCGCCATCCGTGGAGCTACCTCGCCAACGGCGATCTCGGCTGGATCCAGACGGCCAACTTCGTCCTCACCGGCCTGGCCACGATCACCGCCGCCGTCGGCCTGCGCCACGCCCTGGCGCCCGGACGGGCAGCCCGGTGGGCGCCGATCCTGGTCGGCGTCTTCGGCGCGAGCATGATCGGAGCGGCGGTCTTCCCCGCCGACCCCGCCATGGGCTTCCCCGCCGGCACCCCGGAGGGGCCGGGAGCCGTCACCCTCGCGGGGACCCTGCACATGGCGGTCGGGGGCGTCGGGTTCCTGTGCATGGCGGCGGCCTGCCACGTCGTCGCCTCGCGGCAGGCCCGTGAGGGTCGCGGCGGCAGCGCCCTGCACTCCCGTGTCACGGGCACCCTGTTCCTCGGCTCGTTCGCCGGCATCGCGGCCGGCGGCGGCGCCGCCTGGACGAACCTGATGTTCGTCGCCGGCATCGTGGCGGTCTGGACCTGGCTGTCGCTGGTGTCGCTGGACCTGTCCCGCGAAGCCGCCTGACCTTCCACCCTCGATCTTCTAGAGAAAGGCAGTTCACGATGCGATACCTGGTCACCCTCAAGGTCGCCGCCCAGCCCGACGGGCCGCCGCCGGCCGACCTCATGGAGGCCATCGTCAAGCTCGGCCAGGAGGCCACCGAGGCCGGGACCCTGCTTGACACCAGCGGCCTGGCGGGCAGCGCCGAGGGGGCGAGAGTCGAGGTCGCCGGCGGCCGGCTGGTCGTCAGCGACGGGCCGTTCGCCGAGGCCAAGGAGCTGATCAGCTATGCGCTGTACGAGGTGCGGAGCAAGGAGGAGGCGGTGGAATGGGCCACCCGCTTCCTGAAGCTGCACCGCGACCTGTGGCCTGGATGGGAGGGCGAGGCCGACGTACTGCGGCTGTTCGGGCCCGAGGACTTCGCCGCACCCGCCTGAACCGTCCCTGTCCCCGCACCTGTCTCCGTACCCGGCCACGGACGTCGCTCCGCGGCCGGATGCGGTATGCAGGACGCATGACGTCACCTGATCCGCACCGGGCGGTGGAGGCGGTGTGGCGGATCGAGTCCGCCCGCGTCATCGCCGCCCTGGCCCGCATGGTGAACGACATCGGGCTGGCCGAGGAGCTGGCGCAGGACGCGCTGGTGGCCGCGCTCGAAGAGTGGCCCCGTAAGGGAGTGCCGGACAATCCGGGGGCCTGGCTGACGCTCACCGCGAAGCACCGGGCCCTCGACCGGTTCCGCCGTCGCGACATCTACCAGCGCAAGCTGCGGGAGATCGGCCGGGACCTGGAGCTCCGCCAGGAGTCGGCGGAAGCCGAGCTCGACGACGCCCTCGACGACCACATCGGCGACGACCTGCTCCGCCTGATCTTCACCGCCTGCCATCCCGCGCTCCCCGCCGAAGGCCGGCTCGCGCTCACCCTCCGCCTGCTCGGCGGCCTGTCCACCGCCGAGATCGCCCGCGCCTTCCTCGTGCCCGAGCCCACCGTCGGGCAACGCATCTCACGCGCCAAGCGCACGCTCGCCGACAAGAAGATCCCGATCGAGCTGCCGCCGCCCGCGGAGCTCCCGGCGCGGCTGGCCTCCCTTCTGGAGGTCGTCTACCTGATCTTCAACGAGGGGTACGCCGCGACCTCCGGCGACGACTGGATCCGCCCGTCGCTGTGCCAGGAGGCCATGCGCCTCGGGCGTGTCCTGGCCGGCCTCATGCCCGCCGAACCCGAGGTGCACGGCCTCCTGGCGCTCATGGAACTCCAGGCGTCGCGCATCCCGGCCAGAACCGCCCCCGACGGCGCGCCCGTCCTCCTGCTCGACCAGGACCGCGGTCGCTGGGACCGGCTCCTGGTGCGCCGCGGCCTGGAGGCGCTGCGCCGCGCCGAGGAACTGGGCACGCTCGGGCCGTACGGGCTGCAGGCGGCCATCGCCGCGTGCCACGCCCGCGCGCTCACCCCGCGGGCCACCGACTGGGAACGCATCGCCGCCCTCTACCGGCTGCTGGCCCACCTCACCCCGTCGCCCGTCGTCGAGCTGAACCGGGCGGTCGCGGTCGGCATGGCGTACGGGCCCGCGCGCGGGCTGGAGATCGCCGACGGCCTCAGGGACGAGCACGCCCTGCGCGGGTACGCGCACCTGCCCGCCGTACGCGGAGACCTGCTGGCCAGGCTCGGCCGGTCCGAGGAGGCGGCCGCCGAGTTCCGCCGCGCCGCCGAGCTGACCCGGAACGCACGCGAGCGCGACCTGTTCCTCGGCCGCGCCACCGCCCTCTCGGCCTGACCCGCTCCACAGGGAAGTTCCGGGGCCCGGTCAAGACCTGCGACGTCGTGATGGGGGCGGACTCACAGGGCGCGGTGCATGATGTGCAGACCCACGTAGCCGCGCACGGGGTGGCGGAAACCCTCCGGCAAGGTGCCCAGCACCTCGAATCCGAGCGAACGGTACAGTCCCACCGCGCGCACGTTGGTCTCCACGACCGCGTTGAACTGCATGGCCCGGAAGCCGGCCGCCCGCGCCCATCCCACCGCGTATTCGCCGAGCGCACGGCCCACTCCCCGCCCCTCGTGAGCCGGGTCGACCATGAAACTGGCACTGGCGATGTGTCCGGCGTTGCCCATGTGGTTGCGGTTCATCTTGGCCGTGCCCAGAATCGTGCCGGAGTCGTCCACGGCGACCACCGTGCGGTTCGGCTCGGGCAACAGCCACCAGTCGCGCCCCTCTTCCCTCCCCAAATCCACGGGATAAGTGAAGGTTTCCCCGGCGGCCACGATGCGGTGGAAGAAGGGCCAAATGGCAGGCCAGTCGGACGCGTGGGCCTCTCTGATCAGCATTCTCCGTGATTCCCCCTGATCGCCCTGACTGGGCACACAGCCGGTGTAAAGCCCGGCACCTCTACCGCACGGCTTCGCGGTCGCCCGCTCCCCGCCGCCGGCCGCGCCGGTCAGGGCCGGTCGCCCTGAGGGGAGGAGCGCAGTTCGACGCAGCACTCTCCCGGCCGGGGCACCAGGACGGCCTGCACCTTCGGGGCCTCCAGGCCGGTGAGCACGCCGTCGAGGAAGGCGTGGTTGATCCCGCAGACCAGTTCGGGGGCCCGCGCCGCGAGCGGATGGAACGGGCAGTTGCGCAGCCGTACGCAGGTGGCGGACTCCCGGCTGGGCTCGAAGCCGTGCCGCGACAGCAGGGCTTCGAGCAGCGTGAGGGCGCGCTCCGCGCCGAGCCGGCCGGGCTTGGCCCGGGCGCGTTCCGAGGCGCCGAGCTCTTCGCCGCGCCGGCCGGCCACCCGGACCGCCGACTGACGGGCGCTCTCACCTTCGCCCTCCGCGAGGACGGCGTCCATGAGGATGCCGGCCAGCACCTCGTGCCGCCGTTCGGGGATCGTGACGCGGATGTCGGTCTCGGCCGGCTCGTAGACCTTCGGCGTGCGGCCGACCTTGCGGATGCCGCCCACCGGCTCGTAACGGGCGCGCAGCAGCCCGGCGTCCACCAGTTTGTCCAGGTGGAAGGCGGCCAGCTTGCGGGAGATCCCGACCGAGGCGGCGGCCTCGTCACGGGTCACCGGGCGGTGCGCCCTGCGGATGTAGGCGTACATGCCCCGGCGCAGCACGTCGTCGAGCGCGGCCACCGCCGTGATCGCGGGATCGGTCGTCACCCGGTCACGATAACGCCCGCGACTGCGGTCGGAAAACCTCAAGCCCTTCAGTTCGCGGAGTCCCTTGACCACCGGAGCGAATAAGACCAACATTTGTTGGCGTAACTAGCGGACGCATGCGGAGGTCGACGATGGCCGGTGGAGCACTGCACGAGGCGAAACGACCGGTCAGCGCGGTCCTGGCCGGGCCGTACGGTCATCCGTTCCATCCGATGCTGGTCACGGTGCCCATCGGGGCCTGGGTGGCGAGCATGGTCTTCGACCTCGCCTCCAGGTTCGCGCCCGATCCGGGCTTCCTCGCCGAGGGCTCGAAGTGGCTGATCGCCATCGGCGTGCTCGGCGCGCTGGCCGCGGCGTCGGTCGGCTTCCTCGACCTGTTCGCCATCCCGGCCGGCACGCCGGCGTTCCGCACGGGTCTGCTCCACATGGGCCTGAACCTCGTGATCACCGCCGCGTACGCCGCCGGGTTCCTCTGGCGCCGGGCCGGCGAGGCGGCGGGCCCGGTCGAGCTCGGCCCGCTGCTGCTCTCGGCGGGCGGCCTGGCGCTGCTCGCGATCTCCGGCTACCTGGGCGGCAAGCTCGCCTACCGCTACGGCGTACGGGTGGCCGACGAGGTCACCCAGGCCGGCGGTTTCCGGCGCTGACCCTCATCCACCATCACAGGAGGAGAACTCATCATGGCTATCGCGGCACTCGTCACCTGGCTGCTCACCGCAGTGGGCGGCTTCGTGATGCTGGGCGTCTGGATCGCCAGAGGCGGCCGGCGTACCAGCCGCTTCTCACCAGGGCTGATCTTCGGTCACTTCGCGCTGGCCGCCGCCGGGCTGGTGGTGTGGATCGTGTACCTGTTCGCCGGCATCGACGCTCTGGCGTGGGTCGCGCTGGTCCTGCTGGTGCCGGTCGCGCTGCTGGGCTTCGCGATGTTCGCCCGGTGGATCCCCGCCTACCGCTCCCGTACGGCGGTGGCCGGCGGGCCCGGCGCCACCGGTACGGCGGGACCGGCCGAGCGGCACTTCCCGGTCGTGATCGTGGCCGGACACGGCCTGCTGGCAGTGGTCACCGTGGTCCTGGTGCTGCTGACCGCGCTCGGCATGGGCGGCGGCTGACCGCGCTCGGGTACCCGGATGATCGACGAGCCGTGTGACGGTGTGGACCTGGCCGCCGCCGAGGGGCGGCGGACCGTCATCGGACCCGAGCGGTTCGACCCCAGCCGTGCCATGGCCCTGCTGAGGGGGAGCCCCCCGGAGGCTCAGTCTCGGACGAGCACGTGCTCTCCGTTCCCGTGCACGCGCATCAGTTCTTCGAGGAGGGATCCCTTCTCAAGGCCGTGCGGCCCGGCGATCGGGCCGAGATTCGGTCCGGCCGCGCGGATCGCGGCGAGCCACCGTGGGTCCGAAACGCCGGCGGCGCTCACGGCCTCGCACCACTGATCGAACTCCAGCACGTCGGCGGCGCCGATGCCGATCGCGTGGGCCAGTCGCTCAAGGTCGTAGATGTCATCGACGATGATCTGTTTCGTCGGTTCCGGGTGCGCGAGTCCGGTGACGACCCTGTCGACCACGGTCCGGACATCGCAGACCGGCAGGCCGCCGACGAGCCGGGGCAACGCGCCGATCTTCCGCGAGTGCCGGAGCAGCTGGAAGTACTTGTCGTTGCGGAGGAAGCCCCCTTCCTGGGGGCCGTGGCCGTACACCAGCGACATCCGGTGCACGTCGACCGCGCAACCTGCCCTGGTCAGCTCGTCCAGATACATCTCGCACAGCAGTTTCGACTGCGAATACGGCTCGGGGACCGCCGCGACACGCTCCACGGTCACGGGGTCGAACAGCGCTCCGCTCGAAGCGGCGGAGAGGAACGCGAACTTGCCGGCCCCCGCGGAGGACGCCGCGAGGGCCACCTGCTTCGTCGCGGCGACGTTCGTCGCGACCTGCCGTTCCAGCGGAAGGAGGTGGTTGACCTCGTATCCGCAGTGGATGACCGCGCCGAAGTCGAGTTCTCCGTTCTCCGCCGCTCTTCCGAGCTCCTCGAACGTGACGACGTGGACGTTCCGGTAGTCCTCGCTTCCGCGCCCCCACCGCTTGGCGTGTACCGCCGGCAGCGCTTCCGGAACGCCGGTGGTGGCGACGTAGACGTGGTCGAAGACATCGAGCGCGCGGTCGAGCACACGTCCGCCCACGAAACCGGACGCGCCGGTGATCAGTACGCGTCGCCGATCGCCTTCCGCTCCGGCCCGGCGCGTGACCAACGCCACGTGCCAGGCGTCGAGCTCCTTCTCGGCGGCACGCACCACGGACGCGACGGTGCCGCTCCCCGGATCCCGGCCTCCGTTGAGCGCCGCGACGAAACCGTTGACGGTGAAGTCGTAGTCAAGCGCTTCCAACGCCGTCTGGACGACCTCCTCGCCGTAGTGCTCGCCAAGCCGCACCTGAAGGGAGACGAGCGTCAGAGACCCGCCGCCCGCGTCGTAGACGGACGCGTCGGGATCCAGTGCCTGTCCGAGCAGCTCTTCGGCGATCCCTCGGACCCGATCGAAGTCGGTCATATCCGGTTCGGTGACCGCGTCCGGGGAGAGCCTCCGGCCGTGCTCGTCACCGATCAAGCAGGTTATGGCGTTCTTGTCTGCCTTTCCACCCACTGTCAGAGGCATGGCGTCAAGCCGCACGACGAGATCGGGGAGTTCCCACATGGGCGCGAGCCGGCGCAGACGCGCCATGATCTCCGCTTCGCCGGGTCCGTCGACATGGGCGAGGACGAGGCGCCCGCCCGCGACGAGTATCGCGACACGGAAGCCGAGTCCCTGGGAGAAACGGGTCTCAAGGCCGGTCAGGTTGACCCGGTGACCCAGACGTTTGATCTGGTCGTCCGTACGGCCGATGTAGGAAAGCCGCCCGTTCGCGTAGGAGACGAGGTCTCCGGTGTGGTACGCGGGAGCGTCGTCGATGGTGCGGAACCGGCTCGCCGTCGCTTCGCCGTCCCCGTGGTAGCCGAGGGCCACGCCTGGACCGACGATGACGAGCTCTCCCGTGCCGGCATCGGCGTACCGCCCGGTCTCCGCGTCGAAGATCCGCAGGCCGTACCCGTCGATCGGGGTACCGATGTCACCGACGTGCTCGATCACTTCGGCGATGGAGAAGCACACGGTCCCCTCGGTGGGGCCGTAGGCGTTCAACACCCTGGCGTGCTTGAGCGCCCTTTCGCACTCCGGTTCGGTCAGCGCCTCGCCGGCGAAGACGACGGTGGAGAGCGTGCGGACGGCCTCGGGGGCCAACCTGGCGTACACCGAAGGGGGCAGCGTGGCGAGGTCGCACTGGCGCGCGAGCAGGCAGTCGTTCACCGCGCCCAGCCAGGAGCGATCCGTACGGTCGGGGACGACGATCGTGGCCCCCGCGTAGAGCGTGGCCACCAGTTCCGAGATCGAGGCGTCGAACGCGAGAGAGGAGAACTGGAGGACCCGCAGACCGGGGCGCAGGCCGAACGCCGCGGTCTGGGCCCGGCAGAGCGGTTCGAGCCCGCGGTGGCCGACGTCGACCAGTTTCGGTTCTCCGGTCGAGCCCGAGGTGAAGATCGAGTAGGCGATCGGTTCCCGGGTGTCCTCAAGCGTCGGCGCCATAGGCGCGTCGGCCGCGATCCGCTCCAGCGGACCCGCGACGATCACCTCGGCGTCGGTCAGCCGGCGCAGGGTGCCGGCGAGCTCCTCGTCGAAGCACACGACGACGGCCGGCTTGGCGCAGCGGATCTCCTGGCTGAGCCGGTCGACGGGGGAAAGAGCATGAACCGGTGTGTATATCAGCCCGGATCTCAATGTGGCGATCGCCCAGACGACGCTGGCGAGGCTGTGGTCTCCCACGATGACGGCCCGCTGTCCCGGCCGGGCGCTGCGGCTCAACCGGGCGATGACGCGCTGGGACAGCAGGTGCAGATCCGTGTAGTCGTAGGTCACGTTCCCGCTGGTCAGAGCAGGAAGGCCAGGATGGCGGCACAGCGCTTGCTCGATGATCTCAGACATGCGCAACATCTACTTGGCAAGCCTTTCACATGTGTGTCCGGTGATCCGAGAGATTGAGTGGCCTCGGAAGCTCCCTGTTCGAGCCGCAACCTGAGCCGGCCGTCGCCGTTGAATCGATGCGTATTCGGGCCTCGCCTCGGCCTTTCGGCAAGACCACAGGAATTCGGTCACTTCACGTGCAGAAGGGCGGTGACCAGGTTCAGCCAGGAGGAGCCGGTCGGGGTGAAGTGGAGGCGGAAGCGCGGGTGGGCCGGCCTCCAACATTGTTCGCATGGCGGTGTTGAAAACGTAGCAGGATCGGCCGATACGCGTAAGAGCTGAACGACGGGGATCCCGCGTGCGTTGACAGCTCCGAAACCGGCTGCCTAGTGTCACGTGAAGTTGTCCGGCTGGAGAATGAGGGAAGGCCAGTGGAATACGCCCTGCGCGGCGGTGCGCCTCCCACCCTTCGGGAGATTCACCGATTTTCCTCTCAGTTGAACCTCGAATGCGACATCAATCATCGCGCGGCTTACCTGGGTGATGTCCGGGGCGATCCCATGGCGCTGCGGTTGGAATTCCTCGCCATGATCAGGAAAACGGGTGTCACCCGCGCCCTCGCGTATGCACTGGATATCCCCGAGGAATCGGTGACGACAGGGTTCGAGGTCGGCCGGCACCCTTTGCCGGACGATCCGGACCTGATCGCGGAAGCTGCGACGTCCTATCACAATGCGCATCCGCTGGCCCTCAACGAGGTGCTGCGTGTCCGGCTCCAGCTCGTCGAGGGCGGAAAGTCCCTGCTCTTCTGCAAGCTGAATCATCTCTCCACCGACGCACGGGACGCGGCGGAGCTCTTCGCCGGGATACGCGGTTACTTCGGCCGCCGGGCCGCGATGTCCTCCGGAGGCTTCTCGCAGACGCCGGAATACCACCGGCGCTTCGACGACCTGCCGCGCGCCGACCTCGATGCGGTCGAGAAGGCGCTGGGCGAGGTGGCGACACCCGGGATCCGCGGGATCCCACTGATCGCCAGGGCGCGGACCCGCCAATTCGCGCTCCGGGACGGCCTGACCTTCGACGAGGTCCTGGCGTCGGTCGCCCGGGCGCTGGCGCCGTGGGCCGGAAGCCAGGTGGTGCTCCACTATCCGTACACGCACAGGACGTTCCGCGCCGCGCCGGGGCCGTTCGTGGAGATCAAACCGCTCATCGTCGACGTGGCCGCACTGGAGAGCGACGGACCGCCCGGCCTGCGCCGCCGGCGGCAGGTTCTGGAGAGTTCCGGCCGCTTCGACGCCAGCGAGCTGACCGGATTCAACGCGGAACTCAAGCGGCGCAGGGTCCCACGCGTCATCGTGTCGGACACCACGCTTTTTCGTCCGGAGGGTACGGAATGGCAGTGGGTGCCCACAAGAAGCGCGCGCACGTATGACGACCTGAAATTCTACGTGGACCGCACCCGGGGCCACGGTCTGGCTCGGGTCCAGTACAAAGAGGGGTTTCTCGGATCCGGCGTACTGGAGGACGTCGTCGCGCGGGTCCAAGCGGGAATCGGATGTGCGTCAGGAAGCGATCGGCGTCCCTAGCTCTTCGGTGACAGGTCATGCAGGAGGTGGAGTCGTGAATATCTTCCTTTCCGGGCAGGGAGGGTTCGCCACCGCGATGGCGGAGGCGCTTCAGGCCGATCGGCATCAGATCGTCGGTGTCTCCTCGCCGCCCCTGAAGGCGCGCCACGGGGACGAGGACAACCCCCTGGCCTGGGACAGGCTGCGCTCCTGGGCGTGTCCCCGGCGTGTTCCGTGGGTCCCGGCCGCGTTACTCCGTGCGCATCAGATTCCGGAGCACACGGACGTCGTTCTCGCCGCGCACTCGCACGCGTTCATCGGGCGGGCGACCCGGGCCCGGGCGAGGGTGGCCAGTCTCGGGTACCACCCGAGCCTCCTGCCGCTGCACAGAGGCAGGGATGCGATCAGGTGGACCATACGGGACGGCGACCGGGTGAGCGGTGGCACGGTCTACCACCTCACGGAACGGACGGACGCGGGCCCCATCGCGGCTCAGGAGCACGTTCTGGTGCCGAGGGGCGTCGATGCGCAGTACCTGTGGCGGGAACTGCTCGCCCCGCTCGGCATCCGGCTGGTTCTGCGAACCCTGCGCGACCTCGAACGGGGGGTGCGCATCGAGGTTCCGCAGGACGAGGCGCTCGCCACCTGGGAGCCGGCGATGGACGCCCTGCCCTTGTTCAAACCCGAACTCGGCGCTCTCACCGCCGCGTCCTCCGCCCAGGTCATCAGTGATCGCTGGGCACTGGTCGACCACGGTGCCCGCCCTGCGGACTGACGAGACGCGGAGGACGCGTCCGATCGTGTCCCCGGCCCGCATCGCCTGGCAGCGCCGCGCGGCCGTGAGGCCAGCGTAATTCTTCGGCGGAGGACCGGGAAGCTCTGTGGACGCCCGCAGGGCCCGACCGGCGGCCTCTCGTACGCACGGTGGCGGCGGGAGGCGATGAAACCGCTCTCCCCTTCGTCAAACAGGTCACTTGACGGATGGTCAACGATCTTATTACGCTTTCGACGCGGCATGATCAATATGGGAAATCTCCATATTGCTCATGCGTGCATGCAAAGACAGTATCACGTCTTGCGCGGGGGTATATCTGCTCGTGGTCACTAAAAAACAGGAAGCCCAGCAGAAACAGAGCGCCTTGGCCCGGAATCTTCTTTCCGACGCTTGTTCGACCTTCGTGGTTCCCATCTCCGCGCTTCTCCCGGCCGATTCACCCAGATTAGCCGGAGAAAGCGCCGAACACACGCGTATGCTCGCTGAATCCGAGGCTGAATTCCCCCCGATCATCGTCCACCGGCCGAGCATGCGGGTGATCGACGGTATGCACCGGCTCCAGGCGGCCGTGCTGCGGGGCTCCGAGACCATCGAAGTGCGGTTCGTCGAGGACGGGGAGGGCCACGACCTGTTCGTCCTGGCGGTGGCGGCGAACATCAAGCACGGTCTGCCGCTCACCCGGGCCGACCGTCAAGCCGCTGCCGAACGCATCGTCTGCTCCCATCCGCAGTGGTCGGACCGCGCCATCGCGCGGGCGACCGGCATAGCCACCAAGACGGTGTCCGCGATCCGGGCACGTCTCGCGGACCGGATCCCCGAAACGCGGGGCAGGATCGGACGGGACGGCAGACTGAGACCACTCGACGGGACCGAGGGACGCATCCTGGCCGGCGAGATCCTGCGCGCGGATCCGGACGCCTCGATCAGGCGGGTGGCGAAAGAGGCGGGAATCTCCGTTGGCACCGCGTTCGACGTGCGCAGACGCCTCATGAGCGGAGAGGACCCCGCGCCGGCCGCCCTGGGCGGCGAGTGCGAGGAGCCACCGGCCGGCTCGCCGGTCCAGGAGGAGGCGGCGGAGCAGGACGTGTCCCGTGGCACGTCGTCATCGCCGGCGCGGCGCCGGGCCCAGGGCAGGCGGGCGGCTCAAGAGGCGTCGGACATCCTGAAGATGCTGATGAAAGACCCCTCTCTTCGGTACACCGATTCCGGCCGCGTCCTGCTGCGCCGGTTGTCCAGCCTCGGAATCGGCATTCTCGAGTGGGAGGACAAGGTCGAGGCGGTGCCCAAGCACTGCGCACACGCCGTCGCCGACTACGCACGCCAGGTCGCCGACTCCTGGATGCAGTTCGCGGAGCAGTTGGAGTCGAGCGCGCCAGGCGCCTGAGAGTCCGAAACTTTCGGCGTTCAACCGAAAGCTGTTGCCAGTTGAACGCTCTGCCCGAGGCGGCGACCATGGCCGCGCCGGGCGTGGAACGCGTCCAGGGTGACCCGGCGCCGGCCGCCTCCTGTCCAGGAGTCCGGCCGGCGGCGGTTCCGCTCGTAGCCGTGCCCGCCGCATATCGGGACCAGTATCAATCGCATGGCCGGACCAAACAAGCCCGGCGAATTCCGAGGCTCCGACTTCGCCGTCATGGCGCACCGCCGGATTGACATTTTGATCGGATATGCGTTCACCTGGACCGGTGAAGGTTCCTGCCGCTGTTCGATCCAGGGTGCCGTCCATGTCGCGTATTTCCCGTTCGATCTTCATATTGGGGGCAGACCGTGCATAACATCACCCGTGAGTACCAGCAGGAGATATGGGCGAAGGTCTCTTTTCCGGATGGTGAACTGGAGCACAGCCGGGACCTTTACCACCGCTTCGAGCGTGATTTGAAAGAGGCCAGAGAGCATCAGCGGCGGCTGTACGCGAATTGGGTGTCCAAGGGTTTGGATCCGCAGGTCTGCGACATCGAGGCGGAGCTGACGTACCTGCGCATCCGGCAGTCGCGCCCGGAGAACGTCGTCGAGATCTCCAGCGGCAGCGGCTGGTCGACCTCGTGGATACTGCGGGCGCTCGCCGACAACGGGACGGGCCGGTTGCACTCCTACGATCTGGTCGACGACAGCGTCCGGAACGTCCCGGCGGATCTCGCGGCGGATCGCTGGCACTTCCACCAGGGGGACGTTCGCGAGTCGACGGCGGCGTTGCCCGAGTCGGCCGACTATCTGTTTCTGGACTCGGATCATTCCGCGCAGTTCGCGGAATGGTATCTGGCGGAGATTCTGCCGCGGTTTCCGCGGGCCCAGGTGAGCGTGCACGACATCGTCAAGTGGCCCGACGAGTGGGGCTGGGGCGAGGAGAGCATCGTGCTGTGCCGCTGGCTGGCGGAGCAGGGGATTCCGTGCTTCACCGCGGCACGCGCACTGCCGGATGTGGGTTTCGCCGGCTTGACGGCACTTCGGGAGAGCCTCGGCATCAACTCGTTGCACTGGGAAGACTACAACTCGATGATCTTCTTCAGCCTGTGAGACGCCGATTCCCAGCCGGGGCTGTGGAAGACGGAGGTGATGAATTGTCCCTCGAGGCGAGGGTAGATTTCGGTACAAAGCATCAGGAGATCCACGGCTTCGGTTTCTGCCAGGCTTTTCAGCGCGCCGCCGTCATCCGGGAGTTGCCCAAGTCCTCCCGTCAGGAAGTGCTCGACCTGCTCCTCAGCCCGGCGACCGGGGCCGGCCTCAGCATTCTGCGACTGTGTATCGGTTCCTCCGCGGACGGCGTCTATCCCAACCACAGGTCCATCCAGCCCGCGGATCCAGGCGGTCCGGCGGCGCCGCCGCGGTACGTCTGGGACGGCGACGACAGCGGGCAGGTGTGGCTCGCCAAGCAGGCGCAGGCCTACGGAGTCAGCCGGTTCTACGCCTCCGCGTGGAGCGCCCCGGGATACATGAAGGACAACGGTTCGGACGCCGACGGCGGCACCCTGCGTGGCCTGCCGGGGGTCCTGCCTGCGGGCGACGACTGGCGCGAGGGCTACGCCGAGTACCTCCTGCAGTATGTCCGGTTCTATGCGAGTGAGGGGATCCGGATCACCGACCTCGGCTTCGCCAACGAACCGGAGATCGCCAGGCCGTACGCCACCATGCAGCTGAACACGGAGCAGATGGTCGACCTCGCCAAGGTCGTGGGTCGTGCTGTCAACGGCCAGGGGCTGCCGCTCAACGTCGTCTGCTGCGACTCGCTCGGCTGGAACTTCCAGGCGGAGTTCACCGCCGCGATCGAGGCCGACCCGCTGGCCGCCGCCAGCGTGGCCATCCACGGCGCCCATCAGTACGGCAGCCGGGCCAACGAGCACGAACGCATGGCGCGCAGCCCGTTGCCGACGCGGCGGCCGAACTGGATGACCGAGTGGTCCCCGGACGTCCTGGGCGACGGCTGGAACGCGCGGTGGGACAGCGGCGACCCGACCGACGGCATCGCCGTCGCGCGGAACATCCACGACTGCCTGACGATGGCCGACGTCAGCGCCTACATCTACTGGTTCGGAGCGTCACCGGACGCCGACACCCGCGCGTTGATCCGCATCGACGGGGAGCGGTTCCACGTCTCCAAGCGGCTGGGGGCGGTGGCCGCGTTCAGCAGGTTCATCCGTCCGGGCGCCAGGCGGGTCTCCGCCCACGTCAGCGATGGCGCCGTCAAGGTGTCCGCCTTCGAGAACCCCGACTCGTCCCGCGTCGTCGAGTTGCTCAACGACGGCCACGAGCCCTCCGACGTGGACGTCTCAGCCGGCCCGTACGCGTCGTGGGCGGGCGCCGCCGCCTACCTCACCGATTCCTCCCACTCGCTGGACCGGACGCACACGGCTCGCCCGGCCGCGTCCGGGATCTCCGTGCGCGTTCCGCCGCGGGCGCTGCTGACGATCGTGGTACCAGGGGGACCGGGGGTGGCGGGCGTCAGATGAAGGTTCCGTTCAACGATCTGGCTCGGTCGATGCCACGGGACGAGGTCTGGTCCCGCGTGCGCGAGGTGCTGGAAGACGGCAGGTACATCTCGGGCCCCGAGGTCGCGGCCTTCGAGCGGGAGTTCGCGCGATACTGCGGCGCCGGTCACTGTGTCGGCGTCAGTTCGGGTACGACCGCGTTGCAGGCGGCGTTGCTCGCGTTCGGGGTCGGACCCGGTGACGAGGTCATCACGGTGTCCGCCACCTTCATGGCGACCACCGCCGCCATCGTCCACGTCGGCGCCGTGCCCGTGTTCGTCGACATCGATCCCCGGCACCGGACCATGCGCGCCGACGCGGTGGAGCCCGCCGTCACCTCCCGGACCCGGGCCATCGTGGCCGTGGACCTGTACGGCCATCCGTCGGACATCGGCCCGATCACGGAGGTGGCCCGGCGGCACGGGTTGACCGTCATCTGCGACGCGGCCCAGGCGCATGGGGCGTCGTACCACGGCCGGCGGGTCGGATCCCTGGCCGACGCCACGACGTTCAGCTTCTACCCGTCCAAGAACCTCGGGGCGGTGGGCGACGCGGGCGCGGTGACCACCGACCGTGCCGACATCGCCGACCGGATAAGGGAGCTGCGCGACCACGGCCGGCGCGCCGACCGGGACGACCACGTGCGCGTGGGGTACAACTGGCGGCTCGACGCCATACAGGCCGCTGTGCTGCGGGTCAGGCTCCGCCACCTGGACGGGTGCATCCGGGCACGGCGCGAGGCGGCAGCCCGGTACGGCCGGCTCCTGGCGCGGTCACACCTGGATCTGCCCACCGAGGCCACCGGCGTCGAGCACGCGTACCACCTCTACGTCGTCTCCGGCGCCGATCGCACGAGGATGCGTGCGGCGCTGCGGGCTCGGGGAATCGACACGGCGGTGCACTATCCGACTCCCGTCCACCTGCTGTCGCCGATGCGCCCCTATGCGCCGGCGGACCACAGCCGGCGGCTGGCCGTCACCGAGGCACTGGCCCGGGAGTGTCTGTCCCTGCCCATGTTTCCCGGCATCACGGCCGCCGAGCAGGCGGCGGTGGCGGACGCGGTCCACGAGGCGGAGTCGAGCGCGAGGCGCGTCCATCGATAGACGCGTCGTCTTCGGGCGCGTCGTCAGGCGCGTCCGTCGTCAGGCGAAGGCACGGAGTCCGCGGCACCGCCGACCGCCGCGGACGGTCGATCGACGGCAGGAGCAGGAGCGGGCGTTGCACAACCGCGCATTCACGAGGATCAGCCCAGGAGGTGGACGGTGCAGGCCGGTGCACGAGTCGCGGTCGTCGGTGGTGGCATCTTCGGCGTCACGTCGGCTCTCCATCTTGACCGCGCAGGCTACGACGTCGTGTTGTTCGAACGCAACAGCGACCTGCTGCTGGGTGCCAGCAGCACCAATCAGCGGCGGCTGCATCGCGGCTACCACTATCCGCGCAGCATCGACACGGCACGCTCGGTGCTGGACGGCGTCGGGTCCTTCGCCGCCGAGTTCCCGGAGAGCGTCGTGTCGTCGTGCCGGCGGTACGTGGCGATCGCGCGGGAGAAGAGCCTGGTCGACGCGGAGACGTTCCTGGGCTTCCTGGACCACATGGGCCTGGAGTATTACGAGCAGTACCCTCCCTTCCTGCGCCGCGAATCCGTCGAGATCTCCCTGCGGGTCGAGGAATCCGGCATCGACGTCGAACGGCTCAGGGGGCTGTGCTGGCGCAAACTCCGGCGGAGTCTGGTCGAGGTGCGTCTGAGAGCTCCGGTCGAGCTGTCCGACCTGGAGGATTTCGACCACGTGGTGCTGGCGACGTACGCCGCGCTCAACCACATCGAGACCACGATCCCCGGCCGTGCCATGCAGTACAAGTTCGAGGTCTGCGAGAAGCCGGTGGTCAAGCTGCCGCCGGAGTACCGGGACACCAGCCTGATCATCCTCGACGGGCCGTTCATGTGCATCGACCCCATCGCGGGCACCGACACGTTCCTCTTCGGCAACGTCGCGCACGCCATCCACGCTTCGACGGTCGGTCTGCTGCCGCTGGTACCCGAGCCGTTGATCGGCCTGGTCGACAACGGGCTGCGGCGCAACCCGTCGCCGACCAACTTCCCCCTCTTCGTGGCCGGCGCGTCCGAGTTCCTCGTCGGAATCGAGGAGGCCGATCACATGGGATCGCTGTTCACGATCCGGGCGGTGCTCCCGCACGTCGAGGACACCGACGCCAGACCGACTCTGGTCCACAGAATCAACGAGCGGGTGACGTCCGTGTTCTCCGGAAAGATATCCACATGCGTCGACGCCGCCCGTGAAGTGGTGCGAATCGTCGGGGATCCCACCGCGGCGAGCCGCCCGTTGTAGGTAATTGCCCGATTGGCAGTCAAGGCGAATAGGATGTTGACTCGATCATGAAGATAATCACTGTAGCAACCGATTTAACGCATCCATTTCTCGTCCGCCTTCTCAATCCGTCCTGCGAGGCGGTCGACCTCGAACTCGTCGTCCTGCACCCCGAACAGTCGGCGTACCAATTCGCCGACAAGCGGCGGATGCTGGCCGAACAGCTCCTCCGCGTCGCCGCCCGCGACGAACTCGTCGTCGTCACGGACGCGTACGACGCCCTTTTCATCCGTGGCCAGCGGCACATCGAAGCCGGCTACGAGCGGTACGACCAGCCCGTCGTCTTCAGCGGCGAACTGAACAGCTGGCCGCTGGGCCCGGTCGGCATGGCGCTGCACCCGGGCCCGCCGGCCGGCCGGTATCCGTACATCAACACCGGCGGACTCATCGGACCCGCCGGGGACATCCACGACCTGTGCGTCAAGTACGCGAAGGCCCCGACGGACCAGTTCGAGCTGCTCGTGCACCTGCAGGCGCACGGTTACCGGTACCACGAGCAGTTCAGCTGGAGCGACCAGTACCACTGGACCCTGGTGAGCCTCCTCGAACGGGAGATGGTCGGCATCGACCACGACGCGGCGATGTTCGAGTGCTTCGGACCGGTGATCCCCGACGTGGTCTACAGCGAAGTGATGCGTGACGTGCACGACTTCGCGGAGCGGGGGGTCGAGAGCGACGCCTACCAGAGGGAACGCGACGAGCTGCTCGCCCGTCTCGAAGTGCCGAGCGGCGCGGCGCACCTGCATTTCGCCGGCTCCATCACCAAGGCCGCGACGCTGGAGTTCCTGGACACGGAGCAGCTGCCCGAATGGCTGAGTGTCGCGCACGCGGCCGGGCCCACGCCGGTGCGCCCCGGCCAGATCGTGCGTATCTGAGCCGGTGGCCTTCGACGGCCGGACATCGTCCCGGCCGCGCACGGGAAGGCGTGGACCACGGACCTGCCCACCGTCTGACGATTTCCACTATTCCCAAGGGATTGACTGATGGACCGCGACCTGAGCTGGAAGCCGGGTGAGCCGTTGGACCCGGCCTTCGTCGACCGCGAGCTCGGCGCCAGAGCCGACCTGATGCGGGGCGATTTCTCCCGATGGCAGGGCCCCGGCGGCTGCCAGCTGCGGGAGAAATTAACCGGATATCCTGAGCGGCTTTTCCTTTTCCGGCTCGAAGGCCGCGGATGGTATGCGGGCTACAAGACCATCTCCGATTACGTCGTCGACGCGAACATGCCGGGCGTGTTCTGCAGCCGGATCTACTGGTTCAACGTGGTCGGGCTGGTCGACTCCGTGCGGGTGTCCGACGAGGACGCGCGGGTCGTCTTCCGGCCGCTCGACGTCGCCGCGCGCCGGACCGCGTTCGACCTGATCACCCCGTTGACCGAAATCGTGCATCCGTTCGGCAAGCAGCGAGATCCGGGCCGCGAGAAGACCAGCCCGCCGGACGGCTGGCTGGTCAGCGACGAACGCGCCGCGTTTCTCGCTCTGGGCGAGCAGCACATCCGGCGGTACACCAGGGAGGTCTTCGAGCCGCGGTTCGCCTGTCTGGACGCGGACGTCCTCGCCTACGACCCGGCGTGCTCCACCGGCCGGTTCCTGCGCGACTTCGCGGCCCTGAACCCGGCCCGCATCCGCACCGTCGGCCAGGATCTGAGCAGGCAGATGGTCGACTTCGCCGGCAAGCACATCGAGCGCGTGTTCCACGAGGACGCGATGCGGCCCGCGGTCGCCCCTGCCAGCGTGGACATCCTGTTCAGCCGATTCCTCAACTCCGAGGTCGTCTCCACCGCCCGGGCCCGGGAGATCCTGCCGGGACTGGTCCGCACCCTCCGGCCGGGCGGGCTGATGGTCCTGCTCGGCCACAGTCCTCTTCTGGTGGACGCCGCCGACCTGGCGGACGCCGGGCTACGGGTGACGCAGACCGTCGCGCGGGCCGACGACTACCTGTTCCAGTACTACATCTGCGAGCGCGGAGACTGACATGACGCTGTCCTTGAAGGGGAACGTGATCGCGGAGCCCGCGGTCGCCGGGTGGTACGCCTGGTCGTACCTGCTGCCGCCGCACACGCTCGCCAAGTACTGGCAGAACCACTACCGGCCGCTGGTGGAGTCGTACCTGGCCAATCCGCAGGCACACCGGACGGCGCTGAAGCAGGCCCGCTTCCGAGGCGGTCCGTTCGTCCACGAACGGGACGGCTCGTACGAGGCCATCAAGCGGTGGTACGACGCCGCGGCCGAGCGGTACGCGCCGCTGACGGAACTCGCCGCCGCCATCGACGAATTCGAGAAGACGATCCTCCCCGCGCAGACCGGTGCCTCGATGGAGGACGCCTACCAGCGGTTGCCGGAGCCGCTGGCCGGCCGTGTGGAGATGTTCTACGGACGGGACAACCGCACCCCGGACTACCGGTTCATCGAACCTCTCCTGTATTCGTCCCGCTACTTCGACAGCGGCTACCAGCAGGTCAGGTTCTCCGTCGTCCACCAGGACACCCGGGAGTTCGCGCTGACGACCCCCGTGCTGGAGTACGGCCCGGAGCAGGTGCTGGTCACCGTCCCGCTGGACTCCGAGCTGCTCGACGCGGTGTTCCGGGGCGGGCTCACCACCGAGGAGCTGGACCGGGTCGTCGCCGGGCTCGGCCTGGCAGGCGAGCGCGCCGAGGTCTTCCGCACGTTCTTCGAGCAGGACGGGGAGCCGCCGGTCCGTCCGACCGGCGACGTCATCGAGTACGTCGGCCACGCGTGCGTGTACGTCCGTCATCGAGGTGTCTCGTTCCTGGTCGACCCCGTGATCAGCTACGGCGGCTACTCGGGGGGCGCGCCGGGCCGGTTCACCTTCGACGACCTTCCCGAGCACATCGACCACGTGCTGATCACGCACAACCACCAGGACCACATGCTGCTCGAGACCCTGCTGAGGATCAGGAACCGGGTGGGCCGGGTGGTCATCGCGAAATCCTCCCATTCGAGCCTCGTCGACCCGGACCTGCGGCGGATACTGCGCGTGCTGGGTTTCCACGACGTCGTCGAGCTGGACGACCTCGAAACGCTGGAGACGCCCGGTGGGACGATCACCGCTCTGCCGTTCCTCGGCGAGCACGGCGACATCAGGATCCGCACCAAGTCCGGCTGGCTGCTGGACCTCGACGGCAGCCGGGTCCTGTTCGCCGCGGACTCCACCAACATCTCGCCGCAGCTCTATCCGCAGGTCGCCGCGGCGGTGGGCAAGGTGGACACGGTGTTCATCGGGATGGAGAGCGTCGGCGCCCCGGTCAGCTGGCTCTACGGGCCGCTGTTCCCCGAGCGGCTGGAACGCAGGATCGACGCGGGGCGGCGGTTGCGGGGCAGCAACTTCGAACAGGCGGCGGCGATAGTCGACGCGCTGGGGGCGTCCAGGGTCTACGTGTACGCCATGGGCCAGGAGCCCTGGCTGGGCGCGGTGATGTGCGTGGACTACGACGAGAGCCACCCCGCGATGGTCGACAGCGGCAAACTCGTCGACTACGTCAACGCGCTCGGTGGCACGGCCAAGCACCTCTACCTGCGCGAGTCGCTCAGGTTGCGGTCATGACCACCGGAGGACACGTCATCTGCGTCGGGTTCCACGCCGCCGAGGCGCACGCGGTGGACTTCGACCTCCACACCGTGACGGCGGTGATGTCGAGGGGGAGCGCGGCCCGCCTCCCCGCGGAGGTGGCAGGCCGGTTCGCGCGGATCGCACCGCTGGACCTGGACTCCCGGGACCTGGACGCGTACGACCGCGCCTCCGGCCGCATCTGCGAGCTCGCCCGCGAACTGGCCGGCGAGTTCGGCCCGCCCGCCGGCGTCATCGGGCTCTACGAACACACCACGCTGCCCGCGGCGCGCCTGCGCGAGCACCTCGGCGTCGGCGGCACGAGCCCGCGAACCGCGCGGCTGTGCCGGGACAAGGTGGGGATGAAGCGGGTGCTGGCCCAGGCCGGGGTGCGGGTGCCGCGCTTCCTGCCGCTCGGTCCGGACACCCCCCGCGAGGACCTCGCGCGCTTCGCCCGCCAGGTGCCCGGCCGGATCGTGGTGAAGCCGCGGAGCCAGGCCGCGAGCCTCGGCGTACGGATTCTTGAGGGCGCCGGGGAACTGCTCGCGCTCGCCGAGGCCGGCGGCATCGGCGAGCGGTACGAGGCCGAGGAGTTCGTCGAGGGCTCGGTGTTCCACCTCGACGGTGTCGTCCGCGACGGCGTGGTCCGCTGGTTGTGCCCGTCCAGGTACGTCACCACCGCCTTCGCGTTCCAGCACGAGCGCAAGCCGATGATCTCGGTGGTGCTGGACGACCGGGCGCTGGCGACGCGGATGTTCACTTTCGCCGAGACGGTCCTCCGGACCCTCGGGCTCACCGACAGCGTCTTCCATCTGGAGCTGTTCCACACCCCCGACGACGAGATCGTGTTCCTGGAGATCGGCAACCGGTTCGGCGGCGCCGGCGTCCCGGTCCACCACCGCACCAGCTACGGCGTGGACCTGCCCCGGGAGGCCGTGCTGGCGTGCACCGGCGGGCCGTCGGAGCTGGCGGGACCGGCGGAGACGCACCGCCACCCAGGCCTGCCGGCGTCCGGATGGATGTTCGTGCCGCTGGACGAGGCCCGGAGATGCCGGGTCGTCGAGGTCCGCGGACTCGGCGACCTGCCCGGCTCGGTGGCGTGGTCCGCCGTCCCCGCGGTGGGCGACGTGCTCGACGGGTCCTCGGACGTGTGGAACACCGCCGGCAGGTTCGTCGTACTCGGCGAGTCGGCCGCGGCGGTGGAGAACGACATGAAGAAGATCGCCGCGACCTACTCGGTCAGCGTGACGGGAGACTGACATGAACACCAGGCGGTTGGGAACCTATCTGGGCGTCGCCGTCGACGGGTACCGGCTGGATCCGGCCGATCCGGAACTCGGCGCCTTTGTGGACGAGCTGCTCCGGCGGCACAAGGTCGTGGTTTTCAAGCAGCAGCACCTCGACCGGCACGCCTTCGCGAAAGTGGCCAGGCGGATCGGCCGGCCGGAGGCGCATCCGTTCATCTCCGAGGACGATCCGGTGGTCCATGGGATCTCACCGTTTCAGCCCTATCACGAATATCCGGAGATCACCGGCATCTACCACGACGAGAAGCACACGGGAAATCTCAACGTCTGGCACAGCGACCTGTACTGGCGCAGGGTGCCTCCGGGCCGCCTGATCCTGCGGGCGGTGCAGATCCCGCCGTGGGGTGGCGACACCTGCTGGGCGGACATGGGCGCGGCCTACCGATCGTTGTCCGACGAGTTGCGCTCGGAACTGGACGAGTTGCGGGTGGTCCACGACTGGATGCGGATCTATTCCTCCGCCTTCGCCGACGACGAGACACGCGGCCGGATACGCCAGAAATATCCACCGCAGACGCACCCGCTCGTGTTCACGGATCCGTCCTCGGGGGAGAAGGTGCTGTTCTCCAACAAATCCTCCGCGATCCGCATCGAGGGCCTGGAGGAGCAGGAGAGCCGGCGCATTCTCGACATGGTGCATCTGCTGGCCTGGCGGCCGGAATTCCAGTGCCGCGTCCAGTGGGAGGCAGGAGACGTCGCGATCTGGGACAATCTTCGCGCCCAGCACTATGCTGTATCCGATTACCGCCCGCACATTCGAAAGATGGAGCGCATTCTCTTGGAAGGCGAACCCATCCAGTGACGACCCAGGTCATCGTGCTCAACGGTGGATCCAGCGCGGGTAAATCCACGATGGTGCGCCGCCTCAAGGAGATCCTGCCGGACCCGTGGATCAGCTTCGGCGTCGACGACCTGATCGAGCGGCTGCCGCCTTCGATGCTGGAGTCGGAGTCGGGACTGACCTTCGGGCCCAACGGCGAGGTCAACGTCGGCGACGAGTTCATGCGGCTCCAGGACGCCTGGATGCGCGGCATCGCCGCGATGGCCAAAGCCGGGGCACGGATCATCCTCGACGAGGTGTTCCTCGGGGGCGGTGTCTCCCAGGAGCGCACCCGGCGGTACCTCGAAGGCCTCGACGTGCTGTGGGTCGGCGTGCGCTGCGCCCCGGAGATCGCGGCGGAGAGGGAGATCGCACGCGGAGACCGGGTGATCGGAATGGCGGTGTCGCAGGCCGAGGTCGTACACGAGGGAGTCGTCTACGACGTGGAGGTCGACACCGGCCGTGCAGAGTCGCTGGAGTGCGCGCGGGCCGTCATGGCGTACCTGTCCGAGGCCGCGCGCGCCGGCACCGTCCGCGCATGAGACGTCACGACGAGAACGACCGCGGATTCGCCAGTGACAACTGCGCGGGCGTGCCCCCCGAGGTGATCGCCGCCGTCGTGGAGGCGAACGGAGGCCACCAGAGGGCCTACGGCAAGGACGTCTACACCGCGCACCTGATCGAGGTGATGCGTGCGCATTTCGGCGAGCAGGCCGAGGTCTTCCCGGTCTTCAACGGCACGGGCGCGAACATCACGGCTCTGACCGGCATGCTTCCCCGATGGGGAGCCGTCATCGCCGCGGACAGCGCACACCTGCACAACAGCGAGAGCGGCGCGCCGGAACGGGTCGGCGGGTTCAAGCTGCTGACCGTCGACGCGCCCGGCGGAAAGCTCACCGTCGAGGCGATCGACCGCGAGGCGTGGGGCTGGGGCAACGAACACCGTGCGCAGCCCCTGGCCGTGAGCATCGCTCAGAGCACCGAACTCGGCACGCTGTACAGCGTCGAGGAGATCCGGGAGATCGCCGACCACGCCCATGCCAAGGGCATGACCGTGCACATGGACGGTGCGCGCGTGTCCAATGCGGCGGCCGCCCTGGGTGTCCCGTTGCGGGATTTCACCACGGATGCGGGGGTCGATGTCCTCAGCTTCGGGGGCACCAAGAACGGCATGCTCTTCGGCGAGGCGGTCGTCGTGCTCAGGCCGGGGGCCGTGAGCGGGCTCGCTCACCTGCGCAAACAGCACATGCAACTGGCCTCGAAGATGCGTTTCGTCAGCGCGCAGTTCATCGCGCTGCTCGACGGCGATCTGCACCTGCGCCTGGCGAGCCGGGCCAACGAGATGGCGGCGCGGCTGCGGGCGGCGCTGGAGGAGCGCCTGGCCGCCGGCGAGATCAGCGGACTCCGCTTCAGCCAGCCGACGCAGACCAACGCCGTGTTCGCCGTCCTCCCCCGGGAGGCGGCGGACCGCATCCGTAAGAGGGTGCGTTTCTACGACTCGGGCCGCCTCCCGGGTGAGGCGCGCTGGATGACCGCGTTCGACACGACCGAGGCCGACGTGGACGCGTTCGTCGAAGTGATCCGCGAGGAGCTGGCCGGCTAGTCACCCTGTCGGGGATCTCGGTCGTGGCCCGCGGTGTCGCCGAGAGGATTGATTGACATGCCTGTGACATGGGTGTCCGCGCGGCGGCAGGTGCTGGTACGCCTGCGTCTGCTGAAGATGCTGCGAGCCGCCGGCCCGTTGCCGGTCGGGGGCCTCGTGGTGGTCACGATCGTCGAGAGCCTGTCGCCCGCGGCCGCCGCCGCGGCTCTCGGGCTCCTGGTCGGCCGCCTCGTGGCGGCCCTGGGCGAGGGTGCCGCCGGCCTCGGCGCGCTGACGCTCCCGGCCGCGGCGCTGGTCGGGGTCATGCTCGTCGGCAACCTGATCGACTCCGCGAAGGAGCCGCTGCACTACCTCGTGGCGTTTCGGCTGGACGGTGCCTACCGGTCCGAGTTGAGCCGCCGCGTCTCGACCGGCCGCACCATCGCCGCGCTGGAACGGCCGTCCGTGCAGGGCCACGTCGAACTCGCCCGTGCCGATCCGCGCAACTGGACGGAACGGACCCCAGGCGCGGGTGCCGTCGCGCTCGTGGTCATGGTCGGCCGCGCCCTCACGCTGGCCAGCACGTCCGTCGTTCTCGCCGTCTGCGCGTGGTGGCTCGTCCCGCTGCTCGTGCTTCCGGCGATCGCGGTGCAGTGGCTGAGCAGCCGTGACATCGACCGATGGTTCGTCCTGTGGCGGGGTGGTCAGACCGAGTACCACCGCCGCCGGGTGTGGAGTGACGCGAACCTCGACGCCGGGCCGGCGAAGGAAGTGCGCATCTTCGGCCTCGGCGAGCACGTCGTGCGGCGCCAGCTGCACCACACGCGCGAGCAGTACGCGCCGGTCTGGGCTCATCAGCGGGCATCGCTGACCCGGCACCGGCTGCTGGCGCCGATGGTCGTCGGTCCGCTGGCGGCCGCGATGGTCTCGGCGGCGTACCTGGCCGCGACCGGGCGTGTGTCGCTGGCGGCCGGCACCGCGGCGATATCGGCGAGCGCGGTGATCTACCGCACCTTCTGGGGTGACCCGCGGGACGTGCTCGGCGCCGTCAGCGCGCTCGACGCCTCCGACCGCCTGCGCGAGGCGCTTGACGTGCCGCCGGCCTCCGTACCCCTGGAGGCTTCCGACGCTGCAGATGCTTCGGGCGCTTCGGACGCGGGAGCGCCGGGGCGGACGGCGCAGCGGGTGGACACGGCGCCGCGGGTGGACACGGAGCCGCGGGTGGGCACGGAGGCGCAGGCTCGCACGGTGCGGTTCGAGGAGGTCAGCTTCACCTATCCCGGCAGCGACCGCGCCGTCATCGACAGGCTGGACCTGGAGATCCGGCCGGGGGAGCTGCTCGCGGTGGTCGGCCTCAACGGCGCCGGGAAGTCGACGCTCGTCAAACTCCTGGCCGGTCTCTACGAGCCGACCGGCGGCCGGATCACCTATGACGGCGCCGACATCCGCGACATCGGCCTCGACAGGTGGCGGCGACATCTGTCGGTCGTCTTCCAGGACTTCGTCCGCTACCACCTGTCGGTCGCGGACAACGTGGCGCTGGGCAGTTCGCGGGTTCCGCCGGACCGCCACGCCGTGGAGGCCGCCGGCCTGGCCGCGGGGCTGGACGCGGTGGTGGACCGCCTCCCCCTCGGGTGGGACACCCCGCTCGCCCGGACCCGCCGGGGCGGAGTGGACCTGTCAGGCGGGCAGTGGCAGCAGGTGGGGCTCGCCCGCGCCCTCTACGCCATGCGTACGGGAGCGCGCGTACTGGTTCTGGACGAGCCGACCGCCCACCTCGACGTGCAGACCGAGTTCGAGGTCTTCGACCGGTTGGCCACGTACCGGGGTGACGCCGCCGTGGTGCTCATCTCGCACCGCCTCTCCACGGTGCGGCAGGCGGACCGGATCGTGCTGATAGACCGCGGACGGGTTACCGAGTCCGGCAGCCACGCGCAGTTGATGGCGGCCGACGGGGTCTACGCGAACCTGTTCAACATCCAGGCGGAGCGATTCCGGCAGGGCTACAGCGACTGCGTCGAGGACGGTGAGATCTCGTGAGCTCGCGCCGATGGAGTTCCGTACGGCTGTGGGGTGAGTTGTTCGCCCTCTCGTGGCGAGCCGACCGACCGCAGGTCGTCATGCTGCTGGGCCTCAAACTCGTCTCGGCGTGCACCACCGCCGCGCTGGCGCTGTCCACCCGCGCGGTCATCGACCAGGCTCTCGCCGGGCACTCGACGGAGGCCATGGTCATGGCCGGCTGCGCCGCCCTCGCGGCCGCGGCGACGGTGCTCGGCCCGAGCCTGGAGACCCACCTGTCCGTGATCGTCGCGGATTCCGTGGCGCAGCTGCACCTGGAACCGAGGATCCAGCGCTTCCTGGCGTCGGTGGAGACGCTCGAGCACCTGGAGCACAGCGACTTCCTCGACCGGGTGACCGTGCTCGACCACGCGTCGTGGAAGCTCACGCACGGGCTGTGGAGCGTGATCGACGTCGTGTTCGCCGGGCTGCGCCTGCTCCTTCTCATGCTGCTGCTCGGTACGGTCAGCCCTGTCCTGCTGCCGCTGCTCGTCGCGGCAGGGGTCGCGTTGGCGCTCGACCAGCACGGTCAGCGTGGCGTGGCCCGGGCGGAGACCGATACCGCCGAGTCGTTCCGGCTGCAGCGGCACCTCTTCACGCTGGCCACGCAGGCCGCCACGAGCAAGGAGATCTGGGTGGCCGGCGTCGGCGGAGAGCTCTCCCGGCGGCAGCGAGCCGCGTGGGACGAGGCGGTGGTCCGCCGTACGGCGGCACGGCTGCGTTCGGCCGGATGGCGGCTGGGCGGCTGGCTCATGTTCAGCCTCTGCTTCACCGCCGGACTCGTGCTCGTCCTGCGTCTCGCCGCGACCGGGCGCGCGAGCGCGGGCGACGTGGTGCTCACCCTCACCGTCGCCGTGGCCCTGCGCGACTCGGTCCAGTCGGCCCTGGTCCGGGCCGGCGTCGCACTCAACGCCGGCACCTACGTCGAGCCGTACCTGTGGCTGCGCGACTACGTCGCGCGGCACCGGCAGACCGGGCAGCGGCTGCCGGCGCCCGCCGTTCTGCGCGACGGCATCGCCTTCGAGGGCGTGACCTTCACCTACCCGGGCACGGCCCGCCCGGTGCTGGACGACGTGAGCTTCCACCTCGCGGCCGGTTCGGTGGTGGCGATCGTCGGCGAGTTCGGCTCCGGCAAGACGTCGCTGGTGAAGCTGCTGACCAAGTTCTACACCCCGGACGCCGGCACGATCCGGGTCGACGGCACCGATCTGTCCGACCTGGACACCGAGGCGTGGCGGTCGCGGTGCAGTGCGGCCTTCCAGGACTTCGGGAGGTTCCGCATCCGGTTCGCCGAGACGGTCGGGCTCGGCGACCTGCCCCACGCCGATGCCGCCGGACGCCTCGCCGACGCCGTTGCGGCCGCGGACGCGGACGGGCTCGTCAGGCGCCTGCCGAACGGGATGGACACGCAGCTCGGCCGGCTCTTCGGAGGCGTCGAACTCTCCGGGGGCCAATGGCAGAAGACCGCGCTCGCGCGCGCGTCGATGCGTCAAGGCCCCCTGCTGTTCGTCCTCGACGAGCCGACCGCCTCGCTGGACGCGCCGAGCGAGGGCGCCATCCTGGAGCGGTACATGGTCCGCGCGCGGGAGCTGGCCGCGCGGACGGGAGCCGTCACCATGATCGTCTCGCACCGGTTCTCCACGATCGCCGGAGCGGACCAGATCCTGGTCTTCGGCGCAGGCCGGATCATGGAGGCCGGTACGCACGCCGAACTCCTCGCGCTCGGCGGGCGCTACGCCGATCTCTACGGCATCCAGGCCAGGGCGTACACGGCGAACTGAGCGGTTCTGCCGCGTCGACGGTCCCGTACCGCACCCCGGGAGCGGCCCACGACGGCGCGGCGTGCGCAGGTGCGGTGCTCACCTGGCACGGCCCGAGCTCCGCGTCAGGCGTTACCCGCGACGTTCTGGATCGCACTGGCGAGGCGCGCGAGATCGACGCCTTCGAGGTGGTCGAGAAAGTGCCGGCGCACGCTGGCCAGGTTGCTCGGCCACGCCTGTTCCAGGCGGGCGAGGCCGGCGTCGGTGAGGACGGCGTTGAACCCGCGGGCGTCGTCGTCGCACCTGACCCGTTCGACCAGGCCCTGCCGCTCCAGGACGGTGACGATGCGGGTCATCCCGCTCAGGGAGAGCTCGCAGGCGACCGCGAGCTCGCCCATCCTCATCCGCCGCTGCGGCGCCTCCGACAACCGCATCAGGGCGGTCCACTCGATGAGCGGCAACTGCTGTTCGCGCACCATGTCGGCGTCGATGGCGCGGGGCAGCGCGTAGATCAGGCGGGGGAGCGCGCGGACCAACGCGTCCTCGTCGGCGCTCAGCGGCCGCACCGGCCGTGATGTCGTCATAGTCACATCCTACTTGCTTCACGAACGAAGTACTCATACTCTTCCTTCGCGAAGCAAGTATTTCCCCGACGGAAGTGGAGATCGTCATGACCAGAATCGGGATCATCCTCGGCAGCACCCGCCCCGGACGCAACGGGGAGGCCGTCGCCCGCTGGGTGCACCAGGTCGCCGCGCAGCGGACCGACGCGGAGTTCGAGCTCGTCGACCTGCTCGACTACAAACTCCCGCACCTCGACGAGGCGCTGCCGCCGTCGCTGGGCCAGTACACGCAGCCGCACACGATCGCATGGGCCGGCAAGATCGCCTCGTTCGACGGGTTCGTCATGGTGACGCCGGAATACAACCACTCGACGTCGGGTGCGCTGAAGAACGCCATCGACTTCCTGTACGGCGAGTGGAACAACAAAGCCGTCGGTTTCGTCAGCTACGGCTCGGTCGGCGGCACCCGCGCGGTGGAACACCTGCGCCTGATCGCCGGTGAGCTCCAGATGGCCGACGTACGGGCCCAGGTGGCGCTGTCGCTCTTCACCGACTTCAAGGATTTCAGTGTGTTCACGCCCAACGAGTTCCAGCTTCAGTCGCTCACCGCGATGTTGGACCAGGTCGTGGCGTGGAGCACGGCGCTCGCGCCGATGCGCGCCCGCTGAGCTCGTGCGCGACACAGGGATCAGGAGGAACCCCATGGGAACGCTTGACGGCAAGGTGGTGCTGATCACCGGCACCGCCGGAGGTCAGGGCCGGGCCGCGTCGCTGGTCTTCGCGCGAGAAGGCGCGAAGGTCGTCGGGTGCGACATCCAGGTCGACGCCAACAACGAGACGGTGGAACTCGTCCGTCGCGCCGGAGGCGACATGACGGGCGTCGCGCCCGTCGACCTCACCGATCCGGAACAGGCGCGGCGGCTGGTCGACGAGGCCGTGGCGGCCTATGGCGGGCTCGACGTCGTCTACAACAACGCGGCCATGCCCCGCTTCGGGCCGCTGCCCGGTTTCTCGGTCGAGGACTGGCGGGCGACCATCGCCGGCGAACTCGACATTCCTTTCTTCGTGTCGAAGTTCGCCTGGCCGTACCTGGTCCGGCGGGGCGGCGGCGTCATCATCAACGTCGCGTCCATGGCCGGCACGATCGCCGGCGAGGTCCCCCCGATGGTCGCGCACAGCGCGGCGAACGCCGGGGTCATCGGCATGACCCGGCAGTTCGCGCTCGAAGGCGCGCGCCACGGGATCCGCGCGGTGGCGATCAGCCCTGGGCCGGTCCTCACCCCGGCGAGCGACCGCGATCTCGGCGACGACCAGGCGGCCAGGGACGCGATAACCCGCAAGACGCTCCTCAAGCGCTTCGCCCGGCCGGAGGAGATCGTCGAGCTGGCGGCCTTCCTCGCCTCCGACCGGGCGGCGTACATCACGGGCGCCAACTACGCGGCCGACGGCGGCGCGACCGCCTGGTAGCCGGTATGGCTAGCCGGGCGTCCCGTCGCGCTCGTTTCTTCTGGCGAGACGCCCGGCCTGCCCGTCGTGCACATCGCTCACCCACTCCCAGCCGGGCTTGGCCGACGGGCCGACCCGAGGGTCGCCGGGAACATGGGAGTCACGCAAGGCGTGCACGTACGCCCGATCCTGGTCGATCCGTGCGCGTACCTCATCGCCGACCGACCCGTGGCCGGGGACGAGGACGTCGACGTCGCCCGCCACGCCGTCGAGCAGCCGCAGCGCTGCGAGGTAGTCCTCGATCGGGTCGGCGGTGTCGGCGAAGTCGAGCATCGGAATCAGGACATCAGAGAGCATGTCGCCGGCGACGAGAACCCCGCGTTCTTCGACGAACAGCGCCGCATGGCCCGGTGCGTGCGCTTGATGCTCGATGATCCGGACCTGAGGGCCGTCCCATGGAATCCGCGCCGTCCCGGCGGGCAGGGCGGTGATCTGGCCGAGCAGGTCCAGCGGCACCCGCTCGGCGATGCCCGTCGGGAGCAGGTGGGCGGTGATGCGGGCCTTGGCATCCGGGTCGGACAGCTGATCCCGGACGGTGGCCGCGCAGCGGGCCGTGCCGTAACGAGGGGCCGCGCCGAACTGGGCGTGCCAGAGCAGGTGATCCCAGTGAGGATGCGTCGAGAAGCCCGCCACAACGGTCTGGCCCGAACGGGACAGGTCGTTCGCGAGGCAGGCCAGTTCGTGGTCCTGCACCCCGGGGTCGATGAGCAGCACTCCGGTGCGGCCTTGCACGACAACGGCGTTGCTCTGGAGGAACTCGCTCTCGTGGACCAGCACACCGTCCGCGACCTGCCTCAGCACGGTGGCCCCTTCCGCTTGTGATTTGCAACCGCTTGTCGCGACGGTAGTACCGGGTGATAGCAAATTGCAAGCAGTAGGAGCGAAGCGAGCGAGCCGCGGTATGGGTGCCCGATCAGCCAGGCCATCGAGGTGTTCGGCGAGGGGGCCGCACGTATGGGGCTACTCCTACGGCCGAAAATCTCCTTCACGAACAGCGCGGTGGGCAGGTCGGAATGGATCCGCACCTAATCGAGTGCCGGCGGGTGGACGGCTGGGCGGCGTCCCCAGGCTGAGATCAGCGGCGCGAGTGTCAGGTCGAGTTCGCCCGCGTGGATGGCGGCCAAGTGCGCGTCGATCTCGGCGTCGTCGGCCAGGCCGGCCGCGAGCAGCTCGCCGCGCACGTGCCGGATGGTCGCCGCCTCCAGCCGGTCGCAGGCCGGCCCGCCGACCGGGAAAGAGCCCGCCGCGGCGACATCCACCAGGCCGGCCTCACGCAGTGCCCGCGGCAGTGTCCGGCCGTAACGCAGGTTCGCGCGGCGGCGCGTCAGCAGCTCCCGGACCGCGTCGCGCAGCCGGTTGGCCCGCCGCTGCGCCGGGCCGCTGTCGTCCAGGCATGCCAGTGGCTGCAGAGCGGTGTCGGCGTCCTCGACCAGCAGCCAGCCGCCGGGCCGCAGCGCCGCCGCCATGTTGGCCAACGCCCGAGCCCGGTCGGGTACGTGGACCAGCACGAGCCGGGCGTGCACCAGATCGAACGTCCCCGGCTCCGGGGGCGGATCAGCGGCGACGTCGTGCCGGCGCACCTCGTACCCGTCGCCTGCCTCCAGCCACGACGGGTCGATGTCCGTGGCCAGCACGTGCCCGGTCGGACCGACGGCCGCCGCGAGCGCCTCCGGGATGCTGCGGCCACCGGCCCCCACCTCCCAGCAGCGCGAGCCGGCCCCGACCCCCAGCCGATCGAAGTGCCCCCGCGTCACACCGTCGAACAGCTCGGCCAGCCAAACGAATCGCTCGCCCGCCTCGGCGCGCGCGTTGTCCAGCAGGTACCCGCGGGCGGGCTCTCCGCCGAGCGCGGGAGTCCCGCCTGTCGGATCCGGTCGGCCACCGACGTGCGGCGGGCGGGGCGAGGAGGTCATCACCACATGGTCACCTCCCCAGGCCACCAGCGCCACGACGCCGGGAGAGGGATATCTCACACAGCCGGCGAACCCCGCACGTCCTGCAGCACGGTTCTGCACCGCGACGCGCCGCAAGGGGTACTGAGCCCCCAGAGCACAACGATCCGTTCTGTGTCACAGAGCGCCGCAGGACGGTGTGGATCATGTCGTCAGTGATGAGGCGGGGCGGCCGCCGTTGTTGCCTTACGCCTTTTGAACACCCGCAGCGTTAGGGATAGTCCGCATGACGAACCGAACATCGTTGGCGGCACTGACGCTGGCCCTGACGGCGCTGGGGGCGCAGCCTTCCGCGGCGGGCGCCACCACCGTCTCCAGCCCAAGCGTGTCGTGGAAGTCCTGCCCCACCTACTCCGACGAGGTGATCCGGAGCCTGGGCGTGACGCAGGATCACGTCGCGAACTTCCGTACCCTGATGAAACGCCTGGAGTGCGGGACGGTCAGCGCGCCGCTGAACCACGATGACCCCGGTGGGCCGAAGATCGACATCGCTGTGACCCGGCTGGCCGCCACGGACGAGGACCACCGGCTGGGCACTGTCGCCATCCTGCCGGGAGGGCCGGGCGGCAGTGGATATCTGGACCCGATCCTGCGGGCCGCGCTCAGAAACGATGAGATGGCCGAGCTGAACGAGCGGTACGACATCATCGGCTTCGACCCCCGCGGGGTCGGGTACAGCACCAAGGTCGTCTGCGAGCCCGGCCCGAGAGGCCCGGACAAGCCGGGCCCGCTGACCAAGGAGTCGGCCAGGAAGATCTACGACGCCCAGGTCGCGGCCAACCTGAAGTGCGCGAACTCCGACCCGGACTTCCTCCGGCAGCTCACCACCGACACCGTGGCCAGGGACCTGGACCGGGTACGGACCGCACTGGGCGACCGCACGCTCAACCTGCTCGGTTTCTCCTGGGGCACCTATCTGGGCGCTGCGTACCGGAGCCTGTTCCCCATGCACACCGGACGGGTCTTCCTGGACAGCCCAGCGCCGCCGTGGACCCGTTTCGACAGGCACATCGAGGAGAGCGCGGCGGCGGTCGAGCGCAACTTCGGCCGCATGGCCACCTGGCTGGCACGCCGTGAGGCGATCTACGGTTTGGGCACCACCGCCACGCAGGTGCGTGAGCAGGTGGTGAAGCTCGTCACCAGGTACGACAAGAACCCCAAGACCTATACCGAACTGCCGCAGCCGATCGATGGCTCGGCCGTCGCCAACCTGGCCGGGCGCAACTCGACTGAGTGGGCACGCGCGGGCAAGGCCCTCTCCGAGCTGCGGACAGCGAAGGCCACTACCGCCCCGCCCACCGTCAAGGAGCTGCTCGGCGCCCAGATGAGAGCACCTCTGCCCGGCACGCCCGAAATGACGAACATGACCATGAACTGGGCGGTCACGTGCAACGAGGACAGCAGCCGACCGAGTTTTGACACCGCCTGGCATGACTACCAGCGGCTCCAGAAGCGCCTTCCGGCGACCGGCCGCTCCTGGGGCACGACCGCGCTGTGCTCCGGCTGGCCGCTGCCGGTGCGGCAGGCCACGCTGAAGCGGGACGGTGGATCGCTGGTGCTGGCCGCGCACCTGTACGAGTACATGTCCGTCTACGACTGGGCGCTGCAAACCCGCCGCGTCATCGGTGGCACCGTCTACAAGGTGGCCGACGACGTGCACGTCTCGACCACCAAGGTGCCTGAGTGTGCCGCCGAGGTGGTGAAGTACTTCGAGACGGGCCGGATCGACGCGGGCTGCCCGGGCCTCAAGCCCGCGAGCTGACCCTCGGCCTGAGCATGGAAACAAGCGAGCGCCCCCACCCACCTTCACGAACGCACCGAAACCAGTACGAACCGCAGCAGCAGAGATTGTCAGGCACCCTCCAAACCCAAGTACCCCTGGCCAGCAAACCCAAGTACCCCCTGGCCAGGGGCAGGTTCGTTGGATTCTGCTCCCTTGCCACCGGGACCCCTTCGGGACTTCGGGCCCGATCAACGCGCCGACACCGCCCTCCCACTCAAGCTTCTGCGCGAGGGTCATGTGGGGCGGCAGCACCAAGCGGTACCCGAGGCGTTCACCACGATCCTCCGTGCCCGCGAGCTGACAACGAGCAACCAAACGAGATCAACTTCTCGTCGCAAGACCCATCTCAACCGAGAAACCGCAGGTCAAATGGGGTGTGGAGTGGTGGGGCGCCAGGGACTCGAACCCTGAACCGACGGATTGAAAGCGCCCTTGATCAGTACCGTCTACTGCCGCCGCGTGCCACCTTCTATCATTCCGTCCGCCTTGGCCCCGGGAGTCTGCCGCTCAGTCACCCTGTGTGCCGCGCCGTGTCCCGTGCACACGAGCAACCATCGAGCAACCATCGAGCAACCATGCGCCCTTTAGGTCGCGTCGAAAGCGAAGTGCAGGCGCTCGGACCGGCGTTGCGCCGGGAGGGATGACCCACTACGGTCGGCCCGCTTGGCGAGTACTGCCCGTGCCTCGTCGTCGGCGGCGGCCGGGATCCTCCGGCTTCTTCGCGGGAGTCGGCTGGTGCGATGTGGCTGCGTTGCCCCGCGTGCTCGGCGTGTCGGCGGGTAGGGCGTAGGCAGCGACGACCGGAGGAAGGCAGGGCGGCGATGAGGCGGCGTCTGCCCAGCACGCATGGGCATGCCGGGCTGCCCGACCAGAGGTTGCTGCAGGCGGCCTTCGACAGCGCGGGGGCGGGTATCTATCTGACCGATCTTGCTGGACTTATCACTATGGCGAACCTGCAGGCCGGGGCGTTGCTGGGCCGTCCAGTAGCGGAGATGCTGGGCGCCGATGCCCACGACCTGCTGCACAGGGGCGCCGACGATGGGCTGACTCCTCACTCCACCTGCCGGCTGATGGGGGTGCTGGAGCACGGTCGTCCGGCGCGTGGTGAAGAGTCGACGTTCCTACGGGGTGACGGCAGCCTGTTGCCGGTCTCCTTGTCGGCCGCTCCGATACTGGAGGGCGGGCAGGTGCTCGGGTTGATCGTCGTTTTCACCGACATAACCGAGCGGCTGAACCTCTCTCGTCGGCAGGCCGGCCGACTGGCCATGTTGGAGGACTCAACCGCCCGCCTGACGCTGGTCACCGAGATCACCTCCGTGCTGACCCAGACGCTGGATGTGGACGAGGCCTTGCGACGGCTGGGCAGACTGATCGTCCCGCGGTTGGCCGACTGGGCGATGGTGGATCTGCGTGTCGAGCACGACGAGGTGGAGCGGGTGGTGGTGATCCCTCCTGCTGATCAGGCGGCGGGGTTCCCGCTGCCCGAGCCTCCCGGTTCCCTGCTGGCGCGGGTGCTGGATCGAGGTGAGACCGTCTTGCTGGGGCCGGGCGACATAGCCCGCAAACCTGACTCCGGCATGGCCGCCGCAGAGCGGGAGCTGTTCGCAGCCCGGGGAGCGGTGTCGGCGATCATCACGCCACTACGCACCCAGCGGCAGGTGCTGGGGGCTCTCACCGTGGCACGCACCGACCCGGTCCACCCCTTCGACGCCACCGATGTGACGCTGGTCACCGACATCGGACGTCGCGCGGGGTTGGCGGTGGGCAACGCGCGCCTGTTCGGCCGGCAACGCGAGGTGGCCGAAATGATGCAACGTCACCTGCTGGCTCCGCTGCCGCAGGTGGGCCACCTTGAGATGGCCGCCCGCTACCTTCCGGCCCCGGTGGGGTCTCAGGTCGGGGGTGACTGGTACGACGCCTTCCTGCTGCCCGACGGCGTCGTCGCCCTGGTCATCGGTGACGTGGTCGGCCACGACATCACGGCCGCCGCTGAGATGGCCCAGCTGCGCAGCATGGTGCGCACGCTGGCGTGGGACCGCTGCGTGTCGCCCAGCCTGGTCGTCAACCGGGTGGACCAGGCGATGTCCGCCGTCACGGACGTGCCCATGGCGACGATGATCCTGGCACGTGTGGAAGGCTCCGAAGATGGTCCCTGGCGGTTGCGCTGGAGCAACGCCGGGCATCCGCCGCCTCTGCTGGTCACCCCTGACGGGCATGCCCGCTATCTGGAACAAGGGCGGGATCTGCTGCTCGGGCTCCGCCTGGGTATCGAGTCGACCAGGCGCGACGCCGTCGAACCGATGCCCGCTGGGAGCACCCTCCTGCTCTACACCGACGGCCTCGTCGAAAGTCCCGGCAGCGACCTGGCCACCGGACTGGCCCGGCTGCGGGCGCAGGCCGCGGCCATAGCTCACCTTTCGCTGGAGGACGTGTGCGACGAGATCGTGCGACGCGTACCCCACGGGACCACCGACGACGTCGCTCTTCTCGCGTCACGCCTTCCGGCGTGCGGCGCCGGCGCCTGACCGGCCGAACCCTTCGGTGCGCATCGAGGCGGGATGGAACACGGCAGATATGGCCGTTCCTTTCATAGCTCGATCTCGACTGGGCCGGCCGCCAGCGACACGCAGGTCTGGATCATGTCGCCCGCGTCTCCGTGCACCTGGCCGGTCCGTACGTCGCGTATCCGGCCGGAGCGAAGGCGCGCGACGCATCCGTAGCAGATGCCCATGCGGCAGCCGCTGGGCATGAGCACTCCCGCGCGCTCGCCGACGGCCAGCAACGGCGTCTCGCCGTCGGCCTCGGCTTCTCTGCCACTCCTGGTGAAGCGGACGCGCCCTCCCGAACCCGCTGCCGCCGGCACCAGACTGAAGCGCTCGACATGGAGGCCGTCCGCGGGCCCGGTCCAGTAAGCCGCGATGTCGTCGAGCATCTGAGGCGGTCCGCACGCCCAGACGGACCGATCCGTCCAGTCCGGGCAGAGCCGGGCCAGATCCGCGGGCCGCAGCCGTCCGTCAGAACGCGTGTGCCGTTCGTGCAGGCGCAGCCGCGGACACCGTGCGGCCAAGCCCCGCAGCCGCCCGCCGAAGATGACGTCGCCAGGTGCCGGCGCCGAATGGACCAGCACGATCTCCGGCCCCGTCACGGCCGGAACACCGTCGAGCAGGTTGTCCAGCATGGCCATCACGGGGGTGATGCCGCTCCCGGCGGTCACGAACAGCAGGCGTGGGGGTGGTGGCTCCGGGAGGACGAAGGTCCCCTCGGGCCGGCCCAGCCTGAGCATCGTCCCGGGCTCCGTGCTCCGCACCAGGTAGTCGGAGACGAGCCCGCCGCGCGCGGCCTTGACCGTGATGGTGACGCAACCGCCGGACCTACCCGGGGCCGACGACAGGGAGAAGGTGCGCCAGCGTCGCCGCCCGTCGACATCGACGCCGATCCGCACCCACTGACCAGGCCGGTGCGTGACCCAGCCTCGCCCCGGACGGATCACCAGTGTCGCCGCATCGGCGGTTTCCGTATGAACCGCCTCGACCCGGCCGCACAACTCCCCTTCCGCCCAGAGCGGATTGATCAACCCGAGATAGTCCTCGGGAAGCAGCGGCGAGGTCAGCCAGTGCGCGGCTGTCGCCAGCCGGCGAAGGAGCGCCCCAGGGGATGCGGACGCACGCGTAAGGATCACATGCAGAGCCTTCCCGAGGAATCGGCAGCCATCGAGATCGAGGGCCAGGCCACGAACGGCCATCCGTATGACGTGTACCCGGTACCCGCGTCCGGCAGCGGCAGGCGGGGGCCATGATGGGACAGGGAGCGGTTCAGGGCCGGTAACGGACCGGTAGGCGGCCGGGCCCGCGGCGGCACGGCTGTGGGAAGAGGTTCGCGGAGTCGGCGATGCGGTGACGCGGATGCCGGGCGAAAACCTTGCGGGGACGTCCACGGGCCGCTCCCGTCCCTACCGTGAGGAGCGGGTATGACCATCGACGCCCCCACCGGGCTGCTCTACTTACTGAGCGTAGGCAAGGAGAAGGAACTGATCCTTCGCGTGCACGGCACGATGCCCACGGCCGAGAGACTCGTCAGCTGGATGGAGCAGGGCGCCGTCGTGTCCCTTCAGGTCTCCCACGAGGGCGAGCCGGACACGTTCACCTACGTGGTCAACTTCAGGCACGTGGTGGCGGCCCGCTGCGCTCCCTACGCGAGGACGCGGATCAGCAGCTTCTGAGTCGTGGCTCCGGCCCCGCCTCTCCTACGTCGGGGACTCGCCGCCGACGCGGCTCCGGGCCTTCGGCTACGCCGTCATCGGGATGGTGCCGTTCAGGCCGGTCGCACGCAGTAACCGCGACAGGTACGGGCGGGCCGCGGCAAGGGAGAGGGTGATCCCCATCGTCTTGGCGCGGCGCTGGATGCCGACCAGGACTCCCAGCCCGCAGGCGTCGCATGCCGCCACACCCGACAGGTCGAGAACGAGCAGGCTTCTGCTGTAGCGCAGGACGTCCAGCAGGTCCTCGCGCAGGTCGGCACTGGTGAAGATGTCGATCTCGCCGGACAGCCGGACGGTCGTCGGAACCGACGGGTCGGCTCCGCCAAGTGGTGCGAGGTCACGGACGGAGATGCCGTGCTCCGGTCGGCGACGAGACGAGGTCTCCGGCGGCAGGCTTGGCAGGTGGACGTCCGATCGGTGGTGTCGGCACCCGTCGAGCAGGTCCGTCGGCAGTGTACTGATGTGCACTCCCTTGTTCTCTCCGTCCGCATCCCGTGTAACTGTGTCGGCATGCGCGCTGGGCGGCGTGGAACGTGAGAGCAGCGTCGGTGTCATGATCGCCTGGCCTGTCTTGGTCCTCTGAAGAACCGCGTCACGGTATATCGCCGCGGGCGACGCCGACCTGAGTGCCAACGCACGAAAAGTCCTCGGTGCTTGAACTCTACCCTGGTTTTCTGTAATGGCGCCGTTCCGGAAGTGACGTGTCCCCGATTTTCAGCGACGCACGGGCGTGAAGTGCGCGACAGGGAACGCTAGGGGAACGCGCCGGGGAACACTGTCGCGTCCGGAATTCCGTGTGCGGCCAACGAGAACAGTTGGTGGCTCAGGGGGCGGAGGCGGGCAATTGGAGCGTGAAGCAGGCGCCGCCGAGCGGGGAGGGCTCGACCCAGACGGTTCCGTGGTGGGCTCTCGCTATATCGCGGGTGATGGCCAGGCCGAGGCCGATGCCGGGCCCGCCTCGCTGGGAAACGGTTTTGAGCTGATACATCCGGTCGAAGATACGTTCCCTGTCCTTCTCCGGCACGCCGGGGCCATCATCGGACACCGTCAGTCGCGCATTGCCGTCGCTGCGGCCGACGCGGACCTGCACCCTCTGGGTGGCGTGGTGCTGTGCGTTGTCCAGCAGATTGGTGATGACCTGGCAGATCCGCGTGCGCATGGCTGTGATCTCGACGCCGGGAGTGCAGATGACTTCGATCGAGATGGGGTCCTTCCGGCTGGCGACCTCCTGCCTGACCAGTTCACACAGGTCGACCCGTTCCCAGTCGGCTTGGGCTGCGCGGGAACGGGCGATCAGAAGAAGTGCCGTAGACAGCGCATCCAGTCGATCCACTCCACGTAGTACCGCCTCCAGCACGCGGGGGTAGTCGGCTTCGCCGGGACGGGCAGCCGCTTCTTCCACCGTGACGCGTATCCCGGCCAACGGGGAGCGGATCTCGTGGGCGATGTTGGAGGAGAACTGCCGCTCTCTGTCCAGCATGTCCAGACTCACATTGATGTTGTCGACCAGCTGCGTCACCTCCTGCTGGTCATGCTGCTGAGCGATCTGGGCGTGTTCATCGCTGAGGTTGATATCGGCGAGGTCGCCGGAGATAGCACGCACGCGTCGCAGCAGCCGGCGGACCAGCACCCGGCCCGCGACCGCGGTGGCCAGCACCATGACGAGATTCCACCAACGCTTGTGGGAACTGGTGTTCCTCTTCCCCGGACCTGCGCGTTCCAGGCGCTCGCTCAGGCTTGATCTGCCCATCGGACACTCCCCACGAACCATCCCGCCGCCGTAGGCTCCCTACCCCCCCGTCAACCATTTACCTCGATAAATCACCGGCGAGCGGGTCGTGAGGCGGCTGCGCGGCCCAGCCAGGTCGTGTCTGACGAATCACGCCCTGCCGCGCGTGTCCCGGGTGGCGCGGTGAGCAGGCATGGCGCATCTGGAACACCTCCTGAATCGCTCTTGCAGTCTCGTACGACGTGCTCACCCCCGATGACGGGTACCACGAGACGTGGACGAACCGACTGGGAGGGGCGGCAGGACATGCGTTCCATGTGCCACCGTTCGCACGCGACCTCCTCGCCGCGCAGGCCCGGCTCGCGCTCGTCGGCGACCGCTCGCCGATCGCGGCCGCGTCTCGAACCGTTCGCCGCGGTTCCCGTCACCGTCGAGCTATGAGAGGAACGCGCATGCCTGCCACATCTCATCTCACCCCTGCCGAGGTCGAAGAGTTCGGGCGGGAGCTGGACGGAATCCGCGATGAGGTGATCGCGAGCCTGGGCGAGCGGGATGCCCGGTACATTCGCGGCCTGATCGGGACCCAGCGCAAGCTGGAAGTCTGCGGGCGGGCATTGCTCTTCGCCTCTTGGCTGCCGCCCGCCTGGATGGCCGGGACCACCGCTCTCGCCGCAGCGAAGATCCTCGAAAACATGGAGATCGGCCACAATGTCCTCCACGGGCAGTGGGACTGGATGGGCGATCCTAAGATCCACTCAACGACCTGGGAGTGGGACTTCGCTTCCCCGGCCGACCAGTGGAAGCACTCCCACAACTTCGTCCACCACACCTGGACGAACGTGCTGGGCAAGGATCGGGACATCGGCTACTCCGCGATGCGGATCACCCCGGAGCAGCGATGGCATCCGATCTACCTCGCCCAGCCGCTGTACAACGCGCTGCTGGCGCTCTTCTTCGAGTACGGCATCGCGATATACGACCTGGAACTCGAGCGCATCCCGTCAGGGAAGAAGGACCTCAAAGAGGCCCTGACCCAGCTTCGTGCCGTCGCGGGCAAGATTCGGCGCCAGGTTGTCAAGGACTACGTCGCGTTCCCGCTGCTCGCCGGTCCGGCCTTCATCCCGGTCCTGTTCGGCAATCTGACCGCGAACATCGCGCGCAACGTGTGGGGGCACACCATCATCTTCTGCGGCCACTTCGCGGAGGGCGCGGAAGTCTTCACCGAGGACCGGCTCGAGGGCGAGACCCACGGCGAGTGGTACGTCCGGCAGCTTCTCGGCTCGTGCAACATCGACGGTGGCCGCCTGTTCCACATAATGAGCGGCAATCTGAGCCACCAGATCGAGCACCACCTGTTTCCGGACATGCCCAGCAATCGCTACGCGGAGATCGCGCCGAGGGTTCGCGCGCTGTGTGAGCGGTTCGGCCTGCCGTACATGTCCGGCTCGCTGACCCGCCAGGCGGGCTCGGTGTGGAAGCGCGTCCTGCGGCTCGCGTTTCCGGGACCCGCGCGACGGCCAACGCCCGCCTCTCCGGTGAGGAGGCTCAAAGAGGCGGCCTGACCGCGCCGACGGCGGCGTGTCAGCGGATGACACGCGGGGCCGGACGTCGCGACCCGCTCCTCCGCGGTTACTCTCCGCTCCGGTCCGGCGTGCCGGGTGAAGGCGCTCGTCGCAGGCGGAGGCAGAAACAGGCGCCCTCGTCCTCGCGGGGCTCGTACCAGGCGTCGCCGCCGTTGCCCCGGGCGAAGCTTCGGACTATCCACAATCCCAGGCCTGTCCCCTCTGTCTCACGCTCAGCCTCCCGCTCACGGCTGAAGCGCTCGAACAACCGGGGCACGAAAGCCTCCGGCACGCCTGGCCCACGGTCGCACACCCGGAGAAGGATCCATCCCGGCTGCCCGGCCGCGGACACGTCCACGGGCGGACGTCCGTAGGCGAACGCGTTCTCCAGGTAGTTGTCCATCATCGCGGAGAACTCTCTGCGGTCGACCAGGGCCTCCAGATCAGGGCTGCAGGAGATGCGCACCTCCTGGGATCGTTTGTCCAGCTCGCCGAGCCGTTCGAGGAGGAGTTGAAGCACGGGGACGCGTTCCAAGCGGGCGGACGCGCCCTTCGCTTCAATGGTCGACGCGGTGAGGAGCTTTCGGACGAGCCCTTGGAGGCGGGCCGTCCGATCGGCGATGCGCTCGATGATCTCGGTTCTTCGCTCCTCGGCGAGCGCGACCAGGCGGTCGCGTAGCACGTCCACCAGCACGCTGATGGTGGCCAGGGGACTGTGGAGTTCATGGGCCGCGACGGCGACCGCGATGTTCTGGCGTTCCAGGGCCGCCTCCAGCTCTCGCTCGACGTGTCTGCTCCGCGTGACGTCGCGGAGCGCGGCGACGTACAGGGGCTCACCTTCCAGGGTTGTGGCGGTGACCCGCATCTCGACGACCCGTTTGCCTCCGGCGGGCAGCATCAAGTCGATCTCGGTCGCCGCACCCGCGGCGATGGGGAAGCCGAACGGCGTGCCGATCAGCTCCGCCGCCGAGCGGGCGAAGAGCTCCGCGGCAGCGGGATTGCAGAGCCTGATGACTCCTTCTTTGTCGACGGCGACGATGCCGTCCGCCGAGGCCGAAACGATGACCTGGCTGATATCGTCCCGGAATTCGACGTCGTCGGGCCGCCCTGACCCGGAGCCACCCGTGCGGCTTCCGCCAGGCGAGGACCCGCCGCCGGCACTCACCCCGACGGACCCTCTGTCGCTTCGGACTCGGGCGACCCCCACGCGGTCCCGGGATCGGTCGCTCCTGTGAAGACGTGGGGGACGCCTCGCAGAGGTTCACCGATGTGCATGCCGGTGCCATCGATCCTGAATTGGCGGATCCTGTGGTCATGGGCGGAGCCGCGGGCCTGGAGCACGGCGATGGCACGCTGGATCTCGGCGGGGCCTTCGACATATCGGAGCTGGATCCAGACGTCGGAAAGGCCGGCGATGTCGGAGGCGATCGCCGGCGCGTCTGCCGAGATGAGCCGTCCCGAAGGTGTCCGTGTGAGAAGAGTGGTGATCTCGCTCTGCCGGAGGACCGCCCCCAGCGCGATGATGAAGTCGAGCAGAGTCCGCGGCGCGACCACGCGTTCGAGAGCGGACACCGTGTCGATGACGAGCCGGGCTGGCGCGAACTCCTCAACAGCGCGCCTGAGCTGCAGAAAGAGGTCTTCCGGAGAGGTCACCTCCGCATAGCTGGACATGACCCGGGCCAGGCCCGACGCCTGCATGGCCTTGAGGTCCAGACCCCAGCTCGCGGCGGTGCGGAAGAGCTGCCCGCGGGTCCCGTCGAAGGTGCAGAGCAGGCAGCGCTCACCCGCCTCGACGGCGGCGGCCGCGAAACGCAGACTCGCCAGTGTCTTGCCCGTGCCGGTGGGCCCGGTCATCAGGACGATGGCGTCCCGGTAGAAGCCGCCGCCGCACATCTCGTCCAACTCGGGGATGCCTGACGAGACGCGGGCGAGCGACGCGTGGTCGGACGGCGTGAGGAACGCGAGGGGGACCACCACGATCCCGTCCCGTGGATCGATGGTGAACAGCCATTCCCCCGTGCGGTGCGTGGCGCCGCGGAACTTGACGATCTCAACCGTCCGGCTTCGCCGGCCCTGCCGGAGTACGTTGCGCAGGATGATGACATTGTCGAGCACGAAAGGCTCGACCCCGTAGCGGGTCACACCGTCGTACTCCTCGGGGCGTTCCGCGGTGAGCACCGAGGTGACTCCGAGCGCCTTGAGGGCGGAGGCGACCCGGAACAGTTCGTGCCGAACGACGCTGATGTCGGCGAACCGGGTGAAGATCGCGTTGAGCGAGTCGAGCGCGACACGGCGAGCCCCGGTCTGGCGGACCGCGTGTTCGATGCGCGCCACCAGGGCGCCGAAGTCGTAGGCGCCGACGGCGGGCGCGTCCTCCCCGATACTCGCCGATGCTTCGACGAAGGCCCACTTCCCGTCGTCCTCCCATGACTGGATGGGGAAGCCCAGCGAGGCCGAGTTACGGCGGATGTCGGTGACTGTCTCCTCGAAGGTGACAAACACCCCAGGCTCGTTGAAGCGCATGATTCCGCGGGAGAGGAACTCGACGGCGAACAGTGTCTTACCGCTGCCGGTCGTGCCGCTCACCAGCGTGGATCGGCCCGCGGGCAACCCGCCCAGGGTGACGTGGTCGAAGCCGTTGATCCCCGTGGGGATCCGCGCGATCGCGTTGCTGCCAGTCATCGTCACTGCCCTTCCGAGGGCGATGCGTCCGCGGCTGGGAGGCCCAGAGCGACGGCGGCGCGGCCATGATCGGACAGATCCCCGATCACCCGCCGCTGTGGTGGCGGCGAGAGCCTGACCACGGTGGGGGTGGCCAGGATCCGTCCCTCCTCGGCAAGCTCGGGCCGTTCGACGGCGTCGATGACCTCGACCTCGTACATGCCGGAGAGGTGAGCGTCGCACAGGAACCGCAGGTTCACCTCCGCGGCATGGGACCGCTCCGTGTTCCCAGCCACGTACAGCCTGAATGAGTAGATGGTCACGTCAGGAACCGTCTCCAACGTTCGCAGGGCTCCGGACGGGGCCTTGCGGTCTACCGCTGTTCGTACCCCGCAGACAGGCAGGGACCAGCATCGAAAGAGGAGACGGCACGCGCATCGGATGGAGGTGCCCTCCCCGCCCGCTTGGCCGTCGATCTGATGTGTGCATCACGATGCACGCGGGTAGCGTCATGATGAGTTCATAGGGGCAGGCTGCACGGTCTTCGCCCCGCTTTCGCGAAGGCGGACGCGCCCTCATCAGTCGGCTCCCAACCATCCTCCGTTCGAGCTACGCCTCACGCGGGGGATGCGCAGAGCGAGCCCGGCCGACCAGTGCACGGCGCGAAACCGCTCATGAAGTGAGCAGCCATGAGCCGAGCAGTGGTCAAGGTCACGGCGGGCAGGAGCCTTCTGTGATCCGAGTTCTCGTGGTCGAGGATCAGCAGGCGCTCGCCGGCGCTCTCGAGATCGCGATCGACGCCCAGCCCGATCTGCATTGCGTGGGCGCCGTCGGGACGGTCGAGGACGCCGTCTCGCTCGTGACGGTACGGAGCCCCGAAGTCGTGCTCATGGACATTCATCTGCCTGACGTCGACGGAATCGAGGGCACGAGGCGGATCAAAGCCTCCCACCCGCATGTCCGCGTCCTCATCCTGACAGGCGACGCCAGCCCCGACCTGTTCGCGGCCGCCGCAGTGGCAGGGGCTTCCGGATTCCTCGCAAAGGACAGTAGATTTCCGGACATTCTCAAGGTGATCCGCGCCTCGGTCGACAGGAACATCCTTATGGTGGAGGGCGATACGCTCAGAGCGCTCCTCCAGGAGCCCAGCGCATCGCCGCACGTCGGGCGCGAGAACTGGGCGGGGCTCACCGCGCGCGAGCTGGAAGTCCTGGGGCTGATGGGGGAAGGGCTCGATCCCCGTGCGATCGCCGGGCGGCTCGTCGTGAGTCTCCACACCGCTCGAGGCCACGTCAAGAACGTCATGATGAAGCTGAGCGCGCACAGTCAGCTCGAGGCGGTTGTCGTGGCGACTCGGACGGGGATCCTGCCGGGACTGCGGAAACCTTGCTGAGGCCCGCGATCCGGCCCATTTGGGGGGTGCCGTCCGGACCATGTGCGGGTGGCGGGGCGTCTGCCGTCTCCCTAGATTGTTGAACATGCGTCGCACCGCGGGTCGCCGTGGCTTCTCCCGAGCTACCGTCTCGGGGCCTCGCCGCCGCTGGGTCGCGGAAGGAAGAACTGACATGGACACGAGACACGTTAAGGCTCTGTCCGACTGCATCGACGGGCTTGACCTCCCCGCACATGCCGCAGGCCCTGATGCGGAGGTTTCCGATCCCCTCGGTGAAGACGAGATCGCGCGGACAACGCGGGCCGTGATCCGCACGCTGGAACGACTCGACAAGGAACTACAGCAACAGCGGAGGTTCGCCTCCGACACGTCGCACGAGTTGCGCAACCCCATCGCCGGGCTGCGCGCAGAGCTTGAGCAGGCTCAGTCACATCCAGAGGATGTTCATCTGCACGAGACGCTCCAACGTGCGCTGTGCGCCGTCGACCGGCTGGAGGCGATCATCAGCGATCTGCTTCTGCTGTCCCGGGTGGGGGGCGCTGTGCCGTACGAGCAGGCGCCGGTCGACCTGGCGCAGCTGGTCAAGGCGGAAGTCTCCCGGCGGGCGGACCGTATTCCGGTCCAGTTGCGGCTCGTTCCCGGGGTCTACGTCAAGATCGTCGACATCCAGATCGGCCGGGTACTCACAAATCTGCTGGACAACGCCCAACGGCACGCCGAACGGGTCGTACGGGTCGAGGTCAGCCGTAACGGGCGCACCGCGGAACTGGTGGTCTCCGATGACGGCGAAGGGATCGCCAAAAGCGACCTCGAACGGATCTTCGAAAGATACACCCGGCTGAACGCGGGCCGCCGTCGTGACCGCGGCGGCACCGGCCTCGGGTTGTCGATCGCCCGTGAAATCGCTCAGGCTCACGACGGGACTCTCCATGCCGGAGACTCTCCCATCGGCGGCGCGCGCTTCACGCTCCGGCTTCCCCTCGCCGCCCTTCCGGGCCCCAACGGTGCCAAGAGGCCCGACCAACGGCTGTGCTGATCGTCGATCACGAAGGCGGGCAGAGCACCGGACAGATGCCGGGCCAGATCACGGGCAGCCAGACCGCCCGAAGTGGCCGCCTTCGTCCTCCCAGACGTCCTGCTCTGCCTCTTGCCCCGCCGATACGCCGGGCGCGGGAGTCCGGTCCTGCACGGGAGGCGCACCGTTAGGGTCCCTGGGGGCCGACGCGTATGCGGCCTCCGGCGGTATCACCCGCAACGTTATTCCCTCGTGGCCGTTGATGGTCAGGGTAACCAGCCCGCGGTCCATGGATTGGAACCATCCGACCTTCACGGCCCGGCCGGCGACCGGAATACGGTGCGGAATGTTGCTCCACGCGTCGACGTGCAGTCCGACCCGGAGTGTCATCTTCCCCAGCCGGCGGTCGACGGCTGCGATGAGACCCGGGAGTTCGGCCGCCGCGTCCGTTGACCGGGGCCACCATTCCCCGTCTACAGCACCTGTGCGACGACGGCTGGGTTCCAGGCTGAGCCGTACGGGCACGTCATGCGGCTGCTCCGACAGAACACGGGCGACGGGAACTGCCGGCGTGGAGGGAACGGGCGTCAGCGTCATGATCGGCCGACCTGTCTCAGCCCTGACGGGGCTGCGTTCGATGAAACGCCGCGGACGGTGCCGACGCGACTGCCGACATTCGAAGTGTCCCCGGTAATCCAATTCTACGCCGGCGTGCTCTCGGTGACCCGTCGGCTCCGCCGGGCGCTCCGGCCGGACGAGGTCGATCCCGGCGAGCCTCGTCATCGGCTGTGATCGTCGGCCGGAGGTTGAGTGATGTCGTGTTCGCCGTGGATGACGGCATCCGCCGCCTCGGACAGGCGCAGGCCGCGGGTGCGCGCGTAGACGCACAAGGAGTCGAAAGCGACGTCCATGTCGCTGTGGTGGCGCTCGGCCAGCATCCCCGTGGCCTGCTCCGTGAGCGTGCGACTGCTGAGCGCGATCTGTAGCTGCTCTGCGGCTGCCTCGTCCTGCTCCAGCCTGCGCTGGTGCAGGATGCTGATGGTGGCCACATTGGCCAGCGCCTGCCCGATGTGCAGCTCGTCCGTGGTCAGCCGACCGGCTGCCGTCCGTAGCAGGGTGAGCGCGCCGATGACCCGGTCGCGGTGGCGCATCGGTAGCGCCTGGACCGCGACGAAGCCGGCGAGCTGCGCCGCTGCGGCGAAACGAGGCCAGCGCCCTCCCTCGGCGACCAGATCGGCACATGTCACCGGCCCGCCGGTGCGGTAACAGTCCAGGCCGGGGCCGTCCACCTCTTGGAGGTGGAGGAGTTTCAGCATGCGGGCCTGCTCTGTGGAGGCCGCCATCGGGCGCAGCCGCCCTTGCTGGTCAGCCAGCAGCAGCCCGGCCGCATCGACGTCCAGCAGTCGCACGCAGCGCATGGTGAGCTGGTGCAACAGGTCGACGACGTCGAAGTCTCCGACAAGGGTGTCCGTCAACTCGGCGAACGCGTCGGTCAGCTGGCGTTCCCGCGTCACGACTGCCTCCCGGAGGGATCTGCCGGATGTCAAGTCCCGTCCGACTCGATGAAACCGCAGCAAACGAGTCTCCGCCGCGCGCTTCCGCCGGCGGCAGGCATCGCATGCCGAGGTACGCGTGGCCGGACGTCGTCCTCACGGAGGTTAGTACCTGACTGCACCGAGGTCATGCCGGTGACCTGGCGCGGATGAGCCCGGTTCCGCCGATCGAACACGCGGCCGCCTGCCGTACCGGCTGATCCGTTTGGTGCCGCACGCCCGGGTCGAGGCGCCGGGCGGCCGCTTCGGCATGCTCGACGTGCACGCCCGAATCACGGCCGCGGCGGTGCGGGCGTGGTTCGGCGAGGATCTCCCGAGCGCGGCAGCGTACCCATGATCGCGGTGATGATGACCAGCCGCAGGGCGGAGCGCAGGTTGACGTGGAGCAGGGCCAGCTCGGGCTCCTCCTGGTAGGCGGCGAGGAGGCTGGGCGGCGGCGAGCAGTAGGTCGACAACGCGCCGGCCATGATCATGGTCTGCAGGCACACCGTCTGGGCACCGTCACCCAGCTCCGGCACCTGCTGCCGGACGAGGTGCACCATGGTCGCGAGGCTGTCGAGTGACGCGCGCTTGTGGCGCCGGACGACCTCGACCGAGACGTTGTGCTCAAGGACACCGCCCTGCGCGCCGAACAGGTCGCACAGCACCACGCGGCCGGCCAGCGACTGGCTCAGGACCTCGGCCAGCTGCTCCGCGCGGTCCGCGGCGGGCAGCCGCGCGTCGATGCCGGCGGCCAGCTCGTCGGCCAGCTCCACCAGCCACTTCCGCAGGAAGTCGTCCAGCAGCTCGAGCAGCACCGCCTCGCGGGACTCGAAGTAGCGCAGGGGTCGGTGACCTGCGCCCCCACCACCCGCTCCAGCGCCGCGTACCAGACGGTGATGTCCGGCTCCGCCACGTTCTTGTCCTGCGCGGCACGCGTCCCCGAGATCGTGATGAGTCCCGCCGCCAGAGCCGTCAGCCAGGCTCGATGCGCCTCCGGCACGTCGCTCAGCCGCCGAACCTTGGCCGGACACCCCACGCCTATCGCTTCGGCGGCTTCCGGCACCAGCGCGGGCTTGAGCGCACCATCTGCGGTGACCGCACGTCCGCTCCCCACCCACGATGCCAAGGCACGAGCGGCGGCGAACACGGCACGACCGATCGACATCTCCGTCACCATGACGGGACGGTATCGCCCCGACGGCACGACGCCGACATCGATCGTTCGGGTCGCCACTGACACGCCGACCGACGGGACAGATGGTCAAAGGCCATGCCGCTTGAGTTCCGCCATGAGGTTGCGCTTGCGCTTGTGGGTGGTGCGCAGCCGCTCTACATAGGCGCGCCCGTCGGCCTCGCGACCGAGCCGGTCGTAAAGCTTGGTGATCTGTACGGCCAGGCCGGCGGCCTCGGCGTAGGCGTCGTTGTTCATCAGGGTGATCTTGCTCTCGGCCAGGCGCTCATAGACGGGAATCGCCTCGGCGGGGTGAGTTTCCGCTCGCAATCGAGCCAGCCGCGACCACTGGCCGTCGACGGCGCCGAACTCCACCGCCGCCTGCCACGCATCCTCGTTGCTGTTCTCCCATAACAGCACGTCCACGAGCATGGAGGGCGGCTGCCATCCGGGCAGACCACGCCGCGCCGTGCTCGCGTCATGACGGAGTAGCCCCAGCGCCCAGGCGCGCAGTTCGGGCCAGTGGTCCGGCGTCGCCGCCGCGTGCAGCGCCTGGTAGACCGCGAGGCATCGGTCGCGCTGGAACTGGGCGCGGCGCAGTGCCAACGCCTCATCGCCACGACCGGCGGCGGCATGGGCGGTCGCGGCGAAATCGGCCAAGCGTCGATCGTAGGCACCGTCGGCGGTGGCCAGGCCCCGTTCGGCCCACTCCAGCGCCTCCCGGTCGCGCCCGGCCTCGGTCAGCACTTCGACGATGCCCGAATAGTCGGGACGACTACCGCGACCGAGCACTGTGACCAGGAGGCTGACGTCTCCCCGCGCCCTGGCGTACTCGCGCATCAGCGCGTCCGTGCGCCAGTCCGTGCGGGGCGAGCGCTTCTCCCAGATCCGCCGCAACTGTTCGCCATAGGCGGCCATCCCCGCATGACCGAGCGCGTCCGCGTAGTCGTCGATCGACAGGTCGGGCACGTCGGCATCGCCAAGCTGGCGCTCCAGCAGCCATGAGGCCAGCGTCACGGGATCGTCGCCGGTGGCGGCGCAGGCAGCGGCGTGGACCGCGACCAGCGCCCGGCTCGACTCGCCGATCTGGCCGTCTGAATCGTCGAAGAACTCGTAGTTCTCCGCCACCCGTTCCATGGCCCGCTGAGCCAGGGAGGCCACAGCGGCGCTCTGCCCAGCCTGATGCAGCCGTTCCAGTTCGTCGGCGATGCCGCCGATCGTGTCCGCGTAGTCCCAGCTGCCGTCCCAGTCGACATGGCCACGGACCCGGAGCACGCGGTCGATCCGCTGGCGTAGATCCTGCGCGTCCGTCGCGGGATCAGTCGAGGCTCGCGCCTCCAGCCGGCGCCGGATGTTCCGGTCGCCCTCGGCCAGCTCCATCAGCAGGGCCACCAGCTCCTGCGCGTCGAGCGATGTCAGATAGGAACGCAGATCGAACCGGTCGGGCACGGCCTCGCCGCGTTCCCGCCGGAACAGGTAGACCAGGCCGACCGCGACGCAGTGCTTGCAGAAGTTGCCCTCCTGCCCCCACGGGCAATCGCACACACCGTCCAGGCCACGACGGCCGACGGTCAACTCCACCTCATAGGGTTCCGTGCCGTACACGGTCGCGAAGATCTTTCCACCGTCGATCTGTAGGTCCTCGACGTCGTCGACATAATCGACACCGCGGTCATAGGACTTGACTCCGGCCAGAGCCCGCAGGTCATCCTTGGTAAACCCGGTCATGATCTACCTACCGGACAGCCGGTCCGACACGCGCCGTGCCCGTTCCGGAAGCTCCGCGCCGATCTCCCCGGCGAAGTCGAGGAACTGTGTGTGACCTGGCAGTTCATTCAGGCAGTCGCGGATCAGGGCACGCGCCGTGTCGGTCTCCCCGCGTCGCCAGCCGAGACGCGCGCGCAGATGCCTTAGTTCGGGACCGGCCAGAGCCGGGTGCGTCACCAGCCTTTCCAGCCGGTCGTCGGCCTCGGCGTCTGCCAGCCGTTCCAGAACCAGCAGATGCCAGGTGGCAAGATTCCTGGCCCGCTCACGGCGTTCGAAGCCCGTGTCCCGCCAGGGCACCCGTGTCCTGGTGCCGCCCTCGGCCAGTCGGTCCAGCGCGGCGAGATATCGGTCGGTGAAGTCCAGCCACGCATCGATCCCGCGCAGCATCCGCGCCAGCATGTCGGCCAGCGTGGTCTCCTTCTCGGCCGTCGGCCCGTCCCCGCGCCGGGTCCACCCGTACGCCCGCTCCCAGCGGATCAGCTGCGGGGCTGCCCGCTCGGCAAATCCAGAGAAGCCGTACAGATCGAGATAGGTGGCCCAGAGTAAGGCCACCGCATCCGAGACCACGAAACGCGCGGCGGCCATCGGGTCGTCGGAGCGGAAGTAGTCATAGTCACATGTCTCATCGGACAGGTCGATCAGCAGCTCCAACGCCTGCGCCCCGGTGGCCGCGTCCACCGCCAGCGCCGCCTTGGCGTCCTCGGCCAACCGGGTGAACGTGAAACGCCACCGGGTCCGCTCCTTGGGGGAGACGCGCCGATCACCGGCCATGTAGGCGCCGGCCCGGGCCAGTTCCACGAACCGGCGGACGTCGTCCAGCACCGACTGGACGTCCACCGTCTGCGTGGCGCTCTTGGCCGCGGGCTTGTGCCCATCTGGGGTCAGCTCTGCCTCGATCCGCTCCCTCAGCTGAGCAGATCCGCGCCAGTACAGCGTCCAGAGCGCCTTCTTCAAGCGCTCCTCGTCGAGTGGAGCCAGCGTGGAATAGAACTGCTCGCGACTCATCCGCTGCGAACCCATGGACAGCGATCGTAGCCCGGGGCGGTAATCAACACCCGAATCCGGCATCCGTACGTGGTCGCAGGGCGCGAGCCCGCAGCGCCGCCTGCACGGCGGCGCGCCCGGCGTCGGTGAGACGGTCACCAGGATCACCCAGGCTGCGCTGCCGGTGCAACAGGCCGAGCAGATCCAGGCGGCGGTGGATCGCGCCCATGAGCCAGCCGACGTTTTCCGCGGAGACTGGCGTTCCGCTGGCCGGGTCATGCCAGCCCTCGCCGGCCATGACTTCGGCGACGGCGGCGCGCCGCTCGAAATAGCCGTTGGGAGCCTCGGTGAGGTGCAGCATCAATACGGCCTCCGCCGCGGCGCCCTCGGCGGGATCGGACGGGATCAGGGCGGCCGTCACGACCGACCACAGGGCGGCCGTATCGGCGCCGACCAGGCGTTTCCCCGCCGGAGTGAGGACCAGGGTGCGCTTGCTGCGCCGGACGGCGCCGAGCTGCCGGACAAACTCTCGCAATGTCCAGGCTTCAGGGATGTCGGATTCGGAGCGCGGTCTTCCGGTCAGCGTGAGCCAGTCGAACCGCTGGCAGCCTTCGGTGACGACGGCCCTGGCCAGGGTGTGGTTGGCGGTGAGCGGGATGCCGCCGTCGGTGGCCGCCAGGGTCAGTAGCCAGCGGACCGGTGCCAGCCGTGCCTCCGCGTCCTCGGGAACCGGCGCCGGTGACACGATCCGCGAGGTGATCGTCTTCGTGAGGCGGGCGCGGGCCGCGCCACGAGAGGTGGCCCAGCATTCCATGCGTTCGGAGTGGATGCGTTCCAGCCGGCTCTGCTCGCCGACGGTGCAAGGAGAGGTGAGGAACTCATCGGTGATCCGCTCGGCGTTTGCACGCCATCCGCGGGCGCCAGGAGCGAACTCACCCGCCGCGATCGCCATCTCCAGATGGGCCGCCGTCGCCTGGAAGGCGTCACTTTCCTGAACGCCCATCACACGCCCCCAGGTCAGAACCCCTTCGACATCGGGCGGCTGCACGCCGGAGGCGTTCATGGCCTTCTCCAACGCCTTGAACCCGGCGTCGCGGCCCTGGTGCCAGGCGGTCAGGACCTGCATGGTCGTCTCGGAGACGCAGACGGCGGCGTACCGGGGCATCTCCAGCAGGTCGAACAACGCACCGAGCGTGGCGGCGAGCTGCTGGTGTTCGGCCAGGTCGGTCCACCACTTGGTCGGCAGCAGATACCACAGCCAGTACTGGAGTCCGTACAGGGTGACGGTCTCGACTCCTTCCCCGAAGGTCAGCGAATCGAACGCGGCACGCGCCTGATCGGCTTCGTCCCGGTTGCGACGGGCCAACTCGGCGAGAGCGTCCTCCACCTTGTCGTCCCCGATCCTGCCCACCATCCCCTCCTTCTCATCCTCCGGACGGGCCTGTGCCACCTGGGGGCAATCCGCATGGCTGATTTTGAAGCCTCTCACGGCACCGACGTCCCATAGGTGCGTTGGGGCTGCTCACATGTGGCGAAGTGGTCAAGCACTCTCGATGCGATGGGTTTGACGCGCTCCCCGTCGTTCCCTTCTTCGGGAGGAAGGTGATGGCGATGCGTGAGAGCCATCCAGTGGTCTACAAGCGGTGCGGGTGCACCGAACGGAGCGAGCGGCGCCCGCGGTTGCTCGAGGACGGGCACGGCTCGTGGTACTTCGCGGTGCAGATTCGGGGCCTGTCGGGGCGCCGGGAGTGTGTCCGGCGAGGAGGCTATTTCAGCGCGGGCGAAGCAGAACAAGCCGGGCGGCAGCTGATCGCAGCCGAGCAGGGCGGCCCGATCGGGGCGGGGTGCACGGTAGCCCAGTGGCTGCGGTACTGGCTGGCGACCGATCATGGGATCCGGCCGAGGACGCGTCAGGGGTACGCGGATCACGTCCGGCTGCATCTGGTCCCGGCGCTAGGGCGGATCATGCTGTCGGAACTGTCTCATTGCGATGTACGGCGCATGTTCACTGCGTTGGCCGGGCGCCGGAATCGGTACGGCAGACCACTGGCGACCGCGACACTGGAGCGGATCCGTGCCACGCTGCGGGCTGCCAGCAGGCGCACGGCCGCGCTGGATCCGCAGACGGTACGGCTACTACTCCGTCATGAACGCGACCGGCGGGCGGAGAAGACACGTCGCGGGGAGGCCTGGGACGATATGACGCACGTCTTCACTCGTCCGGACGGCGCTCCGGTGGCACCGGACTACCTGACCTACCGGTTCCATAAACTGGTGCGGAGGAGCGGGCTGCCGCCGTGCGGTTGCACGATCTGTGGCATGGCGTGGTCACGCTGGCACTGGCCGCGCATGTGGATCTGCCGGTGGTCCAGGACCAGGTCGGCCACGCCAGCATCGTGTTCACCGCCGACACCTACACCTCGGTGCTGCCGGACATCGGGCAGCCGGGGCGACGGCGCGGCTGGGGCTGTCGGCGGCGCGCGGGACCGCTCGGAAGGTGCGCAGGGGGCGATGCGGCTGGATGACCCAGGTGTGACCCATCCATGTCCCAGGCCATGATCAAGCGATCTCCCGTTGATGAGAACGCCCAGGTCAGAGGTGGCGGGGCCCCAGGGACTCGAACCCTGAACCGACGGATTGAAATTGCGCAGACCGGAGACCGTACAGTCCCAGCCCCCGTAGATGCTCCGAGTCAGATGATGCCCGACTGGTGAGCGTAGATGGCAGCCTGGACCCGATCCCGGAGTTCGAGTTTGCCCAGGATGCGGTGGACGTGGGTCTTGACGGTTCCCTCGCCGACCAGGAGTCGTCGGGCGATCTCCTGGTTGGACAGTCCTTCCGCCAGGAGTTGGAGCACATCGCGCTCTCTGGCTGTCAACGACTGCAGCCTCGGTGGGTCCGGAGGTCGCGGGGCCGTGCCGGTGAAGTGCGCGATGAGGCGCCGGGTCACGGTGGGTGAGGCGACGCCCTGGCCGGCCGCGACGACGCGGACCGCTGCGACGAGGTCGGCGGCCAGGGTGTCCTTGAGCAGGAACCCGCTGGCCCCGGCCCGTAGGCCCTCGTAGACGTATTCGTCGAGATCGAAGGTGGTGAGGATGATCACGTGGGGTGCTGTGTCAGCGGTGCGGCCGGACCGCAGGCGCCGGGTGGCTTCGATGCCGTCGATGCCGGGCATGCGCACGTCCATCAGCACGACGTCCGGGCGGGTACGGTCGACGACGCTCAGGACCTCGATGCCGTCGCCTGCCTCGCCTGCCACCTCGATGTCCCCGGTCTCATCGAGGATCATGCGGAAGCCGGCGCGGACCAGTGCCTGGTCGTCGGCGATGATGACGCTGATCACGTGTGCTCCAGCGGGAGGGCGGCGGTGATTTTGAAGCCGTCGTCGCAAGGGCCGCCGGTGAGCGTGCCGCCCAGCGCGGCGACGCGCTCCGCGATTCCCCGCAGTCCGTTGCCGCGCGAGTCTGCGGCCTGTGGACGGTCGTCGGCCGGGATGGAGCACTGTGCGGTACCGCCGGTGTCCCGGATATCTATGGTCAGCGCGTCCAGGGAGAAGTCGAGCCGGACGCGCGCCCGGGCGCCGGGGCCGGCGTGCTTGATCGTATTGGTGAGAGCCTCCTGCACGATCCGGTAGGCCGACAGCTCGACAGCGGCCGGCAGCGGCATGGCCTCGCCGGTGATGACGAATTCGACCGGTGTGCCGCTGTCGCGTACGCCGTCGATGAGGCCGGGCAGAGCGGCGAGACGCGGCTGCGGCGCCAGGTCGGGTCCGGTCCCGGCGCGTACGAGACCGAGGAGGCGCCGCATCTCCGCCAGGGCGGCACGGCCGGTGGTCACGATCTCCGCCAGTGCCTTCTCGGCCCGTTCGGGGCGTCGGGCAATCGCGGCCTGGCCGCCCTGTGCCTGCACCACCATCACCGACAGTCCGTGGGCGACGACGTCGTGCAGTTCGCGCGTGATCCGGCCGCGTTCGGCCGCCACCGCCAGCGCGGCGCGCTGGTCGCGCTCGCGTTCGAGATCGGCCGCTCTCTGCGTCAGGACCGCCAGATGGGCCCGCCGTGTCCTGACATTGTCACCGACCGCCCAGGCGACCACGAGCAGGAGCGCCGGCACCACTGCGGCGGCAGCCGCCGTCAGCGCTCCGCTCTCCTGCCATGAGGAGCCGAGCAGGGATTTCGCCGGCGTGCCCTGCCAGGCTTCCGTTCCTAGGCCGAATCCGGCTCGCACGAGCAGGTGCACACCGTACAGGGCGGTGAGCAGCCCACCCAGCGTGATCATGCCGATCCTCCGAGACCTGGTCGTGGCCACCATCGTGTACAGAACGACAAGGACCGCGAAGTCGACAGGCAGGACGTCCATGAAGGGATCGGCCTGATGCGCGGCGGCTCCGGCCGCGGCCAGCAGGATCGCTGCCCATGGCCAGCGGTGGCGGAGGAACAGCGCGACGATCAACGCGGAGGTGGCGAGCCACCACACCGTGACGTGCGTGTGCCACCCGGCAGCCGAGCCGAATGCCTGCAGCAACTTGTCGTGCGCTCCGCTGGTGAGGAACACATCGGAGCCGACCAGGATGCTCGCACCGGCGGTGAGCAGCGCGAAACCGGAATCGATCAGGATGCGGCGGAGGGCGGCGAGCCGGATCCCGGGTTCGGCGTCGCCTTCCCCGATCCGCATGTCAGTCACTGCCCCAGCGTACGAAGCCGTGCTCCGCGGGCAAATCTATCGATCGGCAGACATGTGCCTCCATCTCACGGCAGACGCGCGATGCCGCAGGCCCGGGTGAGCCTTGTCGGCATGACCCGTCACCTTCTTGCCCTGACGCTGGCCGCGAGTGTGCTGACCGCGTGCTCGGGCACCACCCCCGCCGGCGGCACCGGCGAATCATCTGCCGACGGCGCGACCGACGAGCGGCAGACGGCACTCGCCGTCGGCAAGCGCTTCGCCCAGTGCGGACGCGAACACGGCCAGCCCGACTTTCCCGACCCGGTCATCCGGGACGGAAAGCTCGACTTCCCCGCACGCGACGGCGATGCGCTCAAACGCGCGCTCGAGGCCGTACAGAAGGTCCCCGAATGCGGCAAGATCCTTGAGGAACTCCCCGCGTCCATGAAGGACGACAAGCCCGCGGTCGACGCTGCGGACATGAGCCAGCTTCTGCTGTTCGCCCAGTGCGTGCGCCGCAACGGCATACCGGAGTGGCCCGACCCCAAGTCCGACGGTACCTTCCCCGTCGCCGGTACTCCCCTGGAGGCGGAGGGCAAGTCGCAGCGGTGGCTGACCGCGCAGGAGGCGTGCAAGCAGCACTGGGACCGAGGGATCAGCATCTCATGAAAGCGGCCCGCGTTCTGGCGGTGTGTGCCGTGGCGGTCGGCGCCGGCGCCGTGGTTGCCTGGCAGGTCGCCCGCCCGTCCGCACCTCCGGTGCGTCCGGCTTCGACCGTGGCCACCGCCACCGCTCCGATCAGCCGGGGTGTGGTCGCCGCCCGCGTCCAGCTCCCCGGCGTGCTCGGCTACGATGGCGATTTCGCCGTCGTCGATTACCTCCCTGCCGGGGTGCTCACCGGCGTCCCCCGGCTCGGCACCACGATTAGGCGTGGTGCGACGCTGTTCACGGTGGACGGGAAGCCGGTCAGGTTGCTGTACGGTCCACGGCCCGCCCACCGCGGCTTCGCCCTGGGCATGAGCGACGGCGAGGACGTCCGTCTCCTGGAACGCAACCTTCGCGCGCTCGGCATGGACCCCGGCCGTGCGATGACCGTGGATCGCAGGTTCACCTGGGCGACCGCCGCCGCCGTCCGCCGCTGGCAGGCGTCCCTGCACCTGCCGCTCGCCCACCGCACCGGGCGTATCGCCCTCGGAGAGGTGGCCTTCCTGCCCGGCCCGACGCGGGTGCGACGCGTACGGCTCCCCGCCGGCTCCCTGGTCGCCCCGGGAGCCCAGGTGCTGTCGGCCACATCGGCGACCCAGGTGGTCCGTGTGTCGCTGCCCACCGACCGGCGCACCGCCGTACGAACCGGAGATCGCGTCCTGCTCACACTGCCCGGTACGGATCGGGAGTTGAGCGGAAGAGTGCGTGAGATCGGCGACGTGGCCTCCGCTCCACCGGACGGCGCCGGACCGGCCACGGTCCCCGTGCGGATCGTTTTCCACCCGCCGCGCGGCCTCGCCCGCCTGGACGAGGCGCCGGTGCAGGTGACCATCACCACCGAGCTGCGGCGCGGCGTGCTCACCATGCCGGTCTCCGCGCTGCTCGCCCGTCCCGGCGGCGGCTACCAGGTGGCCGTCGTCGCGACAGGCGGACGGCGCCTGGTCCCGGTACGGCCCGGCCTGTTCGACGAGGCCACGAGCACAGTCGAAGTCAGCGGCGCCGGGCTGGCAGAGGGAACTCGTGTTGAGGTGCCGGTCACATGAGTGACGTCGTGCTCTCCCTGGCCGGGGTGACGAGGACCTACGCCGGGACGCCTCCGGTCGAATCGCTGCGCGGTGTCGACCTCAGCGTGACCGCCGGAGAGTTCCTCGCCGTCGTCGGTCCCTCCGGCTCCGGCAAGACCACGCTGCTGAACATCGCGGCCTGCCTGGACCGTCCCACGCACGGCGAGGTCCACCTGGCCGGTCATTCCGTCGCGCGCCTGCCGGACCGCCTGCTGTCGAGCGTGCGCGCGCACGTCCTCGGCGTCGTGTTCCAGCAGTTCTTCCTGCTGGAACAACTGACCGCCGTGCAGAACGTCGCCACCGGCCTGCTGTACCGGGGAGTCCCCGCCAGGGCCCGGCGAGAGGCGGCGATCGAGGCGCTGACGCGGGTCGGCCTCGCTGCCCGCGCCCACCACCGGGCACGCGAGCTGTCCGGCGGCGAACGACAACGCGTCGCGATCGCCCGCGCGCTGGTAGGCCGCCCGGCTCTCGTCCTGGCCGACGAGCCCACCGGCAACCTCGACAGCGTCACCGGCGGCAACATCCTGGACATGCTGCGGGAACTGAACGGCCAGGGCGTCACGCTGGTCGTCATCACCCATGACCACGTCGTGGCCTCGACCGCCGCTCGCCAGGTGGAACTTCGCGACGGCCGCGTCGTGAGCGATTCGGCCGGCAGTGGGCGGCACCACCAGGAGAGGTCCGCCGCGCCTTCGACTATCGACGGGAGCCCCCCATGACACCCCCGTCCCGGCTACGGGCCGCAGACCTGCCCGGCCTCGCCACGCTGGGCCTGCACGCCCGGCCCCTGCGCGCGGCCCTGTCGATCCTGGGGATCGCCATCGGCATCGCAGCGGTGGTCGCCGTGCCTGGCATCACCCGCTCCAGCCAGTCGGCCCTCATCGCCGGCATCGACCGGCTCGGCACCGATCTGCTGACCGTCGTCAACGGCAGGACCCTGACGAGTGAGGAAACCCGCCTGCCCACCACGGCACCCGTCGCCGTCGCCCGTACGCCATGGGTGCGCGCGGTGGCCGCGACCGCCGAACTGCCCCTGCAGGTCTACCGGACCGACCGAATCCCCCGCTACCGCACGGGAGGACTCGACGTCCGCGCAGCCGAACCGGCCCTGCTTTCCACCCTGGGCGCAAGCATGCTGCAAGGCGTCTTCCTCACCGAGGCCACCGGCCACTACCCGACGGCCGTCCTCGGCCACGCCGCCGCCACCGATCTGGGGATCGCCGAAGCCGGCCAGGGCATACGCATCTGGCTCGCCGGGCACTGGTTCACCGTCATCGGCATCCTCCAGCCCCTGGAGCTGGCTCCGGAAATCAACCGATCAGTCCTGATCGGCGCGCCCACGGCGGCGGACCTGTTCGGCTACGACGCTCATCCGACCCGCCTCTACATCCGCACCATCACCGAACGCACGACCGACGTCGCGGCCATGCTGAGCAGAGCGGTCAACCCACAGGCGCCCGAAACCGTGGACGTCAGCCGCCCCTCCGACGCCCTCACCTCTCGCCTGCTCGTGGCGGACTCCACCACCTCGCTCCTTGTCGGGCTCGGTGGCGTGATCCTGCTCGTCGGCGGCATCGGCATCGCGAACGTCATGGTGGTGTCCGTGATGGAACGCCGTCACGAGATCGGCCTGCGCCGTGCGCTGGGTGCGACCCGATTCCACGTCGCCACGCAGTTCCTCGCGGAATCCCTCCTCCTGGGAGGCCTCGGCGGCGCCGTCGGCGTCCTGCTAGGGGCCGCCGCCACCTACGGCACGTCGATCGCCCGGGGCTGGCAGCCCGTTCTGACCGCACCGCTCCTTGCCGCGGCCCTTGCCGCCGCCCTGCTCGTCGCCACGCTCGCCGGAGCGTATCCAGCGGCACGCGCAGCCAGCCTTCCGCCCACTCACGCTTTACGGTCGGGCTGACCCCCCTGTCACGAGGCTTCCGCCACCATCGCGCAACCATCGGTTGCATTCGCGTTTTCTTATCGCGCCACGTTGATGCAACCAAGAGTTGCGTAAGGGGTGAACGAATGCCTGTCAACCACATCGAGCAGGATGTGCTCATCAAGGCGCCCGTAGAGGTCGGGTGGCGGGCGGTCACCGAGCCTGATCAGCTCAGCCGCTGGTGGACCGACTCCACCGAGGGATACTTCGGACCTGCCGGGCGCGGAGCCCTGGTCTGGGAAGACAAGGCGTCCCACGAGCGGGCGGTCGTGCTGATTCAGGTCGAGCGGGTGGAGCCGTACCGGCTGTTCTCGTTTCGCTGGCTGTACCCGGATGGGGCCGGCGTCAGAGAGGACAATTCGGGCACCGGAGCTCTACCGAGGCGGGCCGCGGGTGGCAGCCGAGTGGAACGACTGGTTCTCTGCCCTCGGCCGCCATTTGGTCGACAAGGGCAACCCGACCTTCCGGCGGAACATGAAGAGCGCTCCTACAGTGAATCTGCCATGAGGACCGATGCGGCGGGAGCCACATATGCGGGTGTCCAGTTGGGACGACGGAGAAGGATCAGTGTCACGGGTGCTGATCAGCACCGAGAGGCTGCCGGAGGCCGACCGGTTCGATTTCCTCCGTGAGCGTGCTCTGGCCCTGCCGGAGCCGGTGGAGTTCGTCAATGAGATGCCTGCGGAGCCGTTCGAGGCGTGTCTGCGTTTCCAGAACCTCGGCGCGCTGACCGTGGGCTCCTTCACCTCGGCGGGGCCCGTGGCGGTGGGGATCCGGCGCACGCCACGTCTGGTTCGTACGGCGGACCCCGAGATGGTCCGCCTGCTGGTCAACGTGCACGGTCTGACGGGGGTCGCGCAGAGCGACAGCGGGGAGGTCCTGTTCGCCGGTGAGGTGGGCCTGCACGACACCTCGCGCCCGTATTACGGCTGGCATCGGGCCGACGGGTCGCGCCGGGCGCGGCTGTTCATGCTCTCCTTCCACCGGCAGGCGTTCCCCGCCCTGCCCGCGTCCACGTTCGACCGGCTCACAGGGACGAAGCTGGGGGCTTCAGCGGCTATGCGCCGGCTGGCGGCCACGCTGGCGGATCGTGTGCTCACCGACGCCGACCACTACATGGCCTCGGATCCGTCTCGGGTGGCATCGATCCTCGCAGGCGTGGTCGAGGGGTTGTTCGGTCACGTGCTGGACCAGCGGGACCCACCTGCTACGGCAGTGGGCGACCGGGTTCTTCTGCACCGGGTGCAGGCGTTCATCGAGCAGCGGCTCGACGACCGCACCCTGTCACCTGCCTTGATCGCCGCGGCCTTCCACATCAGCCCACGGACGCTACAGCGTCTGTTCGCGAGCCAGGAGCGGGGTCAGGGGGTCGCCGCGTGGATCCGCCGCCTGCGGCTGGGGCGGTGCCGGCGCGATCTCGGCGATCCGCACCTCGCGGACCGGCCGGCGCACGCGGTGGGACTGCGGTGGGGATTCGCCGATCCCGCTCACTTCACCCGCGCCTTCCGAGCCGCCTATGGCGTCACGCCGGCCGCTTACCGGCGCGGGAAACAGATCGGCAGCGGCGCGAACGGAAGCGGGAGCGGCCCGGCCGTCCCGTCATGGCTGTCCACCAGCGACACGGAGGTGTAAGGCAGGTGCCAGGTCGTGTCTGCACATTCACGGCCCTGCGGCGCGTGGCTGGTGTGGCGCTTGACGGCCATCTCGACCGCGCGGGCCTCTTGGCGGGGGCCGGCTACCGGCAGCCGTGGGTGCCGGTGCCTGCCGTGCGGCCGGTCGTCGTGTGACCCCCGCCGGCCACCGGCGCGGTGTCCGCCGGCCCTGGATCGCCGGCGAGGGCGGCGGAGTCGCCGGCCGAAGTCGGCACGGCCGCCCGGCCCATGACATGGCATGAGGCGATGAACATGGATGTGCTGCCTTTCGGCGCGGTGAGAGTCCCCGGCGGGCCCGAGGTCATGATCGAGTGTTCGCGGTGACAGGCCGCTCGTCATTGACAATCCGCGCCATAGCCTTGGCCGTCACTGCCATGTCGCCGCCCGGGGGTACCGGTCACGGCTCCACGACGGTGATCAGTACCAGGCGGTCCGGAACTGCCGGTCGCCGAGCTGGGCGTACGCGTACGCCTGGTCCTTGTAGCTCCGGTTCACCGCCATCGGGCTCCAGGCGAGACCGGTCACGTTGACCGCGCAGCGAGACCGATAGTCGTAGGTCGAATAGACGCAGACGGTGTACCGGGCAGTGGTGCCGGAATTGGTGACCCGGCCCCACGACGCCTGGCAGGCGTCGCTCCACCAGTTCTCGACGTAGGCGCCGAAGTCCATAACCGTGGCGCCCCCCAGCACGGCGTCGTACGCGCAGCCCATGGCCTCTGGATCCTTGTTCGAGCAGCTCGGAAGGCCGTTCTCCCCGGCACCCCGGCAGCCGACGCTCGCGCTCGCGCTCTGTGCCGTCGCCGCCACCGGCACCACGGCGCCGGCCGCTAGCACCAGGGCCGCCGCCAGCCCTCTCCACTTCCGCATGCCCGTCCACTCCTCGTGATCGTCCTTCGGGCCGGGCCCGTGCCCACGGGCCCGCGTACGAGACCATCCGAGCAGTGAGGCGACCGTACGGCCAGGCGTGCGGACAGACCACGAACAACCGCAGACCAACCTCAGGCCACAGGCGGAACACGGCCGGACGACCGTCGGACCCCGGTGAGGGGCTTGGTCCCGCTCCGCAACTTCGACGCGTTTCGGAGGGCGCTCTCCTCACTCGTTGATCATGTAGCGTCCTCATCAGGAGCGGCGGCCGCGGCCCATGGGAGAGAGCATGCGAGAGGAGACGTCCGGCGGCGACAGCGGGACGGCCCGCCTGGAGTTGCGGATCGCGCTGCGCCGCCTGCGCCGTGAGCGCGGCCTGTCGCAGCGTGACCTCGTCCGTCCCCTGCATCTGGCCTCGCACAGCGCGATAGCGGATTACGAGTCAGGACGGCGGCTGCCGCCGGCGGACATCCTCGCCGCGTACGAGCGCCACTTCGGGCTCACTCCGGGGCGCCTTAAGGAACTGCGTGACCGGGCCCTGGTGGAGCGGGCCGCGGCGGAGGCCCGGACCGCACGTAAGCCGGGTCCGGGGGAAGACGGCCGATCCTTTCGGCCCGTCGCTGTCCCCCGGCAGCTTCCGGCCGGGACCACGCTCTTCACCGGCCGGGCCGGGGAGCTGGCGGCGCTCGACTCCCTCCCGGACGGCGCGCCCGCCGGGACGGTGATCGCGGTCGTCACCGGCATGGCGGGCGTCGGCAAGACCAGCCTGGCCGTGCAGTGGGCCCACCGGGCCCGCGACCGCTTCCCCGACGGCGACCTGTACGTGGACCTGCGAGGCCACCACCCGACGGGCGCGCCGCTCGATCCCGGCGACGTGCTGGACATGTTCCTCGGCGCGCTCGGTGTGACCCGGGATCGGATACCCCCCACGCCGGACGAGCGGGCCGCGCTCTACCGGACGCTGCTGGCCGGTCGCGCCGTTCTGGTGGTCCTCGACAACGCCCGCGACGTCGAGCAGGTGCGCCCACTGCTGCCTGGGGCGGGCCCTTGTGCCGTGCTCGTCACCAGCCGCAGCCGGATGGCGGGCCTGGTCGCCCGGGAGGGGGCGGTCCGCATCGCTCTCGACGTGCTCGACGCGCACGAGTCGGCGGAGCTGTTACGGCATGCCATCGGGTCCGATCGGGCCGATGCCGAGCCTCTGGCGGTCGCGGATCTCGCCCGCCACTGCGCCTATCATCCCCTCGCGCTGCGAGTCGTGGCCGAACGGGCCGGCTCCCGGCCGGCGCCGCTCGCCGAGACCGTCGCCGAGCTGGCGGACCGCAGGGGACGCCTCGACGTCCTCGCCCCCCACGACGACGAGGCCACCGCCGTCCGCACCGTCTTCCGATGGTCGTACGAGGCCCTGTCGTCGCCGGCCCGTGAGCTGTTCCGGCTTCTGGGCCTGCACGACGGACCGGACGTGGGCGTGCCGGCCGCCGCGGCCCTGGCGGACGTGACAGCGGGCGAGGGCGCACGGCTGCTCGGCGAACTGGCCGCCACCCACCTGCTGACCGAGCATGCCCCCGGCCGGTATCGGCTACACGACCTGCTGCGCCTGTACGCGGGCGAGCGGGTGCTCGCCGAGGAGGACCGGGCGGCGCGGACGGCCGCCGTACGGCGGTTCGCCGGGTGGTATCTGCACAGCGCCTGCGCGGCCCGCGTCGCCGTGAGCCCGGGGTTGCCCGCGATGCGTCCCGAGCCCGTGGAGCTCGCCGTGCCCGCGACGTCCTTTTCCGGCCACGCCGAGGCGCTCGCCTGGTGCGAGGCCGAGCTGCCCAACCTGGTCGCCGCGACCGAGGCGGCCGAGGAGGCCGGTCTGCACCGGATCGCCTGGCAGCTCCCGACCGCCCTGTACGGGTTCTTCGACCTGCGCAAACGCTACGCGGAGTGGATCGGCACCCACGAGATCGCCCTGCGCTGTGCTCGCGAGGCAGGGGACCGGGAGGCCGAGGGACGCATCCTGTGCAATCTCGGCAACGCCCACCTGCCGGCCCACCGCCCGGACGAGGCGCTGTCGGCCTACCAGGAGTCGCTCGCCATCTTCCGGGAGGTCGGCTACCGGCAGGGGGAGGCCAAGGCCCTGGGCAACTTCGGCGCCACCTACGACGCGCTGGGACGCTGGGGCGAGGCCGCCGAGGCCCACGAGCGCTCGCTGGTCATCTTCAGGGAGATCGGAGACCCGTACGGCGAGGCCCTGACCCTCTCCAACATCGGCGACCTGCGGCACCGGCAGAGCAGGCCCGCCGAGGCGGCGGAGCTGCACCGGCGGGCGCTCGCCATCTCCCGCGCCATCCCCGACCCGCACGGGGAGGCGCGGGCGCTCGGCAACCTGTGCACCGTCGCGGCCCGCCTCGGTAAGCCGGAGGAGGCCCTCCAGCACGGGACCGGGGCGCTCGAACTGTTCCGCGCCCTCGGCGACCGGTACCAGGAGGCGCTCCTGCTGGCCTGCCTCGGCGAGGTCCACGACGCCCTCGCCGATCCCGGGCGGGCGGAGGAGTGCCTGCGGCAGGCGTCGGCGCTGTTCCACGAGATCGGCGACGACCGCCAGGAGGCCCGCGTTTTGGACCTCCTGGCGTCACGCCAACCACCCCACACTCGGAAACCGCGGGAGTGAGCCCAGCCACCCCTACAACATGTCATCCAGCGCCTGTACGAGCCGCGGCAGCGCCTGGCAAGCCCCAGCTGACCAGGGTTATGCAGCGACCGGCTTGAGGTCGTGATGGACGACGAGGTCGTCGAAATCCTCAACGGTCAAGGTCGCGAGAAGGATGCCTTAGGTCGGACAGGACGCAGTGATACACAGGTCGTTCATCGGATGGCTTGACCCGCAGAATCTCGGCGGCGCGGCGGCCAGCTCGCCCCTGGTAACCGCGACATCCTCGGCTCCCATCATCACCGGCTGGCTGGACAGCCAGCGCTTGGCCTCGCGGCCACTATGGACGCCCCACTGGCGCACCTCGATTCAGCCTTTTGCGCTGCGCGTGTCCAGGACGACGGGCGACACCTACGTCGAGCGGGCGCGGGCCAAGCTCGGCGCCGGCAGTAAAGCTGGCCCCACACGCCCTCGGTTGATGCAAACCGGACCCCGATTCGGTTGAGTGGCCGAGGCTCGAATCCTCTCGCCGGGAGGTTGAGCGAAGTGACTGCGATAACCGTTCGGATGTTCAACATGGTCGCCGCACTAGCACCCATGTGCAGTCTCGCGTGCCTACAGATCACCTACGTGCAGTTGCAAATTATTCGCGCGGCACGGTCAAACTGGTTATTGCCGAGCGGTAAGTAAGGGAACATGCTGACGAATTTTCCGTCGGCCTTTGTGAGTAGTAGGTCGTTACCTTTAAGGAAGAACCAGTATCCGTCGCCACCGTTTCCCCGAGGGCTCCACGGACCACGTCTGATCTGGTCGGGCGCATTACGAACCTCGTAGATGCGATCCATGTACCACTGACGTGCGGCGCGGTCGCCAGGGTTCATGTTGTAATGCTTAGAGTGATTACCCCAGTGGCTTCCGAACTGCTTATCGCCGACACCATACAGCTCCGGACCGCAGTTATGCGCCAGGAGCGGTATGTTCTTCGCCAACGCATAGTAGGTGTGCAGGCCGTCGATCGTGAGGTTGTGGACGCGCTGACGGGCCGTCCAGTTCTTGATCGCCTGGATTCGGACGTAGGTGCCAGCAGAGGTACGTAACAGCATGCCGGGCCGCAGACGGCCGGCGTCGACCCACTGCCGGAGGTCGGGGACCCAGAAGGGGTGGCCGTCGGTGGCGACGACGTGGCCGGTCTTGTCACCACGCGACCCGTCGGTGTCAATGGTGATGTCGACGAGGTTCTTCTCGCCTTCGCCGCTGATCGTCGCGGTTACGCGGCGATTGACGGTCTTGCCGGTCTCCGGGTCGGTGGCCTTGACCTCGTCGCCTGGCTCCACGGCCGCGATCGCCTTGGCCGAGCCGTCGGCCATCAGGACGGTGGTCGCCGGCGTGAAGCTGTTGGCGAGGCAGTTCGCGCCCTCCTGGACGACGTTCTTGGTGGCGTTCTTGGCGGCGTTGCCGAGAAGGCCGCTGGTGATCTTGCCGGTGAAGATGTCGGCGACTTCCTCGGCCATCGCCTTGCCCGCGGCCTGTCCCGCCGCCTTGATGCCTTGTTGCATCGCGGTGGCCCCGGCCTTGAGCGCGGCTCCGCCCACCGACATCAGACCTCCGGTAAGAGCTCCGATGCTTCCGTCGACGAGGGCGTCGAGCATGATCTGTCCCGCGCTGTGGCCGCCTTCCATGAGGTCCTTGGCGATCGCGCCGGCGGCTCCGGCCACGAAGCCGCAGGCGACGGCCCCCACCCCGGTCCAGCCGATGACCAGGCCGCAGCCGACGCCGACGGCCGTGCTCGTGATGATGCCGACGATCTGCGCCTTGTGCTGCTCGGCGAAGTTGACGGTCGCGTTCCAGGCCTGCTGCGCGTTGCAACCGATGTTCCACCACTCGCAGGCCGGCGGCGGCGACGGCTCGGTCGGCGCGGGGTGCGACGGCGGCGGCTGGTTCTGGGTGGGGCCCGGGCCCCGATCGGGACCGGCGGGGCCGCTTGCCTTCACGCCGGAATCGTCCGACGGGAGGAACCACAGGCCCGACGGGTCGCTCTGCGCGACCGGATTGTTGCCCGCGTACGCGTACGAGGCCATCTGCTGGGGATTGGCGGAGTCGAAGACCGGGTCCGGGGAGACGAAGCGGCCGATGACGGGGTCGTACTCCCGGGCGCCGAGGTGGGTCAGGCCGGTGGGCTCGTCCGTCCCCCCGACATATCCGTGCTCGTTTGGCCAGCTGACGCTCGCCCCGCGCGGCTCACCGAAGGGCTTCTGGCGGCGCTGGGTGACGGCCTGGGTGCCGGCCTCGACTGCCACCAGAGCGGTGCCCTGCCGGTCGGGCATCAGCCAGGTGATTCCACCGCCGGTGCGCTGGGCGATGGTCGACCCGCCGAAGGAGTAGTACCGGGTGCCCGAGAGAGTGCCGGTGGCCGTGGTCAGGCGCAGCTCCATGCCTGGCAGGTAGAGGGTCGCGCCGGTGGCGTCGTGACGGACGAGCCGGGCGCCGTCGACGTCGTAGACGTACGATGTGGTCCCGCCGCTGTCGGTCCCGTCAGCGAGGCGGCCCTCGGCGTCCCAGGTCAGCTTCTGGATGTCGGTGGCCGTCGGCCTCGCGGTCGTGTTGCCGGAGGCGTCGTACGTGAGGGAGACGGTCTTCGACCCGGCCGACGTCGTCGTCGTGACGGACTGCGCGGCGTGGGGGCGGGCACTACCGGGGGCCGGGTAGGTGAGGCTGGTGGTCGTGTCGCCGCCAACCGCGTGGTCGACCGAGCTGGTGCGGTTGCCCACCACGTCGTATCGGAAGGACTGCCAGTAGGGCGCGGGCCCGCCGAGTCCGGCTGCCGAGGGGGTGGGCGCGCAGTCTCCCGAGGACGGCGTCCAGGCCTCGGTGAGGCGGCGCTGGTAGTCGTAGGTGAAGCACTGGGTGTCGGAGGCGCCGCCAGCGGGAGTGTCTGCGACCTTGGTGATGTTGCCGGACGGATCCCAGGTGATGCGCTGGTCGGCGATCGTCGACGGGCTGGTCTCCCGTACGGCGAGGGTGCGCTCCAGACGGCGGGTGGACTCCTCGTAGTAGTAGCCGAGCTGGGCGAGCGGCCCGCCGGCCTGGAAGGTGAGGACCGCCGGCTCGCCCAGGCGGGTGTACTGGGCCTGGGTGACGTACGTGGTCGTGCCGCCGAGGCTCAACGGCTGGCCGGTGTCGGTGTACTCGACGCCGAGCGTCTCCTGCGGCAGGCCGCCGGCGGCGGGCATGGTGGTGGTCGCGACGCTGCCGTTGGCCTTGTAGGTGGTGGCGAACTGGTAGGTGCCGGCGAGCGCGCCTTCGGATGCGGGAACGGTGATCTTCGTTCCGCTGGCGCGGTAGCCGACGTCGTAGCCGGTGACCGCGGTGGTGTAGGCGTTGCCGCCGGACCACCGGGTGGAGGAGGCCACCTGGCCCTTGACGAGGGTGTCGTATGTCCACTCCGCGAGTTTCGTGCTTCCCTCGGAGACGGCGGTCTTGCGGTCGAGCGCGTCGTAGGTGTAGGTGAGGGTGCGGCCGCGGGCGTCGGTGGTGGACAGCACGCGTCCGGCATCGTCGTAGACAGCGGTGGTGGTGCCCTTGTCGGGGTCGTCGACGCGCACCTGGCGGCCGCGTACGTCGTAGCCGTACGTCCACTGGTTTCCGGCGGTGTCGGTGACCGATGCGAGCAGGTTCTTGGCGTTGTAGGCGTATTTGGTGGCGTCGTGAGCCCCCGACGGCGTGGGTCCGTGGTACTGACGCGACTCGACGGTGCGGCCCCGGGCGTCGGTGACGGTGCTGGTCGCGATGCCGCCGGGGGGCGGGGTCACGTCGACGTGGTCGCCGCCGTACGAGGTGGTGGTGCGCCACTTCTCCACCCCGAGGGAGCGGAACACAGACGCGGTGGGCCGGTCGGCGCCGTCGAACAGCGTCAGCGTCTGGGCCGGGATCTGGTTGTCTCCGGCCGGTGTGAACAGGCCGGTGCCCGGTGTTCCGTCGGCGACGTACGCGGCGTCGGTCTTGTAGGCCCGGCCGGCGGTGTCGTAGAAGGTGTCGGTGACGATCCGCCCGCCGTCGGGGCCGACCGCGGGGGCCTGGGTCTGCCGGGGCCGCAGCAGCCCGTCGTAGAGGGCGTACGACGTGGTGTACCCGCCTTTGGCGTTCAGGGTGGACGTCGTGACCGCGGCCGGGCCGTCGGTGCGGATCAGGTAGCCGTAGGTGGTGCTCGCCGGCTGCGTGCCCTTCGCCCGGCCGGGCAGCCAGACGCCGGTGACCCGCCCGAGCGCGTCGTAGCCCACGTCGGTGCGGCGGCCGTTGGCGTCGGTGGTGCCGGTGGTGACGCCCCAGGCCGGTTCGAGGTCGGAGACGGTGGTCCAGCCGAGCGGGTTGGTGACGGTGTTCCTGGTCACCGGTCCGCCCGTGGCGGGGGTGTAGGCGGTGGTGGTGTGGTCGCCGTCGACGTCCCAGGAGTCGGTGACGCGTCCGTAGGCGTCGTAGGCCATCCGGTTTGTGGCCATGAAGGTCGCGACGCCGCCGGACCAGTCCTTCAGCGACTCGACCCGGGTGACGTCGCCCTTCGTCGGGGCCGCGCCCCAGGCCTGGCCGTCGTAGCAGGTGCGCGTGTCACCGATGACCTGGTCGGCGGAGGTGGGGGTCTTGTCGCAGGACAGAGCGTACGTCTGGACCCGGGAGGTGAGGGTCAGCAGCCACGAGGTGGTGTTGCGGGCGTAGTTGTACTTGGTGCACTGGTCGTCCCCGGGGTCGTCGACGTCGCCGTAGTCGTCGGTCTGAATGGCCGCGCCGTACTGGTCGAACTTGGTGACGCTCTTCGTCTGCCGATAGCCCCTACCGCCGTCGAGTGCGATGCGCTGCAGGGTGGCCCCGGTGTTCACGTACCTGGCCTTGGTGGTCACCCCGTCGCGAACCCGGGTGGCGGTCGGCGCGGACATCCACGGGTCGGTCAGCATGGAGGACACCTCGGCCCCTCCGGGCCCGTCGAAGGTGACGCGCTCGCGGATCATCCCGGCGAGGGGGTCGCTGTCGGTCCAGGTGCCGCCGCGGGAGTCGGTCACCGAGACGCTGCGGGTGCCGGAGGGAAGGTGGTCGCCGTCCATGCCGCGGAAGTACAGCGTCTCGCCGTACGACTGCTCACCCGGGTCCCCCTTGGTGACCCCGATCTTCGCGTAGCCGCGCCATACCGACCACGTCTTCTGCTCGTCGGGGATCAGGCCGTCGTCGTCGGTGTAGTGCCACGCGGGCGCGCCGATGTAGTCGTAGAGGGTCTGCACGCGTGGCGCGCCGCCGGTGTGGTCGGTCTCGGACACGGCGGCGACGACGTACTTGTGGAAGTAGTCGGTGACGGGAGCGGTGTATCCGGGCGGGGTCCACTTGACCGGGTAGCACCGCAGCGTGTTCGTCTCCGGGGCGCTCGGCATGCGGGAGCCGGCCACGCAGTCGGGGCCGGAGTAGCGCACCGAGATCTCGCCGCCGGTCTCGGTGCGGATCGAGGCGATCCGCCACCAGTTCATCGCCGGGGAGTGGTCGACCGTGTCCACCCGGTTGGGCATCTGCACACCGGTGAACGTGACGTCGGGCACCGTGAGCGTCCCGCCCACCAGGCCGCTGTGGCTGATGGAGGCCAGCCACAGCCCCGCCCGGGTGCCGTCGCCGGGGTCGGGATAGGTGTGGTTGAGCGTCCACGACTCGACGTCGCGGTACGCCGAGGCGCCCCACACCTGCGTGGTCACCTTCGCCAGCCGCTTGGTGGTGAAGAACGTCGGCGATCCCAGCGTGCACGAGGTGCCGGTGCAGGACTGGTCCCAGGGCACGTCCGGCCAGTTCGCCGGGTGGGCCGAGTCGCAGGTGGTGTTGGGCAGGCACCGGTCGGCCACGGTGAACAGCACCCGGGCCGGGGCGTTGCCGTACTCGGCCTCGGTGCGGGTGCCGTAGTCGATCTCGGTCAGGTACCCGCCGCGCTCATAGGAGGTGGACTTGGCCGGGTCGAGGTCGCGGGCGTACATGTTGGTCTCGGTGCCGTAGCGGTACGACATGGAGTTGCCGTGCGGGTCGACGACGTAGTCGAGGTTCCACCGCCACGCCTGGCGGCACCAGGAGGCGTCGAAGGTGGCCTGGTGGCACGGCTCCCCGGCGTCGTCGCCGAACACCGGTACGGTCCAGGTCGAGTTGGTCTCCGGCCTGCCCGACGTCCATCCCGGCAGGCGGTTCAGCCCGAACCAGTACTGCGTGCCGTTGGCGGTGGTCACCTTCCAGTACTCGCCGTTGTCGTCGCCGTTGGCGCCGCCGGTGAGATGCTCGATCTTCGAGCCGTCGTCGGACTTGGGATGCCATGTGCCGGTGGCGTCGTCGCGGATCAGTTCGCTGGCCCTGCCGCCCAGGGACATGGTGGCGTTGTCGGTCGCCCAGCACTGGTCGCCGGTCTTGGGCTGCACGCCGTCGTCGCCGCACGGCTTGTAACGGCGCTCCACATAGCCCGACCACATCTCGAAGCCCTCGCCGACCCAGGAGGGCTGGTTGTTCGAGGCGGCGTGCCGGCCGTCCACGCTCTGCGCCGAGTAGGCCAGCGAGAGCTGCGGGGACGGCCCGCCCAGCCCCGGCGGCACGCGCAAGGCGTAAGACCAGGAGAAGTCGCCCGAGGAGCCGCCCTGCGACCACGCCCCGGACGCGGACAGGGTGGTGGCCGCGAAGGTGCCCGACGAGCCGGACGGCGACGCGGTCGCCGCGAGCAGTGTCCCGGCGCCAGCCGCCGCGGACACCTCGGCGGAGACCGTCGTGCCGTCGTTGGCCGAGGCAAGCGGCGTGCCCTGGCAGCCCGCCTGGCCGGGCGTGGTCAGTGCGCACTCCGGCAGCGCCACCAGGCGCAGCCGCCGAGCCCAGTCCGCGCCGTAGGCCGAGCGGAAGCCTGAGTAGTCGAGCGCGACGTGCACCGGGCCGGCGGCGGTCCCGCCGTCCGCCCGGCTCACCCGCAGCAGCACCGCGTCTGGCCGCCGCACGGCGGTGGCGGCCCGGTCGAGCACCCGCACCGTGACGCGGGAGGGGGCCGGGCCGTGCCTTCCGTCCAACCTCGCCGCACCCGGGCCGAGCCGTACGGGCGCCATCCCCGGAACCTTCGTGTCCGAGGGGCCGACGTCCACGGTGGCCGCACCGGGGCCGGGCCACTGGGGAGCGGGCCTCGCCCCCTTGAGCGAGTGCCCGGCCGCGGGGTCGGCCGCCGTTGCGTGCGCCGTGTCCGCGGGCCCAACGGGGACCACGTGCTCGCGCTGGACCTTCAAGCGCTGGAACTCCGTCTTCGGCTGGGCCGCGGCGGGAGCCTGGCCGATGAGCGAAGCTGTCAGCGCCACAGCCGTGCCCGCGCCGACTACGTGAGACAGCAGTCGAGGGATGGTCCGGCTCCTTCGTGGGCCGGAACCCATGGTGAACACGCTATGCCTCCTCGTGGAGGTGGTCGATGACGGGATCGCGCTGTAGCCCTGGGAACCACAGGGCGGGGTGGCAGCGCTGTGTACTGTTCTCCGGCGTCCGGGGGACGTGATCGTCAGCCGCCAGACTCGGGCAAGCAGGCGCGTCACTGGTTGAACAGATCGGCGACCTGGGCGTCCGACAGGGCTCCGAGGAAGACGCGGACGTGGTCGAGGTCGCCCTTCCATGGCGCGGTGGCGGCGCCGTTGTAGATGGACCTCCCGGCCGCGGCCGCCCCGGTGGCGGCGTACGTCGTCACCGCGGTGCGCGACCCGGCGAGCTGCCCGTTGACGTACAGCCGGGCCTCCTGGGTGGCCGCGTCGTACACGCCCACCAGGTGGGTCCAGGTGTTCAGAGCCGGAGGCGCGGACGAGGTGACGTAAGTGATCGGCGGATTGTCAACGTCCTTGCCGTGCACGGCCAGCGACCACCGGTTGTCGACCTGGTCGTACTGCAGGGCGAAGGCGCAGTTGCGCGTGCCCGCCTGACACACGGCGGTGCGGAAGGAGCTCGTGTCGGTTAGCCGGACCCAGGCCGAGGCGCTGAAGCTCTGGTCGGTGAGCACGACGGGCCCGCTCGCGGTGAGCACTCCGGTGCCGTCGAACCGGGCGCCTCCGGCGCCGTCGTGGCCGCTCGCCGGGTCGAACGTCACGCCGCCGGAAGGCGTCAGGGAGTGGCCGCGCCCGGAGGAGTCGGACCCGTCGGAGGTCAGGTCCCACGCGGCCGCCGGCGTTGTCGTGCCCGCGAGGGCGGCCACCTCGTCGGGATAGACGAGCCGGTCCCACACCCGCACGTCGGCCACGTCCCCAGGGAATGGGCTCGTGATCATCCCGTTGAAGCGCTCGGCGCCGATGAGCAGGCGGCCCGTGGCGTTCCACCCGATGTGCGTGGTGGCGGTGCCGCCCGGCCGTCCGTCGACGTAGAGCGTCATCGTTCCGGTGCCGGCGTCGTAGGTGCCCGCCAGGTGGGTCCAGGCACCCACACGCGGCGCGGTGGGCGAGGTGGCTCTGGTGGCCGGGGGGTTCGCCGTGTCGGCGTTCTGGGTGGCGAAGGCCCATCGGCCGGACCCCTTGTCGTACTGGAGGATCATGCTGCTCGCGGTGGCGCCCTCCTCGGCGACGGCCGTGGCATAGGCCGCCGTGGAGGTCAGCCGCACCCACGCGGCCACACTGAAGCTCGTGTCGGTTGCGGCGACCGGGCCCGTCGTGGCGGCGTAACCGGTCGTGCCGTTGAGGGCGAGGGCGTGCCCCGGCGTCATCGTCCGGTCCTGGGCCCAGGTCACGCCGCCGGTCGCGGTGGCCGGGTGGCCGTTGCCCGAGACGTCGCCCAGCGAGGTGCCCGAGCCCTCGTCCGTCTTCCAGTGGCCGACCGGCGGGGTGCCTCCACCGGCGTAGAAGACGTATCTGCGGACCGGGGAGGGGTTGCCGGCCCTGTCGACCGAGCGCACGTAGAGGGTGTTGATGCCGATCGCCCCGGGAGTGGCCGTGACCGTGACCCCGCCGCCGATGGAGCCGGCCGCCACCTCCGTCGTCGGCGGATCGGCCAGGCCGTACCGGTACGCGGCCACGTCCGAGACCCCGCCCGCGCCCAAGGTGAAGGATCCGGGTACGCCCCGGGCGCCGTGGAAGTCGCCGTCGGCGGGGTAGTCGGCCGAGGTGACGGTGGGCGGGGCCGGTGGGGCGGCGGTGTCCACGCGGAACGCGCACTGGCCTGACAGGGCGGAGGTGTCGGTGCCGTCGCCGGCCTTCGCCTGCCAGAAGTACGAGCCGCCGTCGGCCAGTCTGCCGGCGGGGATCTTCATGACGGCGCGGCTGCCCGAGGCCACGTTCGACTGGACGACCTTGTCGGTCTCGGAGACCGATCCGCCATTCGCGGCCCAGTACATGCTGACGCCGAGCGACTGGCCGGCGTCGGGGTCCGACACCGCCGCGCTCATGGCGGGGGTGAGGGTGCCGACGTAGGTGCCGCTGCCGCACGCCTTGCCGTCGACGGTGAGGTTGTTCGGCACGTCGGGCACCGAGTTGTAGTCGACGGCGATGACGGCGTCGGTGTCGAACCGCTTCCAGCCGTACACGCTGGTCTCGTCGGCGGCCCGCAGGGCGAGCGTCACGTCCGACCAGCCGCTGGCCGCGCCGTCCCTGATCAGGCCGGTGATGTCGAACTCCACGGAGCCGTCGTTGCAGCCGTACCACTCGTTGCCCTTCGCGGCGTTCGACTCGGCCACCTTCCGGTTCCAGCCCGGCTGGTTGTTCCAGGTCGTGGAGGAGCTGATGCTGCCCGTCCACCACAGCTGCACGACGCTCGGGGAGCAGGAGTAGGCCCACTTCTCGGTGATCTGGAAGGTCGCCTTGAGGATGTGCTTGCCTTTCACCCCCGAGGTGTTCAGGCGGAAGAACGACCTCACGGCCGTTCCGTACGCCGGGTCGAGGCCCACCATGACCTTGCCGTCGGGATCGTCGGCGAGGTTGGCGCCGTTCCAGAAGGAGGCGGCGGGGTCCTGCTGGAGGGCCGAGGTCCAGGCGAGCCTGGAAGCGCTGTACGACGGGTCGATGGTGACGGGGAACCGGGTGTCCGGGTCGGCCAGCATCGTCCGGTCGGGGCGCAGGATCAGGGTGCCGTCGCGGAGGGAGACCCCGACGGCCGCCTGAGCGGGGGAGCCGCCGCCCCCGGGCGTGGTGTCCCACATGCGGGCGGGCGGGGAACTGAGCACCACCCGCCCGTCCCGGTCGTGGGCGACCAGCGCGCCGTCGCGTTCGACCGCGACCTCGGCCCCCGTCGTCCGGAGGCCGAAACGGATCTCGCTCAGGGCGGAGGCCGCCGCCCGGGAGCTGACGACGAGCCGCTCGGAGAACCCGCCGTCCTCGGCGCGCATCACCAGGTCGACTCCCGGCAGCACCTGCCGGTAGGTGGCGGTGTCACCGTCCAGAGCCGGCTCCGGCAGAGTGCCGGGCCAGGTGAGGGTGAGCCGCCATCCCGCACCGCCGAGGATGGCGAGCGGGTGCGACCCGCCAGGGGAGAAAGTCACCGGCATGGTCGTCGCGGCCGTGGTGATCGCGCCGTCCGCGTCGCGCCGCAAGGTCGGATCCACCGGCACCCACCCGTCGCCGTGCTGCACGCGGACCGGCCGGACCGACTCCTCTGCGGTGAAGGAACCGTCGGGGTTGACGTAGACCGTTCCCGTGGCTGACCTGTCGGCCTCCACCTCGATCCGGTGGTGGGATGTGCGAGCAAGGGCGAGCGAGGACGTCTCGTCGGTATGCGCCGGACGGTCCGGTCCGCCCGGGCTCACCCCAGGTGACGGCGGCGGGGTGCCCGCCGCGGCCGGTGGGGCCGCCGTGAGGAACGCGGTCACGGTGACGCTCAGGGCCGCGAGGACGGCCGACATGCGACGGCGCAGGGGGGTGGGTGACATCTTGCCTCCGGGGCTCCGCTCAGGGCACCGACATCGCACCAGGGCGGAGGAAGCTGATCAACGCCTGCGAACAGTCCGCGACCGTACGGCGACCGGCTCGCGAACACGGCTCGCGCGGGCCGGCCGACGAGAGAACGTTCGCCCAGGCTCGCTCGTCCCCGACGTCGAGGCCGCGCATCGTGGCCTTGTACTCCGCGAACGGATCCAGGCCCACCGCTGCTCGCCGCTCGTCCAGATGCTCAACGCCCTCGATCGGGTACGAGCCGTCGCTGTCGCCGTAGAACTGGGTGCCGTACAGCTGCGGGCGCCCGGAGTTCACCCGCATCCGGGCCTATAGCGCCTACTTCGCCAAAGAAAAAGTCCTCCCGAAGTAATCTTCCGGCCACGGGACGCAGCACGCGTCCTGGGCGTTCGGAAAGCGCCTGCGGGGCGCCGGGCTGCTCGGCTCGATGGGCACGGTCGGCGATTGTTTCGGAATGCACAGCCCCGTCACGTTCGAGAGCCTCTACCTACCCGCAGACACCATCGAGTGACCACACCGCAGGTGTCCGTGCTACGGAGGGAACCTCAGAATGAGGCCAGAACGCAAGATCTTTAGTGGCCTTCTAGGACCTGTTTCTCGCGTCCGTTCCCACGGCGCGCACAGCACTAGCATCGGGCTCCGTGATCGTATGGCTTAACGGCACCCACGGCTCAGGCAAGACGACGACCGCTGCACTCGTGCAGCAACTGATCCCGAATTCACGGGTGTTCGACGCCGAGAAGGTAGGCGAGACACTCATGGACATCACGCCGGGGCTGCCGGCGACCGACAACTTCCAGCACTGGCCGCCGTGGCGGCCACTCGTAGTCGAGACCGCCCGCCTCGTACTCGACTACACCGGCGGCACTTTGGTGATGCCCATGACTGTCCTGGTCGAGCAGTACTGGCGCGAAATCAGCACGGGCCTCACCCAACATGCCATCCTCGTACGGCACTTCGTCCTCCACGCTGACCAAGACACCCTCCGCAGGCGCATCGAGGGGGACACTCTTCTCGGCCCCCGCCCCTCCCCCTTCCGTCTCAGATATCTTGAGCCCTACGCCGAGGCGGCCCGCACGTGGCTACACGGCGAGGCCGAGGTCGTCGACACCACGCACCTAACACCCGCCCAGGTAGCACTGCAGATCGCACAGGCCCTCAAAAGTTGAGGTTTGCCCCCACGCGAAAACTGTGCACCCCGGTGAACGTTTCCGGTCACAGCACCAGCGATCAGCCCCCGCCAGTTACGGCCTGCGCTCATGCTTGGCGACCACCTCGGGGCCGGAGTGCCCCCGCCGGAGGCATGCTCTTTCTCTTGCTCCACGCGCGACTTATGCTCTTAACTCTCCGCTGCGGGCAACGGCGGCGGAGCGGTGGGCGACGGCGCGTGTGTGGTCGGCGGGTTCGGTCGGTACGGTGTGGCGCTGCTGCGGCGGGGCGGCCCGAGCCGCTCGCGCAGGGTGTGGACACCCGGACCATCATGGAGATCCTCGGCCACAGCACGATCGTGCTGACCATGAACGCCTACGCCCACGTGCTGCCCGAGCATCAGGAGACAGCACTCGACAAGCTGGAAAAGGCGCTCGGGGGACTCGCGTAGGACGTTGCCGTCAACCGTAGCCGTCAACAGCCCCCAACGATCATGTTCGCAGAGCCGTTTTCGCAGGTGGGGCGCCAGGGACTCGAACCCTGAACCGACGGATTAAAAGTCCGCAGCTCTGCCATTGAGCTAGCACCCCTTGGTCATGCCCCTCGGACTCCCGCGTCGCGGTGTGATCCGGCAGGACACTCCCCAAGATGCAGGGTACAGACAGTACCGCGTACATGGCGACGTCATTGTCCCTGATCGCCCCATCAGGGATCGCGGCCGGGTCAGCGGAAGGCGTCGAGGCCGGTGAGCGCCTTGCCCAGCGTCAGCAGATGCACCTCCTGGGTGCCCTCGTACGTCAGCACGGACTCCAGGTTCGTCATGTGCCGGATGACCGGATACTCCAGCGTGACGCCGTTGGCCCCGAGCACCGTACGCGCCTCGCGGGCGATGTCCAGGGCGGCCCTGACGTTGGCCAGCTTGCCGAAGCTCACCTGGTGCGGCTTCAACGAACCCGCGTCCTTGAGACGGCCCAGGTGGAGGGCGGTGAGCCCGGCCTGGCCGAGCGCGACGGCCATCCAGGCGAGTTTCTCCTGGGTGAGCTGGAAGCCGCCGATCGGCTTGCCGAACTGCACGCGGGTGGTCGCGTAGTCCACGGCCGCCTCCAGGCAGGCTCGGCCCGCGCCGACGACGCCCCACAGGATGCCGTACCTCGCCTCGGTGAGGCACGAGAGCGGGCCCTTCAGGCCCGTCACGTCCGGCAGGACCGCGGACGCGGGCAGCCGTACGTCGTCGAAGTACAGCGAGGACGTGACCGAGGCGCGCAGCGAGAGCTTGCGGTGGATCTCGGCGGCGGAGAACCCGGGCGCCGAGGTGGGCACGACGAAGCCGCGGATGCCCTGGTCGGTGCGGGCCCAGACCACCGCCACGTCGGCGACCGAGCCGTTCGTGATCCACATCTTGGCGCCGTTCAGGATCCAGTCGCCGGACGGGTCCTGCCTGGCCGTGGTCCGCATGCCGGCCGGGTCGGAGCCGTGGTCGGGCTCGGTGAGGCCGAAGCAGCCGATGGCCTCCCCGGACGCCAGCCGGGGCAGCCACTCCTCCTTCTGCTCCTCCGAGCCGTACTTCCAGATGGGGAACATGGCCAGCGACCCCTGCACGGAGACGAACGACCGCAGGCCGGAGTCGCCCGCCTCCAGCTCCCGGCAGGCCACGCCGTACGAGACCGCGTCGAGCCCGGCGCAGCCGTACCCCTCCAGGTGCATCCCGAGCAGGCCGAGGGAGCCCAGGGCCGGGGCGAGCTCGCGGGCGGGGAAGACGCCCCGCTCGAACCACTCGCCGACGTACGGGAGGACCTTGTCGGAGACCACGTCCCTGACAGCGTCCCTGATCAGGCGATGCTCGGGGTCGAGCTGGTCGTCGAGGTCCAGGAGGTCGTCCATGACGGTCAGGCTATAGGGGCCGCTTCGGGGTAGGGCCAGGGGGAATCCCGATGTGCGCTCGCACCCCCAAAAGGCATTGTGGAGGCATGAACGAGATGAACACCAACGGTTCGGTCAAGCAGCTCCACCGCACTCGAAACGGCAGGATCGTCGCCGGCGTGTGCTCGGGCGTGTCCGAGTACACCGGCATCGACGCCAACATCCTGCGCCTCGCCCTCGCCGTGGCGAGCTTCTTCGGCGGCCTCGGCTTCGGCGTCTACGCCGTCGCGTGGCTCCTGCTCCCCGAGGAGGGCAAGCCCACCTCCATCGTCCAGGACCTGATCAACAAGAACAAGGACGGCCACGTCTGGCACGACGCCAAGGCCAAGTGGGACACCGTCCAGCAGGGCTGGCAGCAGAAGCAGTCCCAGCCCACCTACACCGGCACCGGGAGCTACGAGCAGCACCCGTACGGCCGGCCGTCCACCGACGGTCCGCAGAACCAGGGCGGCCAGGGCACGCCGCAGGCCTGATCATCAGGCGGCGGCCCGGACCTTGGCGATGATCTCCGTACGCGACTCGGTCCAGAGCACGGCGAGCACCGCCGCGGCGCACAGCCCGGCGATCCCCGCCAGCGTCACGACCGGCTCTGGACCGAGCCGTTGGGCCGCGGCGCCCCCGATGAGGATGCCGGTGCCCTGGGCGGCCATGAGCGCTGACTGCACCAGCCCGAACGCGGCGGCCCGCCCGGACGGCGGCACGCACTGCACGAAGGCCGCATTGGCCGCGAGCTGGTACGCCCCGCCGACGCCGGACAGCACCCACAGGGCCAGCACGCCCTCCAGCGGCGGCCGTACGACGCACACCACGAGCGGCGCGCAGGTCAGCATGGCCAGCCAGCCCATTCCCCGCAGCCGGCCCGCCGGCGTGACGAACCGCCCGAAGACGAAGGCCCCGAGCACGGTCCCCGTCGGCATCGCCGCCATCAGCAGGCCCGTGATCACCGCCACCGGCAGCCGCCCGTCGGCCAGCGTCGCGGCGTACGGCGCGGCGATCCCCTCCGGCAGCACGTAGAACCCGCACAGCAGGGCGAACAGCACGAGCGTGCGCAACCGCCGCTCACCGAAGACCAGCCGGGCGCCGGTCCACGTCATCCGCCAGACGGACGGCCGTTCACCGTCCTCCCGCTCGGGCGCCGGACGGCGGCGCACCCCCGCGAAGATCACCAGCGCCGACCCGAGGAACGTCGCGCAGTCCAGCGCCAGCGCGCGGTACGGCCCCAGCACGGCGATCGCGGCGCCCCCGGCGGCGAACCCGAGCATCTGCACGGCCTGGTTCGTCATGTTCTGCAGCGCCGACCCCACGACGTACCGGTCGCCCTCCAGCACCTCGGGCAGCAGCGCCGCGCGGGCGGCGGAGAACGGCGCGCCGAGCAGGACGACGCAGAAGACCAGCGCGCACAGCACGGGGAACGGCGTCGCCGGAACGGCCATCGCGGCCATCGTCAGGGCACGCAGCAGATCGCACCAGAGCATCACCCGCCTGCGCGGATACCGGTCGGCGAGCCCGGCCAGCAGAGGACCGCCCAGGATGGGCGGCAGATAGGTCAGCGCGTAGACCGACGCTGTCGCCAGAGGCGAAGCCGTACGGCTGTAGACGAGCACGGCGAGCGCCACCTGGGCGAGCTGGTCACCCAGCAGCGACATGCCCTGGCCGAGCCACAGGGACCGGAACTCGGGGATCGCGGCGACCTCGCGGTAGGTGACGCGGGTCGCGGGAGGACGGCGGTGCCGGCCGGACAGCCTGCCGGGTTCGGTGGCCGCCATCTCACTCCGCGGGAATCGCCCCGCCGGCGACGGCCGCCGGTGCTCGCCGCGGTCGAAGAATCTGACAGTGCGTGGTCGCCATGTCACTTACAGTGCCCGGCGGGCACGCCTTTTGCAAGCGATAGGTCATCCCCAGGCCAGGAGCCTGGGGTCACCACCCGAGTTCGTGCAACCGGTCGTCGTCGATGCCGAAGTGGTGGGCGATCTCGTGGACGACGGTGACCCGGACCTCCTCGACCACGTCCTCCTCGGTCTCGCAGATCTCCAGGGTCGGGTTGCGGTAGATCTCGATCCGGTCCGGGAGCACCCCCGAGTACCAGTCGCCCCGCTCGGTCAGCGGAATGCCGGTGTAGAGCCCGAGGAGCCCCGGCTCGGGCGGGTCGTCGACCACCACGACCACGACGTTGTCCATCACCTTCGCCAGGTCCGGGGGGATGGTGTCCAGCGCCTCGGCCACGAGTTCCTCGAACCTTCTCAGCGGGACGTCGATCACCGTCCCATCGTTTCACCGCGCGGTGGCCGTGCGGTAGCGGCGTACGGCGAGCGGCGCGAACACCGCGATGATCAGAACCGACCAGCAGACGGCGGCCGTCACCGGGTGCCGGAGCGGCCAGGACGCGGCGGCGGAGCCCGGGTTGCCGAACAGCTCGCGGGCGGCCGAGACGACCGCGCTCATCGGGTTCCAGTCCGCGACGGCCCGCAGCCAGCCCGGCAGCCCCTCCAGCGGCACGAACGCGTTGGCCAGGAAGGTCATCGGGAGCACCCAGGAGAAGGTCAGCCCGTCCGCCTGAGCCCCGCTCCTCGCGAACAGCCCGAGGTACGTGCCCACCCACATCATCGCGAACCCGAACAGGGCGAGCAGCGCGAACCCGGCCAGCACCCGGAACGGGTTCCCGTGCGGACGCCATCCGGCGATGAGCAGGCCGGTGACCGCCATCATGGCGAGAGAAAGCATGGCGCGGGACAGGTCGGCGAGCCCGCGCCCGGCCAGTACGGCGCCGCGCGCGATGGGCTGGGTGCGGAGGCGGTCGATGACGCCGCGCGCCATGTCCTCGGCGACCGCGGTCGCGGCCGACACCGTGCCCATCGCCATGACCTGCATGAAGATGCCGGGCATCAGGTAGTTCCGGTAGTCGCCCCCGCCGGGCAGCGTGATCGCGCTGCCGAAGACGTACCCGAACAGGACGGTCATGATGACCGGGAAGACCAGCACGCTCGCGAGCTCGGCGGGCTGGGCGCGCAACCGGGAGTAACTGCGCCCGGCGAGCACGAGCGTGTCGGTCAGGCCCGAGCGCAGTCGCCCGAGAGCGGTGGCCGGGGGATCCATGGGGACGGTCATGCCGCGTCCGCTCCCGTCAGCCGCAGGAACACCTCGTCGAGCGTCGGGCGGCGCAGGCCCAGGTCCTCCACGGCGATGCCGGCGGCGTTCAGGGCGGAGGCCACCGCGACCAGCGAGGCGGCCCCGTCCGGAACGGGTACGGCGAGCCGCCGCTCGCCGGGGTCGATCTCCATGCCGGCCGCGGCGCGTACTCCGGCGCCGTTCCCGGAGCCGGTAAAAGGGCCGGCCAAGGAGCCCGCCGAGGGGCTCGCTCCGGGACCTGCTCCCGGTCCTGCGCCGGGACCTGCGCCGGGACCTGCTCCCGGTCCTGCGCCGGGACCTGCTCCCGGACCTGTTGCGGGGCCTGCTACGGGGCCGCCGGGGAGCGCGCCGCGGATCACCTCGGCCCCGCGCGTCAGGTCCGCCGCCTCGCGGAAGGCCACGTACAGCCGGTCTCCGCCCACCCTCGCCTTGAGCGCGGCCGGTGAGCCGGACGCGACGACCCGCCCGGCGTCGAGGACCGCGATCCGGTCGGCCAGCCGGTCGGCCTCGTCCAGATACTGGGTCGTGAGCAGCAGCGTCGTGCCCTCGTCCGCCAGTTCGCGCAGCAGGTCCCACAGGGCCAGCCGGCTCCTGGGGTCGAGGCCGGTGGTCGGCTCGTCGAGGAAGAGCACGGGCGGCTCGACGACGAGGCTCGCCGCCAGGTCCAGTCGGCGCCGCATGCCGCCGGAGTACGTCCCGGCCGGCCGGTCCGCCGCCTCGGCCAGGCCGAAGCGTTCCAGCAGTTCCCCGGCCCTGCTCCGGGCCGTACGGCGGGGCAGGTGGCGGAGCCGGCCGAACAGCTCCAGGTTGCCGCGCCCGGTGAGCAGCTCGTCCACGGCCGCGTGCTGCCCGGCCAGGCCGATGCGGTAGCGGAGCCGATCGGCGTCCCGGACCACGTCGCATCCGGCCACCCGGGCCGAGCCGCCGTCCGGGCGCAGCAGCGTCGTGAGGATGCGCACGAGGGTCGTCTTGCCCGCGCCGTTGGGTCCCAGCAGCCCGCAGACCGAGCCGCGCGGCACGTCGAGGTCGACGCCCCGCAACGCCTCGGCGGGCCCATACCTCTTGCGCAGTCCTTCCGCATGGATCACGGTCGTCTCCTTAACGCCGTTAAATTTAACAACGTTAAGCATGAATCGAACGTCGTTAAGCTGTCAACCGTGGCACTCGAACGCGGCACGATCGTCAGCACCGCGCTGCGGTTGCTGGACGAGGTGGGGCTGGAGAAGCTGACCCTGCGCAGGCTGGCCGCCGAGCTGGGCGTACAGGCCCCCGCGCTCTACTGGCACTTCCGGAGCAAGCAGGAGCTTCTGGACGAGATGGCCGACGCCATCGCCGTACAGGAGGCGCCCTCACTGCGGCCGCTCGCGGAGGGCGAGTCGTGGGAGGAGTGGCTGGCGGAGTGGTTCCGCGGCCGGCGCCGCGTCTTCAGGTCGCACCGGGACACCGTCCGCCTCACCGCGGGCACCCACCCCGGTGCCGAAACCCTGCGCACCGCCGAGACGATTCTGGACTCGCTGGTGCGGGCCGGATTCACGCCCAGGGACGCGATGTGGGGGATCGGCACGCTCGGGAACTTTCTCGGCGGGTTCGTGCTGGAGGAGCAGGCCGACCAGGAGAGAGGCCTGGTCGGACAGGATAAGTTCGAGGAGGCGCTCGAGGCGCTCGCGCCGTACCCCCACCTGCGAGCGGTGATGGCCGACACCGGCGCGCCGCAGAGCGACGCGGCCTTCGAGCACGGCCTGGCGTTGATTCTGGCCGGAATGAGGACGCGTATCGAGGCGACGCGGGGTATGCACAAAAACGATGGAGATCTCTAGGGTGAGGGCCTTTGCCCGGAAGGCGGCCGGCAGCCGGACCGCCGCCGTTCTCGCGGTCGTGCTGGCGGCGGTGGTCGGCGGCTGGCTCGGGCTGGCGCTCGGCGCCAAGGTGGACACGCCGGTCGGCCCCGCCGACATCGGCATGTCCATCTCCCCGTCGCTGCGCGGGGAGACCGTCGTCGACGTACGGCCTCTCGGGACGCTCAACTTCAACACCCACGACGCTCCGGTACGGCTCGGCCTGACGATCGAGGCGGTCCACCCGGACGTGGCCGAGGACATCATCAAGAACCCCCGGTGGGCCGACCGGCTCCCGACGACCATCGAGACCGACGTGATCGAGGGGCTGCGCCGGCTCGCCGTACGCGCGGCCCTGTTCGCCGTCGCCGCGGGGTTCGTCACGGGCCTGGTCGTCTTCCGGCGCCTGTCGCGCGCGGCCTGGACCGCGGGAGGCTCCCTGGTCATGGTGGCGGTCCTCGGGGGCGTGTCGGCGCTGACGTTCAACCCCCGCTCGATCGCCGAGCCCCGGTACACCGGGCTGCTCACCGGCGTGCCGTCCCTGATCGGCAGCGCCGAGTCGATCGTGACCAAGTTCTCCGAGTATCGCGGCCAGCTCGCCAAGCTGGTGACGAACGTCTCCCAGCTGTACGAGGCCGGCTCGAATCTGCCGATCTTCGACCCCGACCCGGACACGATCAGGGTGCTGCACGTCTCCGACCTGCACATCAATCCGATCGGCTGGAACGTCATCAAGTCGCTGAAGGACCAGTTCAAGGTGCAGTTCGTCGTCGACACCGGCGACATCAGCGACCACGGCACCAAGCCGGAGAACGAGTTCGTCAAGGAGATCGGCTCGCTCGGGGTGCCGTACGTCTACGTGCGGGGCAACCACGACTCCAAGAGCACCCAGGACGCGGTCGCCAAGCAGAAGAACGCGATCGTGCTCGACGGCAACGCCGTCACGGTCAACGGGCTGACCGTCTACGGCCTCGGCGACCCGAGGTTCACCCCCGACAAGGCCGTCCAGGTGGACGGCGACTCCAGCGAGAGTCTGCTCGACCTCGGCAAGACCAACGCCCTGAAGCTGGCGCCCCGCGACTGGTCGCGGTCGAAGTCCACCTCCGCCCCCGACCGGATCCCCGCCGACATCGTGGCCGTCCACGACCCCACCGTGGGCCGCGGTTTCTCCGGGTACGTCCCCCTGGTGCTGAGCGGCCACGTCCACGCGCGGTCCACCCAGCTGATGCCCACGGGCACCCGGCTGATGATCCAGGGCTCCACGGGCGGCGCCGGCCTGCGCGGCCTGGAGCACGACGAGCCGACGCCGCTCACCGCCTCGGTGCTCTACTTCAACAAGAAGAGCCACCGGCTGGAGGCCTGGGACGACATCACCGTCGGCGGCCTTGGCGAGCAGTGGATCCAGTGCCAGCGTCGTATCGAGCCGGACCCGGGCCGTACAATTTTCCCGGAGTCGCAGCAGGCGCCGTCCCCGACGGCGAGCGGCGGCGGCTCCCCGTCGCCAACTGCTTTGGCATCGGGGGCAAACGTCCCCTATGCTTCAGAGGTCTCCGACGGAAGGCGTCACGGAACAGGGCGAAAGCCTTGAGCCCCCATCGTCTAGCGGCCTAGGACACCGCCCTTTCAAGGCGGCGGCACGGGTTCGAATCCCGTTGGGGGCACGTGGAGCGCGTCGAGCGCACCGGAAGACGGAAGGTCGGAAGACCTACCGGAAGCTGGTAAGCTAGGCGAGCCGAACAACACGGGAGCGAAAATCTCCCGGACATAAAGGTCCTGTAGAGCAGTTTGGAGTGCTCGCCACCCTGTCAAGGTGGAGGTCGCGGGTTCAAGTCCCGTCAGGACCGCGTACGGCGGCAGCCGCCGAGGTCAGGTAGCTCAGTTGGTACGAGCGTCCGCCTGAAAAGCGGAAGGTCGGCAGTTCGACCCTGCCCCTGACCACCATCCTTGAACAGCCCGAACGCCCCGAGCCGATCACGGCCGGGGCGTTTTAGCTTGTGCGTGACTAACTGTGTGACTATGGCTCCGAAGCCAGCGGGAAAATCGTGTCCATGACCGTCGCTCCCTCCTGCATCACGAGCTGGATCTGCTTCCGGTAGACGGTCTCGGTGACGATCGTGTTGGTGTGCCCGACGAGGCGCGAGATTTGCTCGATCGGGACGTCATGAGCGGAGAGCAAAGACACGAAGCTGTGTCGCAGTTCGCGCGGCGTCCACTCTGCTGGGTCGATGTCCTCGGCACCCTTGATGGCGATCCGGAAGTCCCTTCGCACGTTCTCCGCACTTGGAGGGGAGTGAGGGACACGGCCGGGCTGCGCTGTCCCTTGATCACGGTTTGGTGTCGCACGACCGGACGATCTTGACGTGGGAGCACCCATGAGACGTTATTAGAACACATGTGCCCATTCTGGCAGGAGGCTCTCGTGTTCCCATCCCTGGTTCGCCGATTAGCCGCTTACTGCGGCGCCGCCAGCCTGATCACCGGCCTGCTCACCGTCACGGCCCCCGCCGCCTCGGCGGCCGGCACCACGACCGACCTCGGGGTCACCGACTCCTACACTGCCGACCTTGCCGTCGGCGGCGGCCGGGTGTTCGTTGCCGCCGGCGACCGCATCATCGTGGCCGGCACTGACGGCAACCTCACCGGCGGCGTCGTCACCGGCCTGCCCGGCGTCCAAGAGCTGGCCGTGAACGCGGACGGCACCCGCCTGTACGCGGCTCTCGCCGGCTCGAACGAGGTCGCCGAGATCGACACCGCGAGCCTCGCCGTCACCCGCCGGATCGACCTGTCGGCCCACCCTTGCCCGTCCACCCTGGCATTGTCGGGCGAGCGGCTGTGGGTGGGGCACGGATGCGACAACGGCCCCGGCGGCCTCGTCGGCCTGGATCTCAGCGCGAGCGCCCCGGTGCCCGTGGCGGTAGAGGGCGAGTACCTGTGGCCTCCCGTGATCGCGGCCGCCGGTGACACGCTCGTGGTCGGCCAGACCGCCCTGCACCACGTCGACATGCTGGTCTACGACCTCGGCGACGGCGCCCCCGCGCTGCGCGGCACGATCGACGGCCAGGAGTGGCGCCTCGACAACCTGCGCGACCTCACCCTGAGCTCCGACGGCGGCACCCTGTTCAGCGCGGCCGACACCCCCGGTCACTTCACCAGGTACGACACCAGGACCCTGGCGGCGACCGGCACCTACGGCGACGGCTGGGACGGGGCCCCGTCCGCCGTGGCGCTCGGCTCGGACGGCGCGTACGTCGCGGCCGGACGCCAGTGGGGCGGCACCGACCTCACCCTCTACGACGCCGCGACGGGCGCGGAGCTGTTCGCGGCCGACCAGCCGGACGCCGAACTGCTTTCGGACGGCGTCGCGTTCTCCGGCACGGACGTGTTCGCGCTGCTGCGCAGCTCCACGGACCGGCTGCTGCTGTGGCGGGTGACGGGCGTCGCGCTACCGGCCACCAAGCTCACGGTGACGGCCCCCGCGGACGCGTACGCCGGCTCGCCGATCACTGTCGAGGGGCGACTCACCCGCGCCGACGGCGAGGCGCTCGGGCTCAAGCCGCTCACGGTGATCCAGTACCTGCCCGGCTGGACGAAACTGCCGATCACCGGGGTGACGACGCGGCAGGACGGCACGTTCACCTTCCATGACACGCCCGTCTTCGAGCTGCCGCCGTACGTGGGCGAGGTGATCTACTGGGTGTTCTGGGACGGCGACGACGGCCACCGCCGCAGCAGCGCCTCCGTCACCGTGACGGTCAAGCGCGAAGCCACGCTCACCCTGACAGGGCCGCAGTCCGGCCTCGCCGGCACGGCCGTGGAGCTGAGCGGCGTCCTGACGTCGGGCGGCAGGCCGCCCTCTCCGGGGTCCACACTCACCGTGCAGCGCACCCTGTACGTCAAGGGCACCAGCGGTAAGACCGTCAAGCTCCCGCCGGTGAGGGTGAACGCCGACGGCACGTACACGTTCACCGACACGCCCGCCAACGCCGGCAGGTACAGCTACCTCGCGAGCTATGCGGGGGACGGCGGGACCGGACCGGCCCAGGCCACCCATCAGATCATCGTCAAGTGACCCGACGACCGGTGCCCGGCCGCCGGGCCGGGCACCTCGGGCTGGATCCGGTGGGGAAGGTCGGCAGTTCGACCCTGCCCCTGACCACCATCATTGAACAGCCCAAACGCCCCGAGCGATCACGCTCCGGGGCGTTCTTGATTTCCAGTGACAGCAACGCTGACAGCAACAAGCATCGTCCTCTTCCAGCAAGGGATCGTCGTTCAACAGCCTTGATGGCGGATGAGCGCCGGATCCGGGCGCCGACACCTGTCCGCAGACGTCCGAGGTCAGCCATTGATTCGTTTGTGATCGCGTCTGTGTATCACTGTTTGCTGTGGCGCATCCGTGGGCGAGGCTCTCGCGTTGGAGACGAATCCGTAGATGGACGGGCATCGCCGCGGTCTTCGTGGGTCTGGCCGCCTGTCAGGGGGCGTTCGGGCGCAATCTACAGGCGGTCACGTACGGCGAGCTCACATCGTGTCCCAGCGACCTGTTCGAGTCCGGGCCCGCGGCCGGGATGGTGATCGATTGCGTGGGGTGGACACTGCACGTGCCATTCGGCATGGATATCGAACTCAGTACGGCCGCGAGCCATGCCGGCTCTTGTCGAAGTCCGACACCGACCCTGTCCCCATCGAGATCACCCCGGATGGACACCGCGTCGCCTACTTGGACGTGAGAAAGCTCCGCTACCTCGCCAAGGATCTCCGCTCCGGCTTCACCCGCCCGATCACACCACGCCTCACCCCTGAGGAGATCGTCGCAATCACCTCGGTGGTCAGTTCCGCCGACAGCCGGCACTTCGCCGTGTCCACCAGGGAGACCGTCGGACATTCGTCACGGACTTCGAGACGGGCCGGACGAGGACACTCAACCAGGTGTGCTGAGCCTACGGGCTGACCGGCGACAGCCTGATGGGCAGCGCGGGCTGCGATGGTCAGGACGTCTCGATCGACGCCATCCGCTTCGACGGCACGGCGACCCGCTTCCGGTCGGAGGAGGAGCGCCCCCGTGACCTGTCCGCAGACCTGCGGAGGTACATCGACTTCGGGGAGCCGACTTCGGTGTACGAGACCGCAACCGGGCGGCGGGTGCGGGTCCTGCCCTCTGAACTCAGCGAATTCCAGTGGGCGGGCGCCGACACCCTGGTCGCACGAGACGCGGATATCGAGGACGGGGACGACTACATGGCCATCGACGCCAGAACGGGCGCGCTCATCTCGATTGGCATCCCATACTCCGATTCAATCGCCTTCGGCAAGGTCCGTTGATGTCGGACTGGTACGAGCAGGTCCGCCGTACGGCGTCGCTGTTGGGCGGACGCACGCCGTATGCCCGGCGCATGGCGGAGAAGGCACTGCGCGACAGGGAAGGCACGAAGGACGCCTTCTTCTCGCTCTATCGGTCCTATCTCAGCCCCTTCCTCGCCTGGCCCGATTCGGGCTGGGGGACGGAACCCTCCAATCTGGAGCGTGCCGTCCTGGTTGCGTTGCACCATGACGGCTGGACCGAGCAGGAGACCGCCTATTTGTGTGGGCGAAGTAGAAGAGCCGTGCGGCGGGCGGGCGAGAAAGGGCTTCGTGCTCTGGGCACCGATGGCACGGCTCTCGCCGGCACGCTACGGGCGATGACGGAGGATCTTCCTGCGGTCGCCGAGCGGAAGCCCGGGCGGAATCGCACCGGGTGCGGTGTATTGATTGTCTGCTTTATCGCCTTTGTCCTCATGGTGGCCTATTGCTCGGCCCTGGATGCTTCGCTGGGACAGCACGCAGGCCGCGCTCCCTTCGTCGCCCTTGCCTTTTCGGAGCTCAATCCATTGCGCGGCCCTATGCAGGCCACGATCCGGTACACCTATCGCGTCGATGCTCCGGTAACCGGGCTCACCGATGGAAGCTACTGGGTCGTCATCACCGAGTCGGAACAACGGCTGCTTGTCGAGGACGCCACTCCAAGCGACCTCGAGATCAGCCCGAACGGCCGGAGGCTGGCCTACCACAGCCGGAGCAAGCGCGAGGTCGTCGTGTATGACCTTCCGTCGGGGAGGATCAGCACGATATCGAAAGCCGATGCGTCGGACTACGAACTGTATTTTTCTCCAGACGGTCGCCGCCTCGCGTTCGCTTCCGAGAACAAACTGTATGTCTGGGACGGCAGGCGGCGGCGTGTCCCGGGGTTCGGGCCGGAGTCGACACTGAACGGCTGGTTGACGGGCGGGCGGGCCCTGCTGATTGATGACTCGGAGAGTGTCCGGGCGGTCGATCTCAATGGCACCGTCCTGTTCAGCACAGAGGACTCGGACCACGTGGGCCCGTTGCCCGACGGGAAGACGTGGATCGACGTCGGCTCTGACGAGAATCGCTTCACGCGGTACGGCCGGCGCACAGGTCGCCGGAGCATGCGACTGCCCACGACCGCGAGACTCGAAAAGGTCAAGTGTTGGACCAGTGCGGACACCTTCGTGATCAGCACTTATGGCTACGGGCCCAGCCACTACTACCGGATCGTCATCGAGACCGGGGAAGCCGAGCCTCTGCCTGCTCTGGTCCCGGAAGACATGAAAGAGGTGCGTTTCCCCGGGTGTGTGTGATGATCGACAAGCCTGGGGCCGACAGTGGTGTGCGGGCGCTGGACAGGTCTCGCACAGCGACATCCCCTTACACAATCGTCACAGGATAAGCAAGGGCCCCAAGCGATTCACCAGACCGTAGCGCCCGAAAGCAGATCAATCGATCGCATTTCGATAATGTTGGGGATAAATTTCCGAATCGCCCCCTGAAACGCGACACTTCGATACAGTGGCCGCGATCTTGCAGTCCCATTGTTGACATCGTCAACGGACTCCGTTCAGGGGAGACAACCGAGTGGGTACAGCGCTCACATCCGCGGCGTTGATCGATCACGATCTGCCGGAACCGACAAGCTACCGCGGGCAGCACGTCATCCCGCTGGAGGTCCCTTCCGACGCCTGGCTCGCCTATCACGGGCTCAGCTACTGGCTGGACCCCATTGTCGACGGACAGGAGGGCACTTGCGCTATATCTCTAATCTCGGATGACGGGTTGGAGCTCACCTGCGCCGTCTACGACGAAGCCGGACGGGAAGTACCGCTCGCGGACAACTTCGCCGACCCGCGGAACCCCGACGCCCGATCGTTCCTCATCGTCCTGCGGGAGGGGGAGCCGAATCCCGGCACCAAGGCCGACGAGCCTGTCTGGAGCGAGCGGGTGCACGGCAACTCACTCACCTTCCGCTTCAACTACACCGGCAGCCGCGAGGTGCCGGACGTGGTGCTCCCGCTGGAGTTCGGGGCTCCGGTCGTGCAACTTCTCGACCGGCGTAGGCTGTGCTTCCGCCTGAAGAGCCAGTCGGCGACCTCGACCCTCCTGGCGCAGCGGGACCAGGACCGGTCCCCGTCCGCCAGCCCGCTGATCTACCTGCACGGTTACGAGGACCCCGACACCGGTGCCGAGACCATCGGAACACGCCTGCCGCCGATCGCCCTGACCCACGAGCGCATCGCCGCCGCCTGGCAGACCGCCAAGACCACCGGCTACTTCGACCCCACGGTGTTCCCCAACGTGCCGGGCGACCAGGACCAGGCCACCCGCGCCGGACTGATCCAGACGGTCGCCGACCTCGACGAGGCGACCGTGGTACAGCAGTTGTCCTCCGGCGCCCGCCTGGTGATCCGCCGGACCGAGACCGGGGCCTACACCTACCGCTTCCTGCCCGCCCCCTCGCACTGCCGTCCCGGGCTGGTACTGGTGGAGTACTACCGGCTGACCTCGTTCCCCGCCCGGTACGGCCCTGGACGCACGATCAAGACGTTCTCGCTGCTGCCCGGGGAGAAGACCACCATCCGCGTCAGCACGTACAAACGCTCGACCGAGAGTCTGCAGAAGACCGCGTCCATCCTGGACGCGAGCAACAGCGAAACCGAAAGCGAGTTCGCCCGCACCGTCAACTCCGAACAATCCAACCAGGACAACGCGAGCAGGAGTCTCGAATATCGGGTCGAGACCGAGGCAGAGGGGCAGGCCAACTGGGGCTGGGGCAGCGCCAGCGCCAAGGTCAGTGGCGGGGTGTCCGGAAGCTCCAACAGTGCCAGGCAGGAGCTCAGCAAGAACCTCACCAACGCGGTCAGCCGGAACGTCGCCCGCGCCTCCTCACGCCGGGAGGTGCAGATCGACACCAGCCTGGATGTGAAGCTGGAGCAGGGGGAGGAGCAGGCGGTCGAGCGAACGCTGGAGAACATCAACGTCAGCCGCACGCTCAACTTCGTCTTCCGCCAGATGAACCAGGAGTTCATCACGCTGCTGCACCTCGTGGACGTGCGTGTGGCCTTCTTCAACGGCCACGCCGAGTCTCGCGACGAGGTCCCGCTGACCGAACTCGACCGGCTGCTGAGCGACTGCCTGCGGCCCGAGAGAATCGCCGAAGTCCGCGACGGCATCCACCGGGAGGTGAGGGCGATCCGCGACCTCGACGGGCGGGCTCGTCCGGACTTTGTCCGGACGGTCTCCGGTGCTGAGGACGACCCGGCGGCCGCTCTCTTCGTCGACCCCGATTGCAGTTCCTCCCACGCAGGACCCAACAGTGTGGAGTACACCGTCCCCGGGGTCCTCGTCGCTGCCGGTCGGCACATCCTGCGGACGGACGGCATCGTCGTGGACGCCTTCCTCGGCGAGGGCAACGCGTTGGACGACTACTCGATCGGGCTACAGACCCAGGCCGTACGGGCGCGGCAGGTCGAGAACGGCGCCGGCGAGGCCGACAGCCGACTGCGCCGGATCGAGGCCGAACGGCTCGAACTGGCCCTCAAGATTGTCGCGGACAACGACAGCGAGCGCGCCGCGCTCTACCAGCAGCTGTTCGTCCGGCCGCAGATCGTCAACCAGATCGATCACGCGGCGGTGAACGCCCTCCTGGACAACGGGCCGGTGTCTCAGCCGGCCCCGGCGAACTGACCCGGCACGGCCACGATGATGCCGATCGAGGAGCAGGAAGCACTGGGGACGAAGGCGCTGGGAGAGGAAAGCAAGATCACCCCGCAGGCCCGCGTCCTCCGTCCCGACGCGACCCGCAACGCGACGAGAGCGCTGACGGCGTCCGCCCCGCGTCAGGCGCCACCGGCGGTCCCGGTGCAGGTGTCGTGGCTCGACATCCCCCTCCTCCCCCAGTCGGTGGCGACCAGGGATGCGTTGGAGTCCCAGCTGGACAACCGTTTGACCCTGATAGACGCCGCGATCGCGCAGGCGGAGGCGTCGGTCCTGCATGATCTGTACGGAATGATCATGCCGCTCAGTCTGCTGCGTGAGGTGGTGACGACGATGCGCGCGAAGCCACAGGCAAAGCCCGTCGAAGTGCCGGAGACGGTCATGGCGATCAACACCGCCATTGCCCGGATGCGCGCACAGGTGCCACAGCGCAGGACGCTCATCGTCTTCGACAAGAGCGCGGGAGCCTCGGTCGACCGCTTGACCAAAGAGACCAGGAAAGGCCCGTACCGCTCCCGCTGGACCGAGATCCATCCGGTGGGCTCGATCTACGACATAGCCCGGGTGATGGAGGACCTGAAGCGGACGTTGACGACGCTCGACCGGCTCGTCATTCAGGGACACGGGAAGTCGGGCTATCTGTGGGTGGGCGGCGGCACCAATCCAAACACCAAGTATGACAACACGGACAAGGCGTTCTCCGCCTCGGTCGTGACTCCGGGGGAACGGTCGTACGCCGTCACAGACGGTCTGCGCAAGCAGGCGCAAGCACTGGGCCTGGGTTACCAAGGCGGCTTCGCCGACTGCCCCGCCGTGATCCTGACCGGGTGCAACGTCGCCTACAGAGAGATCGGCCGCGACCTCGTCCGGCTGATCTCCGCGAACGTGTTCCCCCTCTGCGTCGTCGTGGCCTTCGTCGACTACACGACCATCTACGACGATCCCGACAACCCGCAACACGGCATTATCTGGAAGCTCGGCGGCACCGGGGTCGAGAAACGACTCCCGCAACCGGACACGATGGTGGTGGCCTATCAGGGTGAGTTCCTGGACTGGGAGCAGTACCAGAACCACCGGCTGATCGGGCAGCGGGGGATGGAGCAGCCGGGGCAGGGACTCCTCACCCAGATGCGGACCATTGGGGTCGATCTCGGACGGCCCCTGAAATGACCTGGCACCGGGTCGCCGTGATGAGGGCCATCTCGGCCTCCCGGCGTCGATCTGCCGCCATCCGGTGCCGGACGTGCCGACGCACGAGAACCCGGACACGGACACGCTCGTGATCTCCCACCGCGCCGGCCTGGTTACCGGGTGGCTGTCCCGCGCCTGCGTGCTCCGGAGCGCGGACGAAGTGGTGGGTTCAGCGCGACTGGTGGCAGACCGCCTCGACGTTGTTGCCGTCGGGATCGCGTACGAAGGCGCCGTAGTAGTCCGGGTGATACTCCGGCCAGACTCGCGGCTCGTGCAGGACCTCCGCGCCGGCGCCGACGGCCGCGGCGAAGAAGGCGTCGACCAACTGGCGGTCGGTTGCCGTGAAAGCGATGTGCGACTCGCGGAAACCGTCGCCGGTCGACTGCCGGCCGATCCAGAACGTGGGGCGGTCGACGCCGTATCCGATGACCGGACCGAACTCCATGATCCGTCTGCCGCCGAGCGGCGCCAGAACGGCGTCGTAGAAGGCCGCGCTCTTGACGAGGTCTCCGCACTGAATCGAAAAGTGATCAAGCATGGCGGCAGTCTGCCAGACGGCACCGACAGCAGCGGGGCACCGGGACAGCAGCGTGATGGAGTGCCGCGTCCTCCGCGGCAGCGTCAGCGGAACTCCTCATCCACCACATCGTCAAGACTGAGAAGTCGAGCTCAGAGATCCGACGCGGGGACGCGCCGCCCTGGGTAGCGTACTTACGCCGGCTAGATCACTTGGTCGGAGTTCTCTACGTCCGGGGGTTGTCCATGTCGATCACGTCTCGTCCGCTCACACAGACGGAGCTTCTCCTGGAGCTCGAACCCGTGGTGGGGCGGGAGCTGGATCGGCATCTCGCGGTGGCCAGGGAGTGGTTCCCGCACGAGTACATCCCATGGAGTGAGGGCCGGACGTTCGACGGTGTCCTGGAAGGCGAAGCCTGGTCGCCGGAGGACTCCTCGATCTCCGAGGCCGCCCGTGTCTCGCTCGTGGTCAACCTCCTGACCGAGGACAACCTTCCGAGCTACCACCACGAGATCGCCACCACCTTCGGCAGGGACGGCGCCTGGGGCACGTGGGTGCACCGGTGGACGGCGGAGGAGGGGCGGCACGGGATCGCCATTCGTGACTACCTCACCGTCACCCGGGCCGTCGATCCGGTCGCTCTGGAGCGGGCCAGGATGCGCCACATGCAGAACGGCTTCGCCACCGAGTACGACGGCATGCTCCGGCAGTTGGCATACGTCTCGTTCCAGGAGCTGGCTACCCGTATCGCCCACCGGAACACCGGGAGGGTGTCGGGGGACGGGGTATGCGAGAGGCTGCTCTCGAGAGTCGCCGCTGACGAGAACCTGCACATGATCTTCTACCGGAACCTGCTCGCCGCCGCGTTCGAGCTGGCCCCTTCGCAGACCATGCGAGCGGTCACCGATGTCGTGACGTCGTTCCAGATGCCGGGCCAGGGCATGGAGGGTTTCCCCCGCAAGTCGGTGACGATCGCCATGGCGGGCATCTACGACCTGCGACAGCACTCTGACGAGGTCCTGCTCCCGGTGCTGCGGCACTGGAAGGCATTCGACATCGAAGGGCTCGACGCCGAAGGGGAGCAGGCTCGCGAGGAGCTGTCGGCCTTCCTGGCTCAGCTCGACGCGGCCGCCGCCCGCTTCGAGGAGCGACGGGAGGCCCGGCGGGCGAGGGCCGAAGCATGAAACAGGGCGGCCGAAGCCTGAAACGGGGCGCGGGCAACCAGGGCAATACGTAGCGAGCGGTCTCTCTGGCGGCACATACTGGAGAGGATGAAGCCAGCCAGCGGCGAGCATCGCCGTCACCTGTCCACAAGTCCCTTCAAACCCCCGCCCCCCGCCGCGCCTCTCGAGCGGTTCAGTGTGAACGACCAGGTGACCCACGATCGGTACGGCCTCGGTGTGGTCATCGGTGTAGAGGACGGCGTAGCCGTGTTCGTCGACTTCCGATCACAGCAGGAACGGATCACGGCTCCGTTCAAGCGGCTGTACAAACTCTGAGACCGTTGCACCCCAGGGGAGACGCCCCCGGGTGTGGAGCGGCGGATTCGGGTTCGCCGGAGAATCCGAGGTCACAGACGGCAACCCCGACGGCAACGTCCACCGCCCAACCGTCGTTCGGCGAGGACGTTGTCGTGGGGAAGCTGAGGACGTGAGTCTCCACGTACCTCCGCATGACCGCGTCGGCCGCCCCGTTCGGCGATGCGACCCAGGAGAGGTTCGTCCTGTCACGCCGGTATGCCGCGGGCACAGGTGGCGTCCGGAGACCCCAGCATCGCCGCTCGCCCGGTCTGCTCTTGACGAGTGGCCAACGTTCGGCATGCTCTTGACGGCGGTAAAAAAGCTGCCATAGCTTCGGGGAGTTCCGCGTTCACAGGACACCCTCCTCTTCCGATATGGGAGCGCTTTCGTGCCTCGACGCCTCCTCCGCATTCCCGCCGCCGTCGCCGGCTCTCTCGCCCTCGCCGCGGCGACCCTGACCGGAACCGCCGGGGCCGCGACGGGCACCCGGACCGGCGCCACCGCTGCGGCCGCCGCCCCCTCGCACCTGTCCGGCACCCTCGCCGACGGCGCCACCTGGATCGCCGACGTGCCCGCGGACTGGAACGGCACACTCCTGCTGTTCAGCCACGGCTATGGTCCGGCCGTCGCGCAGAACGCGCCTTCCGACGAGGCCCGTACGGCCCTGCTCTCGGAGGGTTACGCGCTCGCCGGCTCCTCCTTCGATCCGCAGGGCTCGTGGTGGGCGCTGAACAGCGCCGAACGCGACCAGTTCGCCACCCTGGACGCCTTCGGCCGTACGGCCGGCCGGCCGTCCCGCGTCCTGTCGGTCGGGCTGTCCATGGGCGGCCTGGTCAACGCCCAGATCGCCCGCGACGGGGCCGGCCGCGTCCACGGGGCTCTCGGGCTGTGCAGTCTCGTCGCGGGAGGCGTCGACCTGGACGACTACCAATACGACGCCGAGTACACGATCGCCTCGCTGCTGATGCCCGGCCAGGAGGTGCGGCTCACCGGCTTCGCCGACGCCGCGGACGCCGCAGCGACGGCGCAGCGGCTGACCGACGCCGTGATCGCCGCGCAGGCCACCCCGCAGGGACGGGCCAGGATCGCGCTCGCCGCCGCCTACCTCAACCAGAGCGACTGGGCGCCCGACCACGACCCGCCGGCGGCCGGCGACCCCGAGGGGCAGGAGGCCCAGCAGTTCGCCTGGCTCTCCCAAGGGGTGCTCGGGTTCATCGAGAACGGCCGCTGGTCCATCGAGCAGTCCGCCGGGGGCAACACGTCCTGGAACGCCGGGATCGACTACGCGGCGCTGCTGCGCGACTCCGAGCACGCCGGCCAGGTGCGGGCGCTGTATCGCAAGGCCGGCCTCGACCTGCGCGCCGACCTGGCCACTTTGACCCGCGGCGCTCACCTGCACGCCGATCCGGGGGCGCGGCGCAGGCTGGAGGCGTCCTCCACCGCCGGTCAGAGCCTCGCGGTGCCGCTGCTCAACCTGCACACCATCGCCGACCAGCTCGTTCCGGTGCAGCAGGAGACGGCGTTCGCCGAACGGGTCCGGGCGGCCGGTGACGACCGGCTGCTCCGGCAGGCGTACGTCGCGCGCCAGGGCCACTGCGCCTTCACCACTGCGGAGATCGTCGCGGGTGTGCGGGCGATCGACAGGCGGGTCACGACCGGCCGCTGGGGCGACGTCGCCGAACCCGCCGTGCTGCAGCGCTCCGCTCTGTCGCTGAACCTCGGCGGGGCCGCCTTCGTCCGCTACCGGCCCGGCCGCCTCGTCGTCGGCCGGTGATCGGCTCGCGAGCGGTTCGGGCACACCGCGTATGGTCCCTTCGGTAGTGGTTCGTGCTCAGACCTGGCTGGCGCCGCCGTCCACGTAGATCTCGGAGCCGGTCATGTAGGTGCTGGCGTCGGAGGCGAGGAAGACGACCGCGTCGGCGACCTCCTCCGGGCGGCCCAGCCGGTTCATCGGCACGCCCGCGGCGAGGTTCTCGAGCAAGTGCTGTGAGCCCGCGGCGTCCGGGGCGAGGCCGCTGAGGCCGGGGGTCTCGATCGGCCCCGGCGCGATGCTGTTGACCCGGATGCCGCGGTCCACGAGCTCGCTCGCCCAGCTGCGGGTGAAGGAGCGCAGTGCCGCCTTGCTCGCGGCGTAGACGCTGAACGCCGCCGCGCCCTTCACGTCGATGTTGGAGCTGGTCACCACGATCGAGGCACCGCGGTTGAGCAGGGGCAGCACCGCCTGCACGGTGAACAGGGTGCCGCCGACGTTGGTGTTGAAGGTGTCGGCGTAGTGCTGCCAGGTGATGTCGCCGAGCGCGGCGAACTCGCCGCCGCCGGCGTTGGCGAACACGATGTCCAGCCCGGCGCCGCGGTCCCGGATCGACGCGGCGACGCGGTCGAGGTCGGCCAGGTCGGTCACTTCGGCCGCTACGCCGGTGGCGTTCTCGCCGATCTCGGCGACGGCGGCGTCGAGAGCCTCCTGCCGGCGTCCGGAGAGGAAGACGTAGGCGCCCTCGGCGGCGAGGCGGCGGGCCGCGGCGAGGCCGATGCCCGCTGTGGCGCCGGTGACGAGGGCGGTCTTGCCGGTGAGCTGTCCCATGGTGATTTCTCCTTCGTTCACTTCGTCAGAGCGGCCAGTCCGCGCCGCCGCGGAAGCGGCAGGCCGGGTGAGCCGGGTTCGTTCCTATTTCTGTATCGATCGGTACGCAATAGAGAACCCTGGCGCGCGTCCAGATATTTCTGTACTGATCGGTTAGGATGAGGGGCGTCACCGAGGTGGGAGACGAGAAGATGGCGGAGAAGACCCGGGAGCGGGGCCGTCCGCGAGGCTTCGACGCGAACGCGGCCCTCGACCGCGCCGTGGAGGTGTTCTGGCGCCGGGGCTACGAAGGCTCCTCGCTCAGCGACCTCACCGAGGCCATGGGCATCAACCGGCCGAGCCTGTACGCCGCCTACGGCAACAAGGAGGAACTGTTCCGCCGGGCGGTCGCGCGCTACGCCGAGGCCGACATGGCGTACGCGCGGGTAGCGCTCGCGGAGCCCACGGCTTACCAGGTGATCGCCAGGTTCCTGCGCGCCAACGCCGACGCCCTCACCCGGACCGACCGCCCGCCGGGATGCCTGTCCATCCAGGGCGGTCTGTCCGACGGCAGCGACGGCGGCAGCGTCGCCCAGTTCCTGGCCGCCAGCCGGCTCGCGGGGGAGCGGGCGCTGGCGGAGCGCCTGGCCCGCGCGGTCGACGAGGGCGATCTGCCGACCGGGACCGATCCGGTGGCCCTCGCCCGCTATGTCATGGTCGTCAGCGAGGGCAACGCGGTGCACGCCGCGGCGGGCGCCGATCGGGCAGGCTTGCACGCCACCGTGGACATCGCACTGCGAGCCGTACCACGAAATCCGCAGGGGGCGGGGTGGGGGTATCGATGAGTCCCCCGTCACTCGGCGCCGGCATTTCGGCGAGGGCGTTGTGGTGGGGCAAGCTGAGGGCGTGAGTGTCGTCGTATCTCCGGATGACGTCGGAGTCCCACGGGCGCAGGCCGGCCCCACTCCGCAGCACCTGCTCACGACCCTGCTCGGTGAGTATCTCGACTCCTCGGATGCCGATCTTCCGTCGATGGCGGTGGTCGCGATCCTCGGGGAGTTCGGTATCAGCGAGTCCAGCGCGCGGGCCGCGTTGTCCCGGCTGACCAAGCGTGGCCTGATCGCCGTACGGGGGTCGGGGCGGCCGCCGGTGTATCACCTCACGCCCGCGGCGATCGCCAGGCACCGGTCCCGGATGGATCATTTCCTGAGCTTCGGCGCGCGCCCGCCGCAGTGGACCGGGGAGTGGGTGACCGTCTCCTTCTCGGTCCCCCAGTCCGGCCAAGGCCAGGCCCCGCGGCACGCGGTCCGCAAGGCTTTGGGGTCGCTGGGTTTCGCGCGGCTGTACGACAGCGTGTGGATCCGGCCGGGATCCGATTCAGGTCCGGTGACCCGAGCGCTCCACGACGTTCTGGACGGGGTCGAAGGTAGCCGTTGGTCGGTGACGCGCGCCCGGTTCGAGGAGGAGGCCGGCCCGCACGGTCCGGCCGCCGCCTACGATCTGGCCGGTCTCGCCGCTGCTTATGAGGGTTTCATCGCGCGATACTCCGATTTGCGGGTGGCCGTGCGCAACGGGGAGGTCGACGCGGCCCGGGCGCTGGTGGCCCGGACCTCGGTCATGGATTCCTGGCGGAAATTTCCGGACATCGACCCGAACCTCCCCGAGCACCTCCTGCCGGAACCGTGGCCCTGCCAGGCCGCCAGGACCCTCATGCTGGAGATCCATTCCGCTCTCGGCTCGCTCGCCGAGGCGCGGCTCGTTCAGGTGGCGACCCCGTACTGGCCGGACGCCGCGTCCTGGATCACCCACTTCCAGGCGTCGGAGAACGGCGTTTCGGTCCCGGCCGCCGGAGACGGTCGCAAGAAACGGGCGTTGACACGAACATCGCGGAGCGCAAGGCCCGACAGCGCGTACGGCTGATGCTTCTACAAGGTGCGGAACGGTGTACAGCTCCGTTCCGGCAGTCGCACGAGGGGAAGGGTCTCCGGCTTCCAGGGCGGGTGGTCAGGCGCGAACGAACTCGACGATGGCGCGGGCGAACTCCTGAGGCTGCTCGAGATGGCCCATATGCCCGCTGTTCTCGAGCACCGTCAGGCGGGAACCGGTGATGCTCTCATGGGCGACGCGCGCCCAGCGAGTGCCGCCGAAGAAGTCGTGCGCACCGGAAATGATCAGTACGGGAACCTCCAGCGAACGGAGTTCGTCCCGCACGTCGAACGGCACGGGTTCCTCGCCGCGCATCGGGCCGATCCAGGCGTTCAGCGCGGCGCGCATCGGCTCCAGTTTCTGCTTGTGCGCCCAGTAGTCGGCGAAGTACGCCGGAAGGATCTCCCTTAGGGACGTGGTGTACGCCTCGTCGTCCTGCGCGTCCAGCGCTCGCTGGAACGCGTCGGGGATCTCGCCGGCTGCGGGCCGGTGCGGGAGTCGCTGCGGAAATCCGCTGATGTTCGCCATCGCGTCGGCCCAGAACTCCTCGCCCGTGACCGGCGAGGTGGAGTAGAGGATCGCTCCGGCGACGTGACCCGGGTGATCGAGCGCGTAGCGCTGGACGACGAACCCGCCGTGCGAATGGCCGAGCAGGAAGACGGCGGGTACGCCCAGATGCTCGACCACGTCATGGACGAACCGGGCGTAGGTGTCGATCCGGTAGTCCCGGCGGTCGTCGAGGCGGCCGGAGGATCCTGTGCCGATCGGCTCGAGGTACACCATGGTCAGGTGCTCTTCCAGGGCCGGCGTCCGCAGGTACTCCCAGGCGATGCCCGGACCGCCCGAATGCACCAGGCACACCGGGCCGGTGCCCGCGACATGGAAGACCTGCCGCGTGCCCTCGATGCTGATCTCATGCCTGCCCCGCGCGAGGGAGGGGGAGGTGATGGAACTCATTCGTCATTCCCTTGTCTCTCGGCCGCCGACCGGCTCGTGTGCTCGAACGGGGAGAACAGGCCCCGGGCCCTGACCCCGGCGAGCGGATCAGGGCCGTACGCCGAAGGCCGCGTCTGTCCGCCGCTCAGCTGGGGGAGCCGGATGCCGACTGGATGGCCGCTCGGACCTGCTGGGCGAATCCCCGCACGGTGTAGTCCGCGGGAAGGCTGTCGATCAGCACGAGATCGGAGATGGCGTTGTTGACACGCAGGGGCAGGATCTTCTGGTATTCCGCCGAGTTGTACCACCGGTCGGCGGCGGCGCGGTCGGGGAACTCCATGAGGACGACCAGGCCTGGCCACGCTCCCTCCACGACGCTGACCTCCCCGTTGGCGAGCCACTTGCCGCCGTAGGGCTTCACGGTGGCCTCGACCTCTTCGAGGTAGGTCAGACCCGCTTCGTTCGGGACGTCCCCGGGGATGCGGAGGTGGTTGATCAGGTAGGTGCTCATGTCGAGCCTTCCGTCGAGTGGCTGGGGATCGCTGCAGCGACTCTTAGATTACGCACATAATCTTTCGGTCCGTCCCGTGCGGCCGGGTTCGTGACGCATCTCACGTCGCTCTCGTTGATCCATGGCCGGATCGGCGGGTCTGGGCATGGCGTTGCCCACAACGGCGCCTCGTAAGTGATCGGGTGGAGGCGCCCGGGGGTGCGCGCCCGGAGCTCTGGGGGTGCGGCGGCGCGTATAGATTGCGACTATAATCTACGTCTCACGCGGCAGGCCGGCCCGAACGCCTGGTATCCAGCTTCCGACCCGTTGGTGAATCGAAGCGACGAGGGATCGAAGATGAGTCGAGTATCACAGGCTGAGGCACGGGAAAATCGAAAGCGTGTGGTGGAATCCGCCTCGCGACTCTTCCGCGAGAAGGGGGTGCGCGATGTGAGCGTCGCCGACGTCATGCAGTCGGTCGGCATGACGCAGGGCGGCTTCTACAAGCAATTCGCCTCCAAGGCGGCGCTCGTCGACGAGGCCACAGCCAGGGCCTTCTCCGACATGCTGCGGTATCTGGCGGCCTTGGACCACGACCAGGGTGGTCACGATGCCGCGTGGTCGTCGCTGATCGACTCCTACCTGGCACCCGAAGCACGTGACAACCCCGGCAGCGGATGCCCGGCAGCCGGGTTCGCCGGCGATTTCGCCCGAGACCCTGAATGGCGCGACACCTACGCCGCCGGAGTTCGCGACATGGCCGGCTGGATCGCTCCCGGGGACACCGGGCTGGCGGCCCTGTCCACCCTTGTGGGCGCTCTCCTGCTCGCTCGAGCGACGGCGGGCTCCCCTCTGTCCGAAGAGATCCTGCGAGCAGCGAGAAAGGCAGCAGCTCGACTGACCGACTGACATGGCGATCGTGACCGATGGGACGGCGTTCAGGGGGTGGTTGAGACGGGCCTCCTGATGATCATCCACGCAGGAATGAGCGGATGGCGGGGACGAGGTCGGCGTGGGCGTCTTCGAGCAGGTAGTGGCCCGCGCCGTGATACCGGCGAACCCGGGCGGCGGGGAAACGCCGCCGCCATTCGTCCAGTACGGCGCGGTCGAAGACCGGGTCGTCCATTCCCCAGGCGATCAGTGTGGGCCGGTCGGCGAACCGCGCCAGCGACGCGCCGGTGGCCCGCAGGAGCGGCCAGGAAGGGTCGCCGGGGCGCAGCGGGATGTCCTGGACGAAGCGCTGGATGGCCACACGGTGCTCGGGCCGGTCGTAGGGGGCCAGGAACGCCGAACGCACCGGAGCGGGCATCCGGCGCCGGACTCCCAGCGGGCGCCAGGTGGCGCCGCGGGCGAACAGGTTGTGGCGCAGGAACAGGCGGGTGCCCAGCCGGGTGTCACGCAACACCCGGTACGGCAGGCGCAGCAGGGGACGTACGCGTTCGCCGTGCGGGTTCGGAAAGGCCGCGGTGTTCAGCAGGACCAGGCGGGCGATCCGGTCCGGATGGCGGCAGGCCCAGGCCATGCCGATCGGCCCGCCCCAGTCGTGCAGGACGAGGGTCCACCCGTGTTCCGGGGCGCCTCCGCCGGTGATGAGGTGTTCGGTCAGCGCGTCCAGGTCGTCCACGCGGGCGGCCAGGTCGTAGGGGTAACGGCCGGCGTCCGGCTTGTCCGACAGGCCCATGCCGATGTGGTCGGGGGCGACGCAGCGGAACTCCGCACGCAGCGCGAGGATCGGCCGCCGCCACAGGTAGCTCCAGGAAGGGTTCCCGTGCAGGAACAGCACCGGCTGCCCCGCCCCCTCGTCCAGGTAGTGCTGGCGCAGGCCGTCACGGCGCGGGTGGGCGAACCACCGGGAGGCGAACGGATAGTCCGGGAATCCGGTCACCGGATCTTCTCCGTGGAAAGGTGGGCGGTGAGCCGGGCCAGTCCGTCCGCCATGCTCACCCGGGGCCGGTAGCCGAGATCGCGGCGGGCCGCGGAGATGTCGAACCAGTGCGCCGTCGATGCCTGCTCCACCAGGAACAGCAGCGGTGGCAGGCGCCGCGTTCCCGGCAGCCGGCGAGCCCGCTCCAGCAGCCGGGCCGCCCGCAGGACGGGTCCGACGGGCGCCCGGCGGGTCACCGGAGGCAGACCGGCGGCGCGCAGCAGCAGGTTGAGCCATTCCCCGAAACCGCACGGCTCGCCCTGGGCGATGAAGTAGGCCCGGCCGGCCGGAGGTGAGCCCGGACGCAACCGGTCGAGAGCGAGCAGGTGGGCGTCGGCGGCGTTGTCGACGTAGACGGTGTCGACGGTCTTGTCGGCCTCGCCCAGCAGGCACAGCAGACGGCGTCCCGCCACCAGCCTGGGCAGGAAGTGCGGATCTCCCGGCCCCCAGATGAGATGCGGGCGCAGCGCGACCGCCGTCACCCGCCCGGCCGCGGCGTCGGCGAGGACGAGCCGCTCGGCTTCGGCCTTGGTCCGGGGGTAGGCGGCGGGAAAACGGCGGGCGTACGGCACGGACTCGTCCACGCCCTCCAGGTCCCGCCCGTCGTGGACGACGCTCGGCGAGGACGTGTGGACCAGGCGGGCCCCGTGGCGCGCGCAGGCGTCCAGCACGTTCCGCGTGCCCGACACGTTGACCTCCTCGTAGTCCCGGTCCCGTCCGTGCACGCCGGCCTTCGCGGCGCAGTGCACGACCGCCTCGCACGGGGCGACGGCGGCCGCCACCGCCGCGCGGTCGCGTACGTCGGTCAGGTGCTGGACGACCCCGAGCGCCGCCAGCGCCGGGCTGTGGTGCCGCTGGAGGGCGTGGACGGTGTCACCGCGGGCGGCCAGCCGCCGGCAGACGGCCTCTCCCAGGAAGCCCCCGCCCCCGGTCACCAGGACCCTCATGGCCTGACCGGCCGTACGCGCCGCGCGGCCCACCGGGCGAGCTCGGACCGGCGGATCTTGCTGTTGTGCCGGGCGTCGACCGGGAACCCGGGATGGAACAGCACGTCCCGGAGCCCGGCGGTGTGCGGATGGCGGGCCGCCACGTCCAGGACGTCGGCCGTCACGCGTGCGTCGTCCCGGGATCCCGGCTCGCGCTCCACGACCAGGACCGGGCGCTGCGCGCCGGCGGGACCGACGCCGACCAGCGCGGTGCGGCGGACCCCGGGCACGGCGGCGAAGACGGGTTCGACCTGGTCGGTGTGCAAATCGCCGCCGGTGGTGCGGACCCGTTCCGATTTGCGTCCGGCGAACCAGAGCCGTCCCTGCTCGTCGAACCGGCCGACGTCGCCCATGCGGTGCCAGACGCGGTCGCCGTCGCGGATCCGGGCCAGCGCGGTCGCCTCCGGATCGTCCAGGTAGGGATCGCTGACGGTGGGGGCGGCCACGGCGATCTCCCCGATGGCGCCGGGCGGCACGACCAGATCCGCACTCCACCGTTCGACGGGGTCGTCGCTGAGGGCGATGACGCGTACCTCGGTGCCCGGGAGCGGAGGGCCCAGGCAGGTGCCCGCCCCGGCGGCGGTGGCCGCGGCGTGCTCGGCGAGCAGGCGGCTCTCGATCGCGGCGACCGGCATGCACTCGGTGGCGCCGTACACCGACACCACCCGCGCGTCGTCGCGCAGGCAGCCGCGCAGGCGGTCCATCACCGGCATCGGCAGCGGCGCACCGGCGGACACCACGTCGCCGAGCGTGTCCAGCACCAGGTCATGGGCCGCGCAGTGCCGTGCGAGCCGATCCAGCAGCGCGGGGGCGGCGAACATCCCGGCCACGCGATAGCGCCGGATGTCCGCGACCAGGGCGGCCGGGTCGGCCCGCACCGGATGCCGCGGGTCCATGTCGGGGATCACCACGGTGGCCCCGAACGCCGCCGCTCCGAGGGCGAACGGCGCGAACGTCGACATCACCGGCGTTCCCGGTTCCACCGTGCCCAGCGCGCCCAGCAGGGTGAGCTGTGCGGCCAGGTGCCGGTGCCGCAGCGGCACCCCCTTGGGCGGGCCGGTGGAACCGGAGGTGTACGCGATCAGCGCCAGGTCGTCGGGCCCGGCGGAGGGCTCGCCGGGCCGAAGGCCGCGTGCGGGCACTCCGGACGGCCAGGCCGAGCCGTGGGCCCGCCGCGAGGGAACCGTGACGGACACGCGGACGTCAGGGGCCCAGCCCAGCAGCCTCCTGGCCAGGTGTACGGCGGGGATCGCGACGAAGGCCTCGGGCGCCGCCTGGCGCAGACAGCGCTTGATCGCGGAGAGCGGCAGCCCGGGATCGACCAGCACCGGCACCGCGCGGAGCCGTACCAGGGCGACGGCCAGCGCGCCCAGTTCCGGGCCCGGCGGGACCAGCAGGCCGGTACGCATGCCGGGGCGGATTCCGGCCCCGGAGAGGACCGCGACGGCGTGGTCCACCGACCGTGACAGCTCTCCGTAGGTGGTGGCCGCCGGGCTGCGGCCGCCGACCTGGCAGGCGATCACGTCGGGCTGCTCGCGGAACCAGTGCTCGGCGCGGACGATCAGCTCGCTGACCGGCTCGGCCGGGCCGGAGCCGGTGGGAGGGGTCGCCCGGGTCGTCACCGGATCACCACCGTACGACGACGATTCCGGCGCTGGCCCCGCTGGCCAGGCCGACGAGGGCGACCAGGTCGCCGCGCCGGACCCGTCCCGACCCGACCACCCGCGCCAGTTGCACGAGCAGCGTCGCCGCGACGAGGTTGCCGTGCTGGGCGATGGTGACGACGACCTTGCCCTGCGGTATCCGCACCTGGTCGCAGAACCACCACAGCGTCGGCAGCGTCGCCTGGTGTACGCAGACGGCCGCGAAGTCGTCCCAGGTCAGCCCCAGATCGGCGAGGGGTTTGTGGAAGACGGCGTAGTCGATGTTCTCGATGCCGCGCACCAACCCCGCGGAGTCCACGACGAGCGGCCCGATGGTGGGCCGGCCCGCCCACGGGTCGGTGGTCAGGTTGTCCACAGCGGAGACCGCCGCCTCCCACCCGGCGGAGTACGCGGAGAACCGGTGGGCGAGCACCCCCGGTTCGGAGCCGGCCTCCAGCAGCAGCGCGGCGCCGGCGTCGGAGACGGTGTAGGACGCGGCGACGGTGACGTACTCCTCGGCACTCGCCACCGTCCACGGTGTGCCGGCGGTGGGCAGCTCTCCGCAGCAGACGAGGACCCGCCGGTGACGGCCGGCGGAGATCAGCGCGTCGGCCACCTGGATGGCGTTCAGCACGCTGTTGCAGGCGTTGCGCACGTCGAACACCGGGCAGCAGGCGCCGATCTTGGCGGCCACGATGTGTCCCGTGGCCGGCTCCACCGCGTCGGACGACACTCCCGCGTAGATGAGCAGATCGAGGTCGGCGGCCCGCAGGTCGTTGTCCTCCAGGACCCGGCGGGCGGCGTGCGCCGCCAGGTCGGACGGTTTCTCGTGGGGGAGGGCGATGTGCCGGCGCCGTACTCCGCTGTGCTCGTGGATCAGTCCCCGGGGCAGGTCCAGGGTGGGGTTGCGCTCGGCGAGCCGGTCTTCCAGCTCGGCCGTGCTCAGTGTGGTCTCCGGCAGATGGGCGGCCACCCCCGCCAACCGGGTGTGCGACTGGGTCACTGCGGTCCTCACCTCTCGTTCGCTTCAGGCCGGCCCGCCGGTATGGGGCCCGCACCGGCGGGCGGCTCTTCACGGCGCGGGCCGAGGCGGACGAGGACGCTGTGCGCGATGTCGGCGACGGTGCCGCCGCCGCGCATCAGCTCCATGGGCGGGATGTCGATGCCGAACCGGCCGCGGATGGAGGTCAGCAGTTCGGTGGCCATCAGTGAGTCCAGGCCGTACTCGTCCAGCCGCCGGTCGCTCGCGATCTGGTCGGCCGGGACGAGCATGACGGTGGACAGCAACCGGGTGATCTGCTCGGTGAGGTACGCGTACCCCTGCTCGTGGCTCATCTCCGCCAGCAGCGACGGCAGGTCGGGCCCCGGCTCCTCCGTGCCGGGCGGCAACACCAGCGACAGCCACGGACGCCGCAGGCCGGGCAGGACCTGCCGCAACCGGCCCCAGTCGCAGCGGCCGACCATGGCGACGTCGGCGTGCTCGCCGAGCATGTCCCCCACGGCGTCCAGCGCCCGGGCGGGCGACATCGGCGGGATCCCGGCCTTGGCCAGCGACTCTCCCTGCCTGCCCCGGGTCAGCACCCCGGTCTCCGCGAGCGCGCCCAGGCAGGCCGTGAGGCCGGGCAGGCCCTCCCGGTTCCGCCGCCGGGCCAGCGCCTCCAGGAACAGGTTCGCGGCGACGTACGAGGTCTGGCCGATGTTTCCGACGGTGGTGAGGGAGGAGTACATGACGAACAGGTCGAGGGGGAGGTCCCGGGTCAGTTCGTCCAGCACCGTCGCGCCGGCGACCTTGGGGTGCAGGACCGCCCGGATCCGGTCGTCGCCGAGGTCGGCGAGCAGGCCGTCGTCGAGATGCATGGCCGCGTGGACGACGCCGCGCAGCGGACGGCCGCCGGCGTCCAGGTCGCGCAGGATCCGCCGTACGGCGTCGCGGTCGGCCACGTCGGCCGCGTACGCGCGGACCTCCACTCCCGCCGCCTCCAGTTCCGCCAGCAGAGCGGGCGCCTCGGGCGCCTCGGCGCCCCGGCGGCCGACCAGGGCCAGGTGGCGGGCGCCCCACTGGGCGAGGCGGCGGGCCGTCGCCGCGCCGAAGCCGCCCAGGCCGCCCGTGACCAGGTAGGTTCCCTCCGGGTCCAGGCGCGGCGCCGTCCGCTGGGGCCGTACGGTGACCGGTTCGTCGCGTGGGTCGAAGGACACCACGACTTTTCCGATATGCCGGGAATGGCGCATCATGGCGAAGGCGTCGGCGACGCGGGCGGCCGGGAACACCGTGTGCGGCAGCGGCCGGAACCGCCGGGAGTGGTAGAGGGGAGCGGCCTGCGACGTGCTGTCCGCCATCAGCTCGGGCGCCTTCCACATCAGGGTGCCGATGTCCACGCCGTAGAACGCGATGTTGTCGGAGAACGGGCGCAGCAGCAGGGACCTGTTCTGGTAGATGTCCCGTTTGCCGAGCTCGACGAACCGGCCGCCGTGCCGCAGGCATTCGACACCCCGGGTGATGGCCTCACCGGCCAGCGAGTTGAGCACGATGTCCACGCCCTGGCCCCCGGTCAGTTCCCTGACCTGCTCGGCGAAGTGCAGGCTGCGCGAGTCGAGGACGTGGTCGGCTCCCATCGCGAGCAGCAGGTCGCGTTTGGCGGCCGTGCCGGCGGTCGCGATCACGCGGGCGCCGTGGTGCCGGGCGTACTGCAGCGCGGCCAGGCCGACCCCACCGGCGCCGCCGTGGACCAGGATCGTCTCGCCCGCCCTGACCCGCGCGCAGTAGCCCAGCGAATGATGCGCGGTGGAGAACGCCATCGGCATCGTGGCGGCCTCGGTGAAGGTCATCCCCTCGGGGACGGGGACGGCCGCCCACGCCTTGACCCTCGCGTGACTGGCGAATCCGACCGGTCCCGCGGCCATGACCCGGTCGCCCGGCCGCGTCCCGGTGACAGCGGCGCCGACCGCGGTGACGATCCCGGCGCATTCCAGGCCCAGTCCGTGCCCGCCGAAGACCGCTTCGACGGCCTCGGCGGGCAGCAGGTTCACCGCGTGCATCACGTCGCGGTAGTTCAGCCCGATCGCCCGCACCTCGACCACGAGCTCGTCGGGCTCGGGCTCCGGGACAGGGATCTCCTCCCAGGCCAGCGTGTACGACAGCCCCGGATCGCACACCTTGAGCCGGTAGGCGTCGCCCGAGCCGTTGGCCACACCCCGGCCGGGCTCGCCCGGCTCCAGCAGCCGCGGCACGAAACGTCCCCGGCGGGTGAGCAGGATCTCGTCCTCCTCGTCCGGGGCGAGCAGTTCCGCCGCCAGGCGGCCGGCGTCCTGCGCGGCGTCACCGGTGGGATGCAGGCAGAGCCGGCGTATCGCCGGCCGCGGCTGCTCGTTGCCCAGCGAACGCGTCGTCCCCCAGGTCGCCGCGTCCTCGGGATGGAGCCGGACGCCGGTGAGGCGAGGTTCCGGCAACGCGCCGCAGGGACGGGCGACCAGCCACACCGTGACCGCGACGTGCTCGGGCAGTTGCTCGCAGGCCAGCGCGACGGCCCGCAGCGCCGCGGCCCGCCGGGTGATCCGCTCGACCGCCGCATTCGGCTCGGTGTCGATGGTCGCCTTCGGCTCGGTGCCAATGGTCGCCGCAGGCTCGGCGTCGTCGGCTCCGCCCAGGACGACCGCGATGGTGACCGTCCCGGCGGTGAGCGGGAAGCGGTCGGTCCAGTGGTCGGGGTCGTCACTGAGCGCAGAGTGGAGCACGTCGCCCCCACGGGTTCGCAGCAGCGCGCCCAGCTCGGCGGTCAGCGCGCCGGTCCCGTCCTCACCGGCGAGGATCCACGTGCCGGAGGCGTCCGGCACGGCGTGCACGGTGGCCGGGGCGTCTCCAGCGGTGGCCGGAGCGTTTTCAGCGGTGGCCGGGGCGCCCTTGGCGGTGGCCAGCGTCACCGAGAAGTCGCCGGCCGCGAGTTCGTCGTCGTCGCCGGTCTGGACGACCTCGGTGTAACCGGCCTCCGCCAGCACCTCCGGCCATTGCTCCCGGGACAGCAGCGGTGAGTGCGGGCGCAGGTGCCGGTCGGTGAAGTCCCAGAACTCCTCCTGCACGCCGAGGAACGGCAGCAGGGTCCCCACCCGGTGCGGTTCGGCGATGAGCAACTGGCCGCCGGGCACCAGGAGGGTGGACAGGTGGTGCAGCGCGGCGGGCAGGTCACGGGCCAGGTGCAGGCTGTTCGCCGCGACCACGAGATCGAATCCGCCCGCGGCCAGACCCTGCCCGGCCGGGTCGGAGTCCAGGTCGAGTACGGCGTAGTCGACGAAGTCGAAGCCGGCGAAGCGCTGCCGCAACCGGGGCAACGCCGCTTCGGCCCGGTCGGTGACGAGGTAGCGGGTGCGGTCGGCGGGCAGGACGGGCAGCAGCATGGCGGTGGTGCCGCCGGTCCCCGCACCGGCTTCCAGGACACGCAGCGGCCGGTCGGCCGGCCAGCGCCGGACGATCTGCTCGACCAGTGCCCGGGCGATCCGGTTGGTGAACAGGTTGACCGGCCCGACGTCGTGGAACTGTTCCAGCAGTTCCTGACCGCCGCCGGAGCCCAGGACCTCGGAGGCGGCGAGCCGGCCCGTGAGCAGTTCGGGCAGGCACCGCCCGGCCCGTACGGACAGGGCGCTCTGGGCGGCGAAGGCGGCTCCCCGGGTGAGGAGGTCCCGGTGCAGATCCCGGACCAGGTTCCGGTGCAGGTCACGGTGCAGGTCACGGTGCAGGTCATGGTTGGGGTCCCGGCTGGGACCCCGGGGGAGGTCGCCGTGCGGCTCGCGCGGGTCCCCGCCCGCCGGCGTCAGGCGGAGGCCGCCCTCGCGCTCCAGCAGTCCGTGCCGCTCCAGCAGCGGCAGGGCCGCACGCAGCATCCGCCGGTGGTGCGCCTCCGGGCACGCCTCGATCAGTTCCTCGACGCCGACCGGCCGCCCGTCGGCCGGCCGCGCGCTCGGCTCGGTGCTCGGCTCGGTGCTCAGCTCGGTGCTCGGCTGGGTGCTCAGCTCGCCGAGCGCGCCGGCCAGCGTACGGGCGAAGACCTCTTCGAGCCGCGCCGCGTACCGCGGGTAGTCCAGCTCGTGCCACGCCGAGCGCAGCCGGTCGATCCGCTCGGCCGCGCCGGACAGGATCTCCCCGGGGCCGGGCGCCGGCCACGGCTCGGCGGGGGAGCCGGCCCGGGGCGCGGCCCGCAGCGCCGTCTCGTACCGGGTGACCGGAGTGATGTGGACGCCGGGCATCCGGCGGAGCCGGCAGCCCTCCACCTCGGCGGCGATCCGGCCGTCGTCGTCGGCGACCACCAGGTCCCAGCAGACCTCCTCGGCACTGCTGGAGCGTTCCCGCACGTACACCAGCCCTCGCGCCGAGGGCCTTCCCCACAGGCGGACGGAGCCGATCGCGGCGGGCATGTAGCCGCGGCCCGAGCGCAGCGACTCCACCAGCCACAGCACGCCGGCCTGCAGCGCGCTGTCCAGCACCACCGGATGCATCTGGTAGCGCCCCTGTCCCTGCTCCGGGCACGAGTAGGCGCCCAGCACCTCCCGCTCGCCCATCCACAGCTCGGTCAGGACCTGGAACTCCGGCCCCCACACCATCTGTCCTTCGGCGGCCCGCGCGTAGTAGCCGGGCACGTCCACGCGCGTGCGGATGCGGGCGCGCAGCGCGGCCACGTCCAGCGGCGGCGGGATCCGGCGCAGCAGCGGCCGCACCCGGGCCCGGAAGTGCTCGCGCGGCTGCTCGGCCTGCCGCCCGGCGCCGGCCACGGTCACCACTCCGGTCTCGGCGCAGAGCGACGTCTGCGCGTACACCGGATCGGCGGCGGCCTGCGACGGCACCACCATGGCCCGGCTGATGTCGACCCTGTCCACCTCCACCGCCTCGGCGGTGTCCGGGATGGCCAGCCGGGCCGCGGCGATGGCCATCTCCACGTATCCGGTGGCCGGCATCACGGCGGCGCCGCCGGCCCGGTGATCGGCCACCCAGGGCACCCGTACCCGGTCGATCTCCCCCTGCCAGGTCGGGTCCAGCACCGGCAGCCGCTGTCCGAGCAGCGGATGCTGGATCGTCGGGTCGACGTCGGTCCGCACCCAGGTGTGCGGGCCGCCGATCCAGTGCCGTTCGCGCTGCCAGGGGTAGGCCGGCAGCGATCGCACCGCGCCGGGACGGGGGAAGTACCGATCCCAGTCGAGCCGCGCACCGGCCGCGACGAGGTCCGCGACCGCTCGGCGGACCCGCGCCGGGCCCGGCTCGTCGCGGCGCAGGGTGGCCACGACGGCCGCGCGTACCCGCGCGGAGCCGCTTATCCGGCGCAGGTACGAGCGCAGCACGGGATGCGGGCCGATCTCCAGCAGCACGTCGAAGCCGTCGCCGAGCACCCGCTCGACCGCCGCGGCGAACCGGACCGGCTCCCGGACGTTCCGCCACCAGTACGTCGCGTCGAGTTCCGGCCCTCGGACCAGGTCGCCCGTCACCGTGGACACCAGGGGGACACGCGCAAGGCCGGGCCGCAGCCCGGCGAGTCCGTCGGCCAGGGGCTGCCGCGCCGGCTCCATGGCACCGCTGTGGAAGGCGTAGTCCAGGTCCAGCTCGCGGAAGAAGACCCTGCGTGCGGAGAGGTCCTCACCCAGGGACTTCAGCGACCCGTCCGGTCCGGCGATCGTGACGTCGCGGTCGGAGTTGACCGCCGCGAGCTCCAGATCCGGGTAGCCCGCCAGGATCTGCCTGGCCGCGGTCTCGGGCAGCCCGAGCGCGGCCATCCGGCCCTGCCCCCTGGTGATCGACTGCGCGACGCCGCGCTCGGAGATCACCCGCGCCGCCTGGGCCAGTGACAGGGCGCCGGCGGCGTGGGCGGCGGCGACCTCGCCGACGCTGTGGCCGAGCACCACTCCCGGCCGTACGCCCGCCGCCTTGAGCATCTCCACCAGGCCGACCTGGACGGCGAACAGCAACGGCTGCGCCACTTCCGTGGCCGAGAGCCGGGACCGTTCGGCGGGCAGGGACAGCTCCTCGATCACCGACCAGCCGAGCGCATCGGACAGTTCGGCGTCGACCGCTTCCACGGCCGAGCGGAAGTCGTCGTCGGACAGCAGGTCGGCGCCCATCCCGGCCCACTGAGAACCGTTGCCGGAGAACGCGAACGCCACCCGCCCGTGCTCCACCGCCTCCGACTCCGCCACCGCCGCGTCCCCGGCGCCGAGCCGCCTGCCCGCACCCGGCCCACCGGATTCACCCGACGCGCTCGCGGGGGCGGCCGGCTCCGAAGCGTCCACCAGGCTCGCCAGCGCCCCTGCCGCCGCCTCCGCGGTGCCGGCCAGCACCACGGCGCGATGCCGGTGGCCGCCACGCCGCCGGGTCGCGGTGTGGGCCACGTCGTAGAAGTCCCGTTCGTCGAGTGACGCCAGGTGGGCGGCGGTCCGTTCCACGGCTTCCCGCAGCGCCGGCCGGCTGCGCGCGGACACGACGACGGGCAGCGCTCCTGTGGGGGGTGCCGGTGCCTCGCGGGGGGCGGCCGGTGCTTTGAGGGGAGCGGGTGGCGCGGCCAGCGCCACATGGGCGTTGGCGCCCCCGAATCCGAAGGAGTTGATACCGATCACGGGCCGCTCGCCTGCCGCGTCCAGTGGCCGCGACTCGGTGGCGACGCTCAGCCCCAGGGCGTCGAAGTCGATGCGGGGGTTGAGCGTGGCGGCGTGCAGCGAGGGCGGGATCACCCGGTGCCGGAGCACCAGCAGGGCCTTGAACAGCCCCGGCATGCCGGAGGCGGGTTCCAGGTGCCCCAGGTTGGTCTTCACCGAGCCGATGGGCAGGGCTCCGCGCGTACGCCGGTTGCCCAGCGCCCGCCCGAGCGCCTGACACTCGGCCGGATCACCGGCCTGGGTGCCGGTGCCGTGCGCCTCCACGTACGCGATCTCGTCGGGACTCACGCCCGCTGTGGTGTACACCTGCCGTAACAGGGCCTCCTGCGCGTCGGCGTTCGGCAGCGCCAGCCCTCTGGTGTGGCCGTCGTTGTTGGTGGCGGCGCCGACGATGACGCCGTGGACCCGGTCCCCGTCGGCGAGCGCGTCGGCCAGGCGCTTGAGCACCACCACACCGCCGCCCTCCGCGCGTACGAACCCGTCGGCGTCGGCGGAGAAGGCCCGGCACCGGCCGGTCGGCGACAGCATCGACGCCTGACTGAAACCGATGAAGGGGCCCGGGCTGAGCAGCAGGTTGACCCCGCCGGCCAGGGCCACCCGGCTGGAGCCCTCCGCGAGTGACCGCCAGGCACGCTCCACGGCCGTCAGTGACGAGGAACAGGCGGTGTCGATGCTCATGCTCGGCCCGCGCAGGTCGAAGAAGTGCGACAGCCGGTTGGCCGCGATGGACAGCGTTCCCCCCGACATCGAGTACGGGCCCAGGCCGCCCGGCTCCAGCGCCTGCATCGTGCCGTAGGCCGGATCGGAGATGCCGACGAACACGCCGGTGTCCGTGCCCGCGAGCACCGCCGGGTCGATGCCCGCGTCGTCCAGGGCCTCGACCGCCATCTCCAGCAGCAGCCGCTGCTGCGGGTCCATCGAGGCGGCCTCTTTGGGGGAGATGCCGAAGTAGGCGGCGTCGAAGGCGGTGACGTCCCCGTCGAGGAAGCCTCCGGCCCGGGTGTAACTCCTGTTCGGCCTCGGCGTGACCTCGTCGACGAACCGATCGGCCTCGAACCTGCTGGGCGGAATCCGGCCGACCAGATCGGCGCCCTGCCGCAGCGCCTGCCACAGCCCGTCCAGGTCCACGATCCCACCGGGCAGGCGGCATCCCACGCCCACCACCGCCACCGCGTGCTCCGGCCAGGCCTGTTCCGCTGTCGGGTCGTCCGCGCTCATGTCGCCCTTCCTGCTCAGGTCCACCACGACTCGGCACTTCGCCGGTCGGCTCGCTGTCTCGGCCAGGGTCCACCGTGTCTGACGTGCGCACCTGACACAGGCCAGGCGGATTCGTCACCATGTCACCACAACTGGTGGTATGTGCCTAGGTACACTCCGTATTTGTCCGGAAGAATGATGTTGTGCGAGGAATGGCCAAAACCATTGCGGCCCGTACCCGCCCGTCGTTCAGGCCAGGACAATCGGCGGCTGAATCAGAATCTGATTGAATGAAGGTGATGACTGCCACTGAGGCGTCCCGGAGCTTCGCGACCGTTCTGGACGAGGCTGAGCGTGGAGAGACGATCGTGGTCACCCGTGGTGGAAGGCAGATCGCTGTGATCGGTCCTGCCCCCACGGCGCCAGGTCCTATGGTGAAGGCGTTTCTGGCGAGAAGCGCGAGGAGCCTGGACGACGATTTCGAGACCGACGTGGCGGCGGCCCGTGAGATGGTCCGTGACGAGATGAGGGCCACGTGGCCCGACGCCTGATTCTGGGCACCGGGGTCCTGATCGCGGCCGAGCGAGGCAAGGCGTCCGTGGACACGGTGCGAGAACTGTGATCACGATGGATTCCTCGGCCGCGTTCGACGATCTTCCCGGTGTGCGCGCTCAGGTCGTTCCCCGCTGACTCGACGACTCCAACGCCGACGTCTCCTGCCGGAGGTTCGCATGGAGCTGTGGGAGCGCTCCGGGCAACTGGAGCTCCTCGGCGATCTGCTGCGGGCGACCGCCCACGGCGGTCGCGTGGCGGTGGTGGCGGGCGAGGCCGGGATCGGCAAGTCCGTGCTCGTTACCGAGTGTGCCCGGCGGTGCGGGCCGGCGGCGTGGGTGCTCTGGGGCGGTTGTGATCGGCTGATCACTCCGCGGGCGCTTGGTCCCCTGCACGACATCGGCCGCCAGACCGGAGGCGCACTGGCCGAGCGGCTGAACACCGGTGCCTCGCAGGAGGAGCTCTTCACGGCGTTTCTGGACGAGATCTCCGGCCCCGCGCAGCGCCCGCGCCCGGTCGTCGTCGTGGAGGACGCCCACTGGGCCGACGAGGCCACACTCGACTGGCTGACCTGGTCGGCCCGGCGGATCGGCCGCACGCCGGTCCTGTTCGTGGTGACCTACCGCGACGACGAGGTGGGCGCCGAGCACCCGCTGCGCGGCGCCCTCGCGACCCTGCCCAGCGCGATCACGCGGCGCGTGTCGCTGCCGCCGCTGTCGCGGGAGTGCGTGGCGGAGCAGGCACGCCTGACCGGGCGCGATCCGGAGCCGGTCCACCGGTTGTCCGGCGGCAATCCGCTGCTGGTGACCGAGCTGTTGAAGGCGGAGGGGCGGGCGGTTCCGGTCACGGTGCGGGACCTGGTCCTGGACCGGCTGCGGTTGCTGCCCCGGCCCGCCCGGGAGCTGGCCCACCTGGTGTCGGTGATCCCCACCCGCGCCGACGCCGCCGTCGTGGCGGAGGTGCCGGACCTGGTCGACGCGTGCGTCGACGCGGGGGTGCTCGTGCCGTCCGGTGACGGTGTGTCGTACCGCCACGAGCTGCTGCGCGGCGCGGTGGAGGAGTCGCTGTCACCCGCGCGCCGCGCCGCGCTGCACCGGCGGGTGCTGGGCACGCTGTCCGGGATCGCAGGGGTGGACCCGGGCCGTCTGGTCCACCACGCGACGCGGGCGGGGGACGAGGCCGCCGTCCTGCGGTACGGACAGGTCGCCGGGGCCGGCGCCGCCCGGCAGGGCGCCCATCGGGAGGCGACGGCGCACTACCGGGCGGCCGCCGGGTACGCCGACAGGGTGCCGGCCGCGCGGCGAGCCGAGCTGCTGGAGGCGTACGCCTTGCAGGCGTACCTGGCCGGGCTGGCCGAGGAGGGGTTGCGGGCCCGGCGGGCGGCGCTGGCCGTACGCGAGGATCTGGGGCAGCCCGGACCGGCCGGGGAGAACCTGCGCTGGATCTCCCGGCTCGCCTGGTGGGCGGGGGACGCGCGGCAGGCCTGGGAGGCGGCCGAGCGAGCGGTGACCCTTCTGGAGACCGAGCCGCCGGGCCGGCCGCTGGCCATGGCCTACAGCAACCGGTCCCAGTTGCACATGCTCGCGGGGGAGCGGGAGGCGGCGGTTTCGTGGGGCGAGCGGGCGCGAACGCTGGCCGTCCGGCTGGGGGACGTGGAGACCTCCCTCCACGCCGAGATCAACGTGAGCACCGCCCGGCTCGTGGGCGGTGACGCGGCCGCGGCGGCGGCGCTGCGGGAGGCGCACGAGCGTGCCGCGGCCCTCGGGCTGGCCGATCACGCGGCCCGGGCGCTCGTCAACCTGGCGACCACGCTGGTGCAGCTGGCCGAGTACGAAGCCGCCGCACCGGCGGTCGAGCGCGCGCTGGCGTACGTCACCCGGCAGGACCTCGACGGCTACCTCCAGTACCTGCTCGGCGTGCGGGCGGGGGTGCGGCTGACGCGTTGTGACTGGGCGGGCGCTCTGGCCGACGCGGACGCCGCGCTGGACCGGCCGGTCCGGGACGGGGTCGCCGTGGTGCCCGCACTGCTGGCGCGGGGCCGGATCCAGGCGGCCCGTGGCGAACGCGAGGCGCGGGCCACGCTCGACGAGGCCGCCCGCCAGGCCGAGCGCACCGGCGAGGTGCAGCGGGTCTGCCCGGTGGCGGCGGCCCGTTCGGAGTACTTCCTGCTGTACGGCGACGTCGGGCGTGCCGCCGAGGAGGCCCGGTACGGCCTGGACCTGGCCGTCCGGGCCCGTCATCCGGTGTACGCCGGTGAGCTGACCTACCGGCTGTGGCGGACCGGGGAGACCGGGTTACCCCGTGTGGAAGCCGGGCCGTGGCAGATGATGATCGACGGAGACTGGGCGGGCGCGGCCGCGGAGTGGGCCCGGCGCGGGGCCGCGTACGCGCGCGTCGAGGCGCTGGCGGGCGGTGACCGGGACGCCGCGGCCGAGGCCCTGCGGGTCCTGGACGGGCTGGGGGCCACCCGGGTGGCGGACAGGGTGCGGGCCGACCTGAGAGGGCGAGGCCTCACCCGGGTGCCGCGCGGCCCTCGCCGGACGACGGCCGCCCACCCCGCCGGCCTCACGCCGCGGCAGGCGGAGGTGCTCGCACTGGTGGCCGAAGGGCTGTCCAACGCCGAGATGGCCGCGCGCCTGTCGTTGTCGGTCAAGACCGTCGATCACCACGTCTCCGCGTTGCTGGACAAGCTCGGCGTGGCCACCAGGGGCCAGGCGGCCGCGGTGGCGCACCGGCTGGACCTGGCCGGGAAGCCCGCAAGTTAGGCAGTTCTCCCCAGTCGCGGATCGTCGCGAGGACCTACCGTTCCGCGCGAAGACGCCGTCCCAAGGGGGAGACATGAGCTATCTCGGCACACCTGACGAATCACCCCTCTACGAGGCCGAGCGATCCGCCCGGGGGTACGTGCCCAACTACCTGAGGGTGCTGGCGCTGCGGCCCGAGGTGTACGGCGCGTGGCTGCGCCTGGCGGAGGAGGTCAGGGCGGGCATGGACCTGCGCCGGTACGAACTGGTCACGCTGACGGCCGCCCGCCGCCTCGGTTCCTCGTACTGCGGTCTCGCGCACGCGGCCGTGCTGCTCGAACGGTTCTACGACGACACGGAGTTGCGGTCGATCATGACCGACCGCCGCGATGCGGGGCTGGCGCCGGTGGACGTCGCGGTGATGGACTTCGCGGACCGCGTCGCCCGGGATCCCACGGGTGTGACCGAGGGAGACGTCGCGGTCCTGCGCGGGCACGGACTGGCCGATGCCGACATCCTCCAGATCGTCCTCGCCGTCTGCCTGCGCCGGTTCTTCAGCGGTGTCCTCTCCGCCGTCGGCGCCGTCCCCGATCCGGTCTTCGACGGGCTGCCGGCGGGTGTCCGGGCGGCTTTCGGAGGAACCGCCGAGACCTTCTGATATGGCAACGCCCTGTCGCTGTCGAACCAGGTTCGGGGATCCGCCGTCCAAGACACCATGACGGCAGACGCGCTGCGCCCGGGGGACCCGGAGAGGCTGGGCCCCTACCGGCTGGCGAGCAGGCTCGGCTCGGGCGGTCAGGGTGTCGTCTACGAGGGCTACGACGAGGCGGCCAACCGCGTGGCGGTCAAGGTCCTGCACGCCTACCTGTCCGGCGACTCTCCCCTGCGCCGCCGCTTCACCCGGGAGGTCACCGCGGCGCGGCAGGTGGCGTCGTTCTGCACGGCACGCATCCTGGATCACGACCTCGACGGCGAGCGCCCCTACATCGTCACCGAGTTCGTCCCCGGCCCGAGTCTGCGTACGGCGGTGCGGGAGGAGGCTCCGCTCTCGGGAGACCGGCTGCACCGGCTGGCGCTGGGCGTGGCCACCGCGTTGGCCGCCATCCACCAGGCGGACGTGGTGCACCGTGACCTGAAGCCGGAGAACGTCCTGCTGGGCCCCGACGGGCCACGAGTGATCGACTTCGGCATCGCCCGGGCGGCGGGCCTGTCGCTGACCTCGCTGGGGGAGCTGGCCGGCACGCCCACGTACATGGCGCCGGAGCTGTTCTCGGGAGGACGCGCCGAGCCGGCGGCGGACGTGTTCGCCTGGGGCGCGGTGGTCCTGTTCGCCGCGACGGGACGCGACGCGTTCACCGCCCCGACGACGTTCGCGGTCGTCAACCGCCTGCTCAACCACGACCCCGACGTCGACGTCCTGCCGGAAGGGCTGCGCGAGCTCGTCCGGGCCGGGCTGTCGAAGGACCCGTCCGCGCGTCCGTCGGCGCGGCGCCTGCTGCTGGCGCTGCTCAGTGGTGGCAGTGGTGGCAGCGGTGGCGGGCGCGTCACGCTGGCCGAGGGCGCCCGGGCCGCCGCCGACGTACGGCCCCCGGGCGCGGGGCCGGGCGGCGAGCCGGCGTTGGGCGCGGTGGCCGAGCGGTGCTACGCCGGGCTGACGCCGTCCGAGCGTCAGGCGGCGCGGGATCTGCTGCTGCGGCTGGTGGACGTCCGCGACCACGACGAAACGCCGCGCAGCGCGGCCTTGGACGAGCTGATCGAGGTACGGCACGCCGAGCCGGTGCTCGCCGCGTTCGAGCAGGCCGAGGTGGTACGCCGGCAGGGGGACACGGTCGCGCTGCGCAACGCCGCTCTGCTGTACGCCTGGCCCAGGCTGCGCGAATGGGTGACCGGCGACCGCGACGCGCTCGGCCGCCACCGCGAGCTGGGCGAAGCCGCCCGGCGGTGGGCGCGGAACGGCCGCCGCCCGGAGGACCTCCTCCACGGCACCGCCCTGCGTCAGGCGCTGGAGTGGACCGCCGCCACGCACCTGACCCTCAACACCACGGAGCGGACGTTCGTCGAGGCGAGCAGGTCCGGGTCGGTGCGGCGGACGAGGCGGCGCCGCCTGACCACCACGGGCCTCGCGGTCCTGCTGGTCACCTCGCTCACGGCCGGCGCCTTCGCCTGGCAGCAGTCGGTCAGGAGCGACGAGACCGGCGGCCGCCTGGCCGACGAGCGGGCGCGGGCCACGGCCCGGCGGGTGGCGCTGCAGGCGGACGCGCTGCGCGAGGCCGACCCGGTGAAGGCGATGCTGCTCAGCGTGGCCGCCTACCGCATCGCGCCGGTCCCCGAGGCCGGATCGGCGGTGCTGAGCTCACTCGCCCAGCGGGAGCGGTCGGTCTTCACGGACCCCGCCCCGGCCAACGAGGGACGCACGCTGAGCCCCGACGGGCGGACGCTGGTCAGCGCCGGCGCCGGCCGGGTGACGGCCTACAACGTGGCGACCGGACGGCCGGTCAGGACCTTCGCCGGGATCGGCGAGGCGCCCGCCACCGCCGCGCTGGGCCCGGACGGCGACACACTGGCGCTCGCGCGGGGCAAGACGATGGAGCTGTGGAGCCTCCGGACCGGCAGGCGGCTCGGCGGGGGCCGGTGGGGGCCGAAGGAGATGATCGGCGACGCCGGCCGTCCGGACAGTGTGGAGTTCAGCCCGGGCGGGGGCTACATAGTCGTCCGGGACAACATCGGCGGGCCGTACACCGCGCTGTGGAAGGTGGCGCGGCGGGCGCCGGAGAAGCCGGAGAAGCGGTACGGATACCTTGGCGGCGCGCTGCTCGGACCGGGCGACGGATTCGGCGTCGTCGACGGAGCGCTGCGGACGTTCCCCGGCGGGGGGACGCCGGCGGGCAAGCGACTTCCGCCCGGCCGGGCGGGGGCCGTGCTCGCCTTCAGCCCCGACGGCGCGCTGGCCGCCGTGCAGGGCACCGGGACGAGGCTCTGGAACCTGTCCACCGGCAGATGGGACCGGCGCGTCCTCCCCGGGCTCTCCACCGACGCCGTCTTCGGCCCGGACGGCCGCTTCCTGATCACTTACGACGACTCCGCGGGTGGACACCTCACGCTGTGGCGGCTTGAGGACGCGGCCCCGATCCTCCGGCTCACCGTCGCCTCCGAGATCGTCGGATCTCCGCGGCTCGACTCCGGAAACCGCACGCTGAGCATCCTGGACGACGCCGGACGGGTGACCGCCTACGACGTCGGCCGGCTGACGGGTCCCCGGCGCGTCCTGCCTCCCGGCGCTCGGCAGGCGCGGTTCACCGCATCGGGAGACGCGTTGTTCGCCCTGACCGGCGACACCGTACGGCGATGGTCGGTGCCCGGCTTCCGAGAGACTGGACGTATCGGGGCAGGCGGGAAGGGACTGATCATGCGGGTCGGTCCCGACGGGCGCACCGTGGTCACTCTGCACCCCGACGGCCTGGCCGGCCCCACGATCTGGGACGCGGCGTCCGGGCGCAGGCTGGGCGAGGTGCCCCTGACCCACGAGCACGACAGGTCGGACATGCGGATCAGCCCCGACGGCCGCCTGCTCGCCGTCAGCCACGCCCTGCCCAACGACTACTACGGCCAGGGCACCGTCGTCATCGTCGACCTCGCGCGACGCGAGCAGGTCATGCGGTTCGGCGACGTCGCGGGAGGCGCCCTGTCCTTCAGTTCCGACAGCAGATACCTGGTGACCGCCGACCAGGGCGGCGCCGACGTCATCGACCTCGTCGCCCGTAAGGTGCTCGACCCGGCCGAAGGCCCCGGCACGCTCGCGAGGAGGTGGATGACGTTCGCGCCGAGGGGCCCGCTGGCCGCCTCGCCGTACGGGAGCAGGGCGGTGGCCCTGTGGGACACCCGCTCCTGGCGTACGACGGGTCAGGTGTTCAGGGTGCCGGGAGACGTGCTGGGGGTCACGTTCTCTCCCGACGGGCGAATCCTGGCCGTCGCCCACGACACCAGGGTGACAATGTTCGACACGGTCGCGGGCAGCCGGCTCGGCGGCAGTTGGACGGTGACCACCGGCGGGTTCGATTCGAGCGTGATGGACGGGCCCACACCCGCGCTCGCCTTCACGGCCGACGGCGCACTCCTTCGCGTGGTGGGGCACGACGGCGCGTCCCAGGATCTGCCCGCCGACCCCGCGAAGGCCGTCCCCGCCGTGTGCGAACGAGCGGGGCGCCCGCTCACCCAGCAGGAATGGCGCGAACACGTCGGAGCGGAGCTCGACTACCAGCAGGTCTGCACTCCCTGACACGTGGCCCCCACCGGACAGAGCCACGCGCGGGAGGTCGCTTGTGGAGCTCTCCCCGGCGAACGCCTGTCTCTGCCCGCTGGGGCAGGGTTGACCCTGACACCGTGTGAGGTCGTAGACCGGAGGCGTCATGTTCAGTATCGGAGATTTCGCCCGCCTCGGCCGGGTGTCCGTGCGTATGCTGCGGCACTACGACGCGCTCGGACTGCTCCGGCCCGCGAGGGTCGACCACGCCACCGGCTACCGCTACTACGAGGCGGGGCAGCTGTCCCGGCTCAACCGCCTGATCGCACTCAAGGATCTCGGCCTGACACTCGAACAGGTGGGGCGGATCCTTGAGCAGAAGGTCGGCCCGGAGGAACTGCACGGCATGCTGCGGTTGCGCCGGGCCGAACTGGCGGCGCGGCTGGCCGACGAGAGCATGCGGCTGGCCAGGGTCGAGGCGAGGCTCCGATTGATCGAAACGGAGGGTCTCATGTCCGTGGACGTCGTCGTCAAGAGTGTTCCCGCGGTCCGTCTCGCCGAGCTGAGCGGCATCGCGGAGAGCTACGAGTCCGAGAAGATCAGCCCCGTGATCCAGCCGCTGTACGACGAGCTGTGCCGGCGGATCTGCGAGGCGGGCCTGGCCGTCACCGGCCCGACGGTCGCCTACTACGAGCAGGTCCCCGAGGGGGTGCGGGTGCACGCGGGAGCCCCGGTGAACGCGGAGCCGGGCGGCGCCTACGACTTCGACGTCGTGGACCTGCCCGCGATCGAGCAGGCGGCCACCGTCATCCACCACGGCACCATGGACCAGGCGGATCTCACGACCCAGCGGCTCGCCCAGTGGATCGAGGAGAACGGCTACCGCAGTTCCGGCTTCGCCCGGGAGGTGTACCTCACGTACGGTCACGGCGATCCGACCACCTGGGTGACGGAACTGCAGGAGCCGATCTCCCGGGACGCGTAGCGGACTGGGAGCCGCGCCCTCGGGCGTCGCTCGCCGCCGGTGAGCCGCGTCGCGCTCCCACTTCCGGAGGGCTGCGATGTCTTCGGCGACCCCTTCCCTTGGATCTATCCGGGAAGGCGTTGAATTACTTTCGATCGAGGGTGGTATCCACTCCACATTCCTCGGCGCCCTCTTTTTCTTGCACGGGATTTTGGCGGCGCGCCCCCGGAAAGACACACCGGTGTTTATCGATCGCGGGCCCGGGGACGGTTGTCCGCGAATCACCCCTTTTAGGGGTGTCGCCCAGTTCCGGGAGGCTGACATGAACGGATTCTTGCCGTACCGCGATTCGACTCCGGCTACCCGTGTCGGCGGCGTACGCGGCTGGCAGGCGGACATTCTCCGCGGTGAGTGATAGCCGAGGCGAGTCACAGCTGAGCGATTCAGCGAGTCGAGGTGCTGCGGTGCGCAGAGGCCGCAGTGCCTCGATCGACGGCAGGCGGGTCGGCGCATTCCGGGGGGCGTTTCATGGCGCGCTTGTGCTATCCCGCCGCATTTCGCGGCGACATCGTGGAGGATCTGTTCGGAATTCCGGTCTCCGATCCCTACCGATGGCTGGAGAACGGCGACGACCCGCGCGTACGGGAATGGGCAGAGGCCCAGGACCGTCTCTTCCGGACCTGCCGCGCCGGATGGCGTGAGAGGCGGTCGTGGGCGGCTCTGGTGGACCAGGTGTCGTCCTACGGCGTCTCAGAGCCTCCGATGGCGCGCGGTCCGTTCCTGTTCCTGACCGAGTGGCCCCGCGGGGACGAGCAGCGGCGCCTTCTCGTCGTCGACGCCGAGGGGAACAGGCGGGTGCTTGTCGATCCCGCGCGGATCGATCCGTCCGGGCAGACCGGGCTGCACGCCTGGTGGCCGTCCCGGGAGGGCGAACGCGTGGCCGTCCAGATGGAGGTCGCCGAACAGCCCGGCAGCGACATCGTGGTGCTGGACGCGCGTACCGGCGAGACGGTGGACGGCCCGTTGCCGCGCGCCCGCAACACCTCGCTCGCGTGGCTGCCGGGAGGGGACGCGTTCTACTACGTCAGCCGGGTGCCCGACGAGGACCTCGCCCCGGGCGACACGCGCCTGCATCGGCGGGTGCGTCTCCACCGGATCGGCACTCCCGACCGGCGGGACACGGTGGTGTTCGGCGGCGAGGACGCCCCCGACCACTACTACGGCCTCACGATCAGCGCCGACGGCCGTTTCATGGCGATCACCGCGACGGCCGGGCCCGCCCCGCGGAACGACGTGTACGTGGCCGACCTCACCGATCCGGAGGCTCCGCGCGTCGTCAGGTTCGTGGACGGTGCCGCCCTGGGCGCCCGCGTCCTCCCACGCTTCCTCGCGGACGGCGATCTCCTGCTGGTGACCGACCACCAGGCCCCGTGCGGCCGCGTCTGCGTCGCCCGCCGGCCCGACACCGGCCCGCACGCGCGGCACGACACCGATCCGGCCGCGTGGCGCGACCTGGTGGCCGAGGACCCCGAGGCGCCCCTGGACGAGTGCGTGGTGCTGGACGACCCGGCGCTCGCGCGGCCCCTGCTGCTGGTGGCTCGCGCCCGGCACGGCACGTCCACCCTGACGCTGCACGACCTCGGCACCGGCCGGCCGCTCACGGACCTGCCCCTGCCCGGCGCGGGCGTCGTGTCGTCCCTGCGTACGGCCCTCCCGCACGGGCGTCGGGCGTGGTTCGGCTACTGCGACGCGACCACGCCTCCCGCCGTCTACCGCTACGACGGCGTCACGGGGACGGTCGAACACGAGACGGGCGCGACGGCGGGCCGTACCCCGGAGATCCGCAGCCGCGTCGTCCGCTACCGGGCCGGTGACGGCACCGAGATCCCGCTGTTCCTCTTCACCCCGGCGGGGCGACTGGAAGGCCCAAGCCCCACCCTGCTGTACGGCTACGGCAGCTTCGGCATGCCGATGCGCCCGTGGTTCTTCCCGGCCGCGGCGGCATGGGTCGCCGCCGGAGGGATCTACGCCGTCGCCTGCGTACGCGGAGGCGGCGAGGAAGGGCAGCGGTGGCACGACGCCGGTCGCGGGCCGCACAAGCACCGCGCGATCGGCGACTTCAACGACGCCGCGGCCTGGCTGACCGGCACCGGCGTGACGACCCGCGACCGGCTGGCGAGCTACGGCCAGTCCGCGGGCGGGCTGCTGGTCACCGCCGCGGCCGTCCGGCGGCCGGACCTGTACGCCGCGGTCGTCGCCGAGGGCCCGCTGTGCGACATGGCGCGGTACGAACGCTTCGGCCTGGGACGCACGTGGACCGAGGAGTTCGGCACCGCCTCCGACCCGGAGCAGCTTCGATGGCTGCTGGAATACTCCCCCTATCACCACGTCACGCCCGGAACCTCCTATCCCGCGTTCCTGCTCACCGGCGCGGTGACCGATCTGCAGACCGGAGAGGCCCACGTCACCAAGATGTGCGCGGCTCTCCAGCACGCCACCGGCGGCGACCGGCCGATCCTGATGCGCCGGGACCCCGGCACCGCCCACGCCGCCTCTCCCGCGAGCAAGGAACGCGCCCTGACCGCGGACATCCTCGCCTTCGCCGCGGAACACACCGGTCTCTCACCCGATCGCCACGGCGGAACGAACCGGAGCGGCGACCGGCGGTCGGTGCTGGTGAACCCACCGGAGGGGACGTACGTTTCTGGGGCATGAGATTGCGAACGATCCTGCTCGTGGCGGTGTTGTCGCTGGCAGCGGCGTGTGGAGAGGCGACGTCGGCCACAACGGCGGCCCCCGCCGGCGACGGGCCGGCCACGCCGGTCGCCCTGTGGGGCGCCGAAGGCGGGTTCGTGACCCCGACCGTGAACGTGCTGCGTCCGCCCCGGGTGGTGCTGTACGGCGACGGCCTGGTGGTCGCGGACGCGAGCAGGCAACTGAGGCTCACCGACGCCGAGACCGTCGGTACGGTCGCGGCGATGGAGAGGTATCTGACCGGGCAGCCGCCGACGGCCCGGCCGAGCCCGGGCGCGCCGTCGGTGGCGGACGTGCCGACCACCGTCCTCGCCGTACGGGGGAAGGACGGGAAGATGCGGGAGGTCCGGGCCGAGGCCCTGGAACAGGTCGCGGAGTTCTACCCCAGGGAACTCGTGGACGCGAAGAAGCTGATGGAGGGTCTGGCGGCCCGCGCCGGCACGGAGGGCACCGCCTACACCGCCCCGCGCGTACGGATGGTCGCCGAAGGGGTCGATTCGGCGGAGGGCAGGCCGGCACGGTGGCCCGCGAAGGTCCCCGAGCCCGACGGCCCGGCCGACCCGGTCTGGCGGAAGGACCTGGACGGCGAGGCGGCGAGCGCGCTCGCCAAGGCCGTTCCCGCCGGGCAGGACCACGGCCGGCCGATCTTCAAGACCGCTTCGGGGAAGGTGTTCGTGCTCTCCTGGCGATATCTGCTGCCCGACGAGTGACCCGCCGCCCGGCGGCCGGAACGGCCAGAGCCGTGACGACGAGCCCGCCGAGGACGACGAGGACGAGCAGCGCGGCCCAGGGGACGGCCCAGGCGTTCGTGGTGCTCTCGACGGCGGCGAGCGGGGCGACCGAGCCCGCCGCGTCGGCGAGCAGCGGGACGAGGGTGACCGTCCCCGTCAGCCTCAGCGCGGGAGCCACTCCGCGCACCGGCACCGAGACCTTCCAGGTCTCGCCCGGCAGCAGCGGGGGCGAGTCGGCGATCCGCCCCGCGCGGACGCCGAAACGCCCGAAGGGGCCGGAGGTGGACACCTCCTGCCGCGCGGTGAGGATGGCGTTGCCGGTGTTGCGGATCGTGTACGTGACGGTGGCGTCGCCCTTCCCGAACGGATCGGGCGTGCCGGAGTAGCCGACGTGCAGACCCTCCACCGACAGGCTCGGCCTGAGCTCCCCGCCCACCCGGAGGCGGATCCGGATGCCGAGACGCCGCCCGTCCGCCTCGCCGGACCGGGGTGGGCCGGTCACGACGCCGCCCATGTACTCGCCGGGTGCGGCGTCGTCCGGCAGGGCGACCGTGAACGGCACCTCGGCCGACCCTCCGGGCGGGACCGTCACGTCGGGCCGGGCGGGGTGGACCCACGCGCCCACCCCGGCGGGCGTCGCGTCCTCGCCGGCGAGGTCGAGCCCGCCCTGTCCGGTGGTGAACGCGTCCGCGGCGTACATGGCGAGGTGGAGCGGCGTCGTGCCGTGGTTGACGACCACGAGACCGTCCTCGATCCGCCCTCCGGGGTCGAGGGTGTAGGCGTAGTTGCGCCGGTCGGACCCGAAGTCGTTGGAAGCCGTCCGCACCGTCCAGGAGACCTCGCCGTCCGCCGCCGCGGCGGGTCCCGCCCCCGCCGCGAGGAGACCGATCGCGGCGAGCAGCGCCACGACGACGGCCCGGGCGAGGGCGGCGCGGGCGAGGGCGGCGCGGGCGAGGGTGTCGGCCGCCGTGGTCGTACGTGGTCCGGGGGAGTACATGCGAATGGTCCTCGGGTGGGTCGGGAGCGGAGGGAGGGAGGACGTGCGGTGGGGCGGGTGCCGGACGGCGCCCGCCCCACCGGGCCGAGCGGGCCGGATCAGCTCGTGGTGACCGGCCGCGCGTCACCGCCGGTCGGCTACTGCAGCCAGCCGGACTCGGCCGCCGCCGGTGCGTCCTCCGTGGCCTTGCCCTCGTTCGTGTGGATCACGACCTTGTCGACCGTGGAGCCGACCGGCTGAGCGGCGGTGGCGCCGCTGTCCGGGCCGCACCAGGACTCCTGGCCCAGCTCCACCGCGGCGTTGGGGGCGGCGCAGGTGCCGCTGCGGATGTTCTCGACGACGAGCTTGTTCCCGCGCACCTGGACCCGCACGTAGGTGCGGACGTGCTCCTGGTTCTCGACCGAGTTGGCCCAGTGGCTCTTGGGGTTCAGCGGGTCGGGACCGTAGTTCGGGTCCTTGGTGGTGTCCGGAGCGGTGAGGTCGTAGTACTTCGAACCCGACGCCGAGTTGGCCGTCACGTAGATGACGCCGCCGGGGCCCTTGGACACCTGGGCGGCGCCGGGCTGCTCGTCCTTGTTCGCCTTCTGCCCGTTCTTGATCACGTAGCTGCGGGAGTAGCTGTGGTCGTGGCCCTGCAGGACCAGGTCGACGCCGAGCTTCGAGAAGGCCGTCGGGAAGTCCTGGCGGCGCACCTTGTTGTCGCCGTCGTTCGCGTGGCTGGCCGGCGAGTAGATCGCGTGGTGGTAGACGAGCACCGTGTGCTTGACGCCGGCGCCGTGCTTGTCGACGACATCGGTGATGTAGGCGATGTGCGCGGCGTCGGAGCCGCTGGCGTACGCGTTGCTGTTGATGTCGATGAACAGGATGCTCTTGTACTTGAACCAGTAGTCGCCGCCCGACCTGGTCGTCGCGCTGCCGTTGTAGTACGGCGCGGACCGGTCGGTGTTCGGCGTCCAGAAGTGCTGCTCGTACGCCTTGCCGCCGACGTCGTGGTTGCCGATGGTGGCGGCCCAGGGGTACTGGCGCAGCTTGTCGGACGCGAGGAACGCGTTCCACTGCGTCTCGGTGTTGGCGGTCTCGACCTGGTCGCCGCCGGAGACCAGCAGTTCGGCCTTCGGGTTGGCGGCGAGGGCGACGTCCAGGGTGTCCGCCCAGCCGGCGCCGTCCTTCGCCACGTTGCCGGACGAGCCGATCTGCGGGTCGCCGAAGAACAGGAAGTCGAGGTTGTTGCCGTTGAAGTCCTGCGTCGTGAAGGAGTACGCCGGGGACCAGCTCCCCTCGGCGCCGACCCGGTAGGAGTACTCCGTGTTCTGCTTCAGGCTGTCGATCGTGGCGTGCGCGTTGTAGCCGCCGTTGACGCTGTTCGCGGTGACGGTGGCGGAGAAGGTCACGGCGTTCGCGGGGAACTGGCCCTTGACGAGCTTGGCCGTCGGCGCGACCTGGACCACCTGCGGGGTGCCGGTCGAGGAGTACCACGACACGACGCGCTGCGTCTCGTCGGCGCCGACGCCGAGGACGACGCCGGTGAGCGTCGCGCTGTCGGCGTGGGCGGCGGTCGTCAGGCCGCCGCCGAACACGGCGGTGGCGCTGAGAGCCGCCGCGCCGGCGCTGACGGCGACCCGCCGCAGCACCTGGCCGGGGCCCTTGGTCCCGTTGTCGAACTTCATTACTTTCCATCCATTTATGGGATATTGGAGCGATTTGCACGCTTTCGGGGTTTGGTGTCGCGAAAGTGAATATCGGGCGGGCGGGCCGTTGCGCCTGCCGGAAGTTGTGATGCGATCTCGGATTCCGGCTCAGACTCCGAGCACGCGTTGCGCGAACCACACCAGGCCCATCGCGGACACCCCCGCCGCGATCGCCCCGGTCGTCCACAGCCCCGCGACCGGCCGGCGGTGCCGCAGCAGGGCGAGCAGCGGGAAGACGGCGACGATGATCGCCAGCTGGACGACCTCGATGCCCACGTTGAAGACGAGCAGCGACCACAGGAGCGTCCACGACCAGGCCTGGTCGATCCCCAGCGCCGCGGCGAAGCCCAGCCCGTGCACGAGGCCGAAGCAGAAGACCACCGCGAGCCGCGCCAGGCCCGCGCGGTCCAGGCCGAGGCGACCGTGCCCCGCAGTTTCAAGATCCGTGGCGTGCGATCGGCGCCGCCAGACGCGCCACAGGTGCCACCCGGCGACGACCGCGATCGACAGGGCGATGACGGGCTCGACGAACGACGCGGGCACCCGTACGAGGCCGAGGGCCGCGAGGACGAAGGTCACCGAGTGGGCCAGCGTGAAGGTCGTCGCCGCGAGCACGATCTCGCGCAGGCGGCGCGATCCCGCGATGAGCGCCAGCAGGAAGAGGATGTGGTCGACTCCGCCGAGCAGGTGCTCGGCTCCGAGCCGGAAGAACTGCCAGAACCGCTCGGCCCAGGACTGTTCCGTGGAGAACGACCGGTGCCGGGAGTCGAGAGCCGTGCTTCCGGACCTCAGGTCGAGGTCGTAGGTGACGATCGTCTTGCTGTCGCGCACGTAGCCCTCGGAGCCCGGGAACAGCCCGCTGCGCACCTCGTGCGCTCCGGCGGACTCCGGGCACCGGTAGTCGAGGACCAGCCGCGCGTACGGGACGCCCTCGCGTCGCCCGATGGTGAAGCCGCCGTCCCGGGCCGGGGCGCACGCCGCGCCCCCGGCCGCGACGCCGAAGCGCTCGGTCACGTACGCGACGACCGAGCCGGCGTGCCCGTCGAGCGCGGCGGCCTGCTCGGCCGCGTCACCGCCCTCGAACGCGGCGGTGCCCTCCCTGAAGAGCGGGTCGTCCTTCCCGGAGTCGGCGGCGGAGACGACGAGCAGGTCGTACTCCAGCTGGAGCTCGGCGCGGACGTGCCCGGTCCGGGGCGAGGCGAGATGGACGTAGGCCGTCGAGGTGAACCCGTGGGCGATAGCGGGGACGGATCCGAGCACAGCGGGCAGGACACTGGCCAGGACGGCCACGGCTACGGCGGCGGTGACGGAACAGACGCGACGCCGCGCGGCGGGGGACATATTACTCCTTTTCGGGCTTGGCGTACGAAATCTGGCCGATCCGGATGAACGACCGATATCTCGTGAATAAACCGATGACGAACCAATCCCGGTGAAGGACGCTTGAGGTCGGAAAGGGCGCAGGCGATGAGATAGGAAGTAGGCGCACTTCCCGCGCCTCCGGAGGACGATCCCCATGCGCTCTCGGCTTCTGCCTGCCGGCACACTGGCCGCGGCGGTCGCGACCGCCCTGCTGGCCGGTGGGTGCGGCTCCGGTGACGACTGGTCCCGGCCGCACGCGAAGGCCACCGCAGTCGGCACCCCGGGCCCGGGGTTCCTCCCCGCCTCCTCGCCCGCGCCGGAGGCGACGATCACGCCCCGGCCCGGCTCGTGGAACGGGGTCCGGCCGTCGGAGGGCTACCGCGTGGTGCTGCTCACCGCGGGAGCGGACCGCCGGACCCGGACGCTGGTGAACGCCGTGACGGAGTGGGCCGAGGAGGAGCGGGTCAGCCTGAGGACCATCACGGCCACGAAGCCGGCCGACTTCGTCCCCAGCATCAGCAGGGCGATCGAGCTGAAGCCCGACCTCGTCGTCAGCGCCGGCGACGACCTCGTCGATCCCCTGGCCCTGGTCACGCCCAACCACCTCGACCAGCAGTTCCTGGTGGTCGGCGCCGAGCTGGCCGAGCCCACGGCGAACGTCACCGCCGCCGACTGGGCCGGTGCGTCGTTCCGCGGCGAGGGACTCGGCATGTCCTCGACGTACGACTCGGCCAGCTTCACTCCCGAGCGCGCGGGGCGTGACGTCCGGGCCGGTGTCGCCGCCGTGCTCACCGGCCTCACCGGCAACGTGATCTGGCTGGACTAGGCGGCGGAGGAGCTGACGGAGGAGCTAGCGGCCGTGACGAGGTGGGCGTAGACGATGACGTTGTCGCGGTAGTGCCCGGTGGCGGAGTCGAAGGTTCCGCCGCAGGTGATGAGGCGCAGGCCGGGGAACCTCACCATCCCGTAGACCTTGCGGGTGGGGAAGCGGTCCTTCGGCACCCTCTCCAGGGAGTCCACCTCGAAGGTCACCCGGCTGCCGTCCTTCCTGGAGATCTTCACCGTGTCGCCCGGGCGCAGCTCCCCCAGGCGGAAGAAGACCCCGGGCCCCTTCGCCGAGTCGACGTGACCGGCGATGACGGCGGGACCGCGCGCGCCCGGCGACGGGCCGAGGCGGTACCAGCCCGCCTCGCCGACCCTGGAGAGAGGCGGGACCTCCAGCGTGCCGTCCGGGTTCTTGCCCAGCGTCATCAGCGTGGTGCGCACGCCGATCTCCGGGATCTCCAGCATCACCGGCGGTGACGCGGGCAGCGCGCGTGCCGTGGCCTTCGGGTGCGCCGGCGGGGTGGAGACGGCGGCGGGAGGGGCGGGCGGAGCCGCCGGGCGGCCGCCGGTGCGGCCGGCGACGACCACGACGGCGGTGACGGCGGCGAGGGCCGCGGTCAGGCCGACGAGGACGGCGGCGGGCCTGCCCAATTGATCACCGCTTCTGATCGAAAGCTACCGGCCACATCATATGTCGCTTTTATGTAATCCAGTCCCCTGAGTCACTCGTGTACGCTCATGGGAGTAGTAAACAGTTATGTGGCGGCTTGCAAAGATCTGGACGGTTTTTTAGTGGTTCAGTCAGAAACTCTGTGCAGGCCGCCGCAGCCGGACCACGTCCCCGCGATCTTCGATCGCGAGCGGGCCGGCCCGGGCCGCCACCGGGCCGCCAAGGGTGCGGACGGCAGGCGGGACCTCCCGGAGGTCGACCACGCGCGCATGCGCGTCACCGTGCTGGTCCCGGCCCACGACGAAGAGGACCAGATCGCGGAGACGATCACCTCGCTGCACGCACAGCGGCGCAGGCCCAACCGGATCATCGTGATCGCGGACAACTGCACGGACCGGACCGCGGACATCGCGCAGGCGCACGGCGCCGAAGTCATCAGGACGGTCGGCAACCGCCACAAGAAGGCGGGCGCGCTCAACCAGGTGCTCGAAGTGCTGCTTCCTCTGATGGGGTCGCGGGACGCCGTGCTGGTCATGGACGCGGACTCGGCGCTCGATCCCGGTTTCGTCCACCACGCCGTGCTCCGGCTCGCCACCGGCCGGCTGGCCGCGGTGGGCGGCACCTTCACCGGCAAGCCGGGCGGCGGGCTGGTGGGCATGTTCCAGCGCAACGAGTACGCGCGCTACGCCTGGGACGTGCGGAGGCTGCACGGAAAGGCGCTGGTGCTCACCGGGACGGCGACGCTCTTCCGTGCGCTCGCCCTCAAGGAGGTCGTCAGGGCCCGCCGCGCCGGACGCCTCCCCGGTCGCGACCAGGTGTACGACGTGCGCGTCCTCACCGAGGACAACGAGCTCACCCTGGCGCTGCTGCACCTGCGGTTCCGCATCCTGTGTCCGGCCGAGTGCACGCTCACCACCGAGGTCATGGAGACCTGGAAGGACCTGTTCAAACAGCGCCTTCGATGGAAGCGGGGCGCGCTGGAGAACCTCACCGACTACGGCTGGACGCGGGTCACGTTGCCCTACTGGGGCCGCCAGCTCCTGTCGCTGGTCGGGATCGTCGTGATCTTCGCGTACCTCGGCGCCACGGCCTGGTCGATCGCCGTCACGGGCACGCTCGACTTCCATCCGCTCTGGGTGGCGGTGACGGGCGTCTTCATGATCGAGCGGATCGTCACCGTCCGGAGCAGGGGCGGCGGGCAGATGGCCGTCGCCGGCCTGCTGTTCGTCGAGATGATCTTCGATGTGTTTCTGCAGATCGCACAGGCGAAAGCCTTCTGGGATGCCGCGTGGCGTCGGGAAAGGAAATGGTGAACATGTACAACAATCCACCCATCGGGGGCGTGGCGGCGGGCTTCGGCGGTGCGGCGCTGACCGCCCCGTTCATGGGCTGGAACGCGCTCTGGATCGCTCTGGGCCTGTTCACGCTGGTGTCGGCCGCGGTGGCGGTCAAGCGGATCATCCCCAAGCGCGAGGCCTGACCCGGTCAGGCGCTCCCGGCCCTCGCGTGGGGTGGGACGACGGAAGGACGACGCGGCGGCCGGGAGCGGGGCGCGAGTGCCTACGCCTGGAGCTTGCGGCGCAGGTCGGCGGCGTGGGGGTGGCCGAGATCACGGAAGATCTCGTACGCCTCCCGCCAGTGCTCGTGGGCCGTCTCCGGGTCGCCGACGGCCTCGCTCGCGTCACCGAGGTGTCCGAGCAGCTGGGCCCGCAGGGCCGGGTGGTCCGTCGGGCCGGCCAGCAGCAGGCCGCGCCGGAAGTGCGGGATCGCGCTCATCGGGTCGCCGAGCCGCTGGTGGAGCAGGCCCAGCGTGTCGAGGGCGACCAGCTCGTTCGGCCGGTCGCCGGCCCGTCGCTGCAGCTCCAGCGCCTGCAGGTGGTAGGGCAGGGCCTCCTGGAGGGAGCCGAGCTCCGACAGGTACCAGCCCACGGCGAGGGCGGCCTTGCCCGCCCAGTAGGGGTCGTCGATCTCGGTGAAGAGCGACAACGACCGCCCGGCCTGGTCGAGCGCGTGCTCGCCGTCGCCCTGCAGCCAGTAGACGTAGGACAGCACGAAGCGGTTCTCGGCCTCGCCCGCCCGGTCTCCGGCGGCGAGGCTCAGCCGGAGCGCCTCCCGCATGTGGGCGTGCGCCTCCTCGAACCGGTCGAGCCTGCCGTGCACGGCGCTCAGGAAGCGGTGCGCGTGCGCCGCCGCCGGCCGGTCGGTCATGGCGGTGGCCGCGCGCAGCGCCACCGCCCACGCCGCCCCCTCGTCGTGCCAGCGCCGCTCGTCGTTCAGGAACGTGTCCAGCGCCCAGCTCAGCTGCCAGGCGTGCCGGTGCATCCCCTCCTCCTCGGCCTGCCGCAGCGTGGTCAGCAGCACGGCGTACTCGGCCTTCAGCCACCGCACGGCGGCCGCGAGGTCGAGCACCGGCTTCGGCTCGGCGCCGTCCACGGGCGCGCCGAGGGCCATCGGAATGGGCGCGCGCACCGGGTTCAGCACGAGTTCGGCGTGGTACGCGGTGTGCGTGTAATGGTCGAGCAGCCGGGTCAGCGCCTCCTGCCGCGCGGCCTCGGACTCCTCGGCCCGGACGCGTTCGGCGGCGTACGCGTGCAGCAGGTCGTGCATCCGGTAGCGGCCGGGCGCGTGCTCCACGACCATGCTGGCGTCGGTCAGCTCGGCCAGCGTGCGCCGGACCTCGGGCAGCGCCCGGCCGGCCAGCGCGGCGGCGGACGCGAGCGCGATGTCGGCGCCCGCGACGAGCCCGAGCAGCCGGAACAGCCGTGCGGCGTCCCGGCTGAGCGCGTCGTAGGACCAGGAGAAGACGACGTCGATCTCCAGCGCCGCGATCCTTCCACGGGGATTGCGCAGCTCCGTGGCGATCGCATCGGGCGGGAACCCGGTCAGCTGCGCCCGCGCGCCGACCAGGGCCAGCGCCAGCGGGAGCCGTCCGCACGCGGCCGCGATCGCGGCCACCGCGTCGCCGCGCCGGGTCCGTGCCGTGCCCGGGCCGAGGCGGCGGCCGAGCAGTTCGACCGCCTCCGGCAGGTCCGGGACGTCGAGCGTCAGCGCCGTGGCGCCGGTCTCCGCCACAAGGGCGGTGAGCCGCCGGCGGCTGGTGACGATCGTACGGGCGGCGGGTCCGGCCGGCAGCAGGGGCCGGACCTGTTCGGCGTCGCGGGCGTTGTCGAGCACGACGAGCAGGGTGCGCCCGGCCGTGTGGCTGCGGTAGAGCGCCACCTGTGCCGTGAGGCCGGACGGAACGCGGTCGAGCGGCACCCCGAGCGCGTCGAGGAACCCGCGGACCACCTCCGCCGGCTCCATGGAGTCGTGGCGGGAGAAGCCGCGCAGGTCCACGTACAGCCGGCCGTCCGGGAAGCGCGGCGCGGCCAGATGGGACCAGTGCACGGCGAGGGAGGTCTTGCCCACCCCGGCAGGACCGGAGACGGCGACCACCGCGGACGTGGCCGCGTCCAGCGCGCGCAGCGCCTCGGCCCGGCCGGTGAAGCCGTCGACGTCGGCGGGCAGCTGCTCCGGCGCCGGAGGCCGCCCGGCGTCCCCCTGTGCGGCGTGCTGGAAGTCGGCCCGGTCGTCCGGGGACAGGTTCAGCGCGCCGGCGAGCATCCGGACGGTGCCGGCGCGGGGCACCGGGACCCGGCCCGACTCGATCTCCCGGATCTGCCGCTCGCTGACGCCGGACAGCGCGGCCAGCTCCTCCTGCGTGAGCATCGCCCGGATCCGCAGGTCACGCAGCATGTCGCCGAACATCGATTCCCCTCCGTCGGCCCACGGTATTCGATCACGTTCGCGCGGACGGCAGCCTAACCGCCGGTCAACCGCCGGTCGAGCGCCTGCCCCCCGTACCGCCGCCGCTGGTTGGCTGGAGGGGCCTCACCGGTCCTGACAGGGCGTGGAGACGCACCGGGTCGGCGCTCGCGACGGGGGCAGCGCTGACAGCCATCGGGCTCTGGAGCCGCCGGGGGCTCCGGAGGCGCCGGGGAGGGCGGGAGGGACGGGAGGAGCACGGGGGCCTCGCCGATCGCGACGGCCGAAATCACGGGGGTGATGGTGTTCGAGTTCGACGTTCTCGGGCCGCTGCGGGTGAGCCGTGACGGAGTTCCCGTGAGGCTGGGCGCGGCCATGCTGCGCCGCCTGCTCGCGACCCTGCTGTGCACGCCGGGCAGGCCGGTGGCGGTGCCGGCGCTGGTCGAGGCGCTCTGGGACGATGATCCGCCGCGCAGCGCGCACAAGACGCTGCAGATCTATGTGCTGCGGCTCCGGCAGGCAATGGGCGATCGCGACCGCGTCGTCCACGGCCCCGGTGGTTACGCCGCCGCCGTCTCGGAGTCCGAACTCGACGCGCTGCGGTTCCGTGAGCTGACGGCGGCCGGACGGGCCGCCAGGAGGAACGGGGACCCGGCGAAGGCGGGCGCGTTGTTCCGGCGGGCGCTCGGCCTGTGGCGGGGGCCCGCCTTCGCCGACGCCGGAGACGGGGCGCTCGTGGCGGACGAGGCGCGGCGGCTGGAGGAGGAGCGGCTGCTGACCTGTGAGGAACTGGCCGTGGCCGACCTGGCGTGCGGCCGCCACGCGGAACTGGTCACCGGCCTGACCGAGATGGCCGCGCTGCATCCGTACCGGGAACGGCTGCACGCCTGCCTCATGCTGGCCCTCTGCCACGCCGGGCGGCAGGCCGAGGCGTTACGGGTCTACCAGAGGGTGCGCACCATGCTCGGGGAGGAACTCGGCGTGGAACCCGGCCACACGCTGCGGCGGGTGCACGAGGCGGTCCTGCGGGGCGACACCGGCGATGACGGCCGCGATCGCCGTAGTCATCACTGCGGCGATCACGGCGGTGCGCCCGGCTCGGTCGCCGCACTGCTCCTCGGGCCCGAGGAGGAGCCGTACGGGGAGAGCGCGGGGTTCCCGTACGCCCGCCGCACAGACACGGCGGACCAGGCCGGTGCGGAGGACGCCGGGCCCGTGGTGGCCGCGCCGTGCCATCTGCCCCCGGACATCGGGGACTTCACCGGACGTCACGAACTGGCCGATTCGCTGCGGCAGTGTCTCACCGGTGCGCAGGACCCGCCCGCGACACCGGTCGTGGCGCTGTACGGCAGGGCGGGCGCCGGCAAGACGACGCTGGCCGTCCACGTCGCCCACAGCCTGGGGGAGGTGTTCGCCCACGGCCGGCTCTACGTCGACCTGCACGGGACCCGCCCGCGGCCGGCCGACCCGGCCGATGCGCTGGCGCGTCTCCTGACCGCCCTCGGCGTGGCCGCGCGGGCGTTGCCGGACGGGCTGGAGGAGCGCGGGCGGCTGTTCCGCGCCGTCCTGGCCGACCGCCGCGTACTGGTGGTGCTGGACGACGCCGCGAGCGAGGAGCAGGTCAGGCCGCTCCTGCCGGGCGGCCCGGGCTGCGCCGTGCTGGTGACCAGCAGGCGCAGGCCGGCCGGGCTGAGCGCCCGCGCCGTACGCGTCGACGCGCTCGGCCCGGCGTCCGCGGCGGCGCTGCTCGGGCGGATCGCCGGACCGGAGCGGGTCGCGGCCCGGCCCGCGGTCGTGGCCGAGATCGTCCGCCTCTGCGGCCACCTGCCCCTGGCGGTGCGGATCGCCGGGGAACGGCTCGCGCAGCGCGAGCACTGGACTCCCGAACACCTGGCCGACCGCCTGCGGGATGAGCGGCGGCGCCTGGACGAACTCGTCGCGGGCGACCTGTCGGTGCGCGCGAGACTCGACGCCGACTACCGCGTGCTCGGCGCGCCCGCCAGGCGGGCGCTGCGGATGCTCGGCCTGCTCGACGTCCCCGAGTTCGCCGCGTGGGTGCTCGCGGCGGCCCTCGACGTCCCGGTGCGCGAGGCCGAGGCGTACGCCGACCTGCTCGTCGACGCCCAGTTGCTGAGCTGCGCGGCCGACGACGCCGGCGGCCGGTTCCGCTACCGCTTCCACGACTTCGTGCGGGCCTACGCCCGGGAACGCGCCGAACTTGAGGAGACCGGCGGCGAACGGGAGGAGGTGATCGCCCGTGTCCTCGGCGCGTTGCTCGCCGTGGCCGAGGCGGCGGAACGCGGCCTGCCGCAACACGTGGCCTCCGCCGTCCCGGGCGGCCCGATCAGCGGGACAGGCTGCGGATGACCACACCGAGCACCTCGTCGGTCCGCAGGTAACCCCAGCGCCGGGAGTCCATGCTGGCGGGGCCGTCGCCGAGGACCACCAGTCGTCCGGCCGGGACGAGGTCTCCGGGCGCGGCACGCACCCCCGCCATCACCTGGTCGGGCACCCTGTCACCCGGCACCGCGGCGATCCGCTTGATCAGCCACGACGTCCCGCCCAGCCGCGCCACCTCCGTCGCCGCCCCGCCGTACGGCGAGCGCCCGCCGTACGGGCCGGCGTTCGTGCCGCCGGGGAAAGGGGAGCCCGGCCCGCCGGGCGTGCCTGGGCCCGACCCACCGGGCATGCCCGGGTCCGTGCCGTCGGGCGTGCCGGGGCCCGTGCTGTCGGGCGTGCCGGGGCCCGTGCCGTCGCGGGAGCCGTGCCGGAAGACCACGACCTGGCCGCGCCGCAGGGCCGTGCGCCCGCCGCGCCGTACGAGCACCCGGTCTCCCGGCCGGTAGGCCGGGACCATGCTCGTCCCGGACACCCGGACGACGACGAAGCGACGCCGGGCGAACAAGCCGGCCACGACCCCGGCGACCAGCAGCCCGGCGACCAGCGGCCCGGCGACCGCTGCCGAGGCCGGCAGCGGAGTAACGAGATGTCGCATGGCCACCCTCCGGACCCCGTCAGCCGGTCCCGGCCCCCCGGCCGGGCCGGATCCCGTACGGCCGGCCCCGCACGCCCGCGGATCCGGCACGGCGCCGACTCTGCCCGGATCCGGTTGCGCGCCGGTTGCGCCGCGCCTGCGCGGCGCCTGCGCCTCGGCCCCGGCCGGCCGCGACCGCGGCGCAGGTCGCACCGCGCATCCTCACAGGGCGGGCGGCCTACCACGCCCGCGAACCCCCTCCGAAGGGAGCAACACACATGATGCGGACGCTGAACCGTCTGGGAGACCGGATGCTCGAGCGGCTCCTTCCCGCCGCCGAGGCCAAGGCGGACCGGTGTGTCGAGTACTGGCCGACGGGCGGCTGCAACCGCTACAAGGACTGCTACCCCAACCCCACCGGCTTCCTGTGCATCACGTACTTCCGCAGCAGCTGCAGCGGCGCCTGGCAGAACATCGGGTACTGCTGAGGCCGGCTGACAGGTTCGTGATCCACGCCGTCATGGTCTACGCCGTGCTGACCGTCCGGCTCGTGCTGGCGGGGGTCTTCCTGGTCTCCGTCCTCACGAAGCTGCGCACGCGGCGGGCTTTCGGCGAGTTCACCACGGCGGTACGGCGACTCGGCGGCCTTCCCACGCCCCTCGTCGCGCCGGCCGCCGTGGTCGTCGTCGCCGCCGAGGCCGGAACCGTCGTCCTGCTGGCGGCGCCCGGCCTCGACGGCGACGCCACCGCCGGCCTCGTCCTCGCGGGGGCCCTGCTCCTCGGCTTCGCCGTCATCCTGGCGAGAGCCCTGCGGCGGGGCGCGACCGGACCCTGCCGATGCTTCGGCGGGTCGGACGAGCCGATCGGTCTCCGTGACGTGGCGCGCAACGGCGTGCTCGTCGCGTGCGCGGCCGCCGGGGTGGTCATGACCTCAGCCGGGGCGGGCGCGTCCGCGGGGACCGGCGCGGCCGTCTCGCCGGCCGCCGCCGCGCTGTGCCTGCTCGGGGCCTCGGTCGCCGTCGGCGCCGTCGTGCTCCTCGACGACCTGCTCGACCTCCTCCGCTGACCACCGAAGCCCTCTCCGCTGTCGAAGGGAACGCCCATGGCCGTCCTGGTCGCCGCCGTCATCGTGCTCGGCGGGCTCGTCCTGGTCAACCTCCTCCTGACCGCCGCCGTCATCAGGAAACTCCGGAAGATCACCAAGGAGCTCCCCGCCGGGAGGGCGCGGGACGGCTTCGGGCTCCCGGTGGGCGCCGAGGTCCCGGCCTTCTCCGCGCTCACGGTCGCGGACACGAAGGTCACCACCGACGACCTCGCGGGCGGGCGCACCCTCGTCGGGTTCTTCAGCACCGACTGCCGGCACTGCCTGCCCAACGCGCCCGGCTTCGCCGCCACCGCCCGCGACGCCGCGGCGGACGGCGTACGCAACCTGGCGGTGGTCGTCGCGGGGGAAGAGGAGCCCGCGGGCCTGCTCGACGCGCTCGGCGACGCCGTCACCGTCGTCGTGGAGAACGAGGGCGGCGCGCTGACGGACGCGTTCGCGGTCGCGGGGTTCCCGTCGTTCTTCCTGGTCGGGCCGGACGCGACCATCGCCGCCAGCGGCCACGAGCCGGAGTCGCTGCTCGCCGCGCCGTCCCTCACCTGACATGGCCGATGTGAGGGCGCGGCTCGGGCCGCTGCGACCCACCCTGGCGCTCGTCTGGCGGGCCGGGCCCGGGCTCGCCCTCACCCATCTCGCCATGGCGGTCCTGGGCGGCGCCTCTCCCGTCGCCATCACCTGGCTCACCAAGCTCCTGATCGACCGCCTGACCACCGGCACGGGCCCGGCGACGGCCCCGCTGGCCGCCGCGATGGCCGCACTCGGGGCACTGACCGCGCTGCTTCCCCACCTGTCCGGGTACATCCAGCAGGAACAGCGGCGCCGTATCGCCTGGCGCACCAGCGACGAACTGTTCACCGCCGTGTGCCGCATGCAGGGCCTGAGCAGGCTGGAGAACCCCGGGTTCCACGACCGGCTCCAGATGGCCCAGCAGTCCGCGCAGACCGCGCCGCAGCTCATCACCGAGTCGGCGCTCGGCGTGCTGCGCGGCGGTGTCACCATCGCCGGGCTCCTCGGCGCGCTCGCCACGCTCAGCACGCCGCTGGCCGCCGTCGTGGCCGCGGCGGCCGGACCCGAACTGGTGATGCAGTTGCGGCTCAGCCGCCGCCGCGCGCACCTGCGCTGGGAGGTGGCCCCCGCCGAGCGCCGCCGGATGTTCTACCAGGCGCTGCTGCTCGACCATCAGGCCGCCAAGGAGATCCGGCTGTTCGGGATCGGCGGTTTCCTGCGCGGACGCATGCTGACCGAGCTGGCCGCCCAGCAGCGGGCCGAACGCCGGGTGGACCTCGCGGCCGTCCGTTACAACGGAGCGCTCACCGCCCTCAGCACGGTCATCGCGGGCGCGGCGCTGATCGTCATGGTCTCCCGCATAGCGGCGGGGCACGCCGGCATCGGCGACCTGGCCGTGCTCACCGCCGCCCTGGCGGGCACCCAGTCGTCCCTCTCCGGCATGGTGATCCAGCTGGCCCACCTGAACGAGGCGCTCGTCCTCGCCGGTCACTACACCCATGTCGTCACCATCGGGCCCGACCTGCCGGAGCCCGCCACCGGTGGCGGCGTCACGCCGCTGCGGCGCGGCATCGAGCTCCGTGACGTGTGGTTCCGGTACGACCCCGACCATCCGTACGTGCTCCGCGGCCTGAACCTGACCATCCCGTACGGCCGCAGCGTGGCCCTGGTCGGCCTGAACGGCGCGGGCAAGAGCACCGTCGTCAAGCTGCTGTGCCGCCTGTACGACCCCGAGCGCGGCAGCGTGCGCTGGGACGACGCCGACGTACGGGACCTGCGGATCGACGACCTGCGCCGACGGATCGGGGCCGTGTTCCAGGACTACATGGCCTACGACCTCACCGCGGCGGAGAACGTCGCCGTCGGCGACGTCGGCTCCCTCGACCGGCCGGAACGCCTCCACGAGGCGGCCCGCCGGGCGGGCATCCACGACAGGCTCGCCGGCCTGCCCCGCGGCTACGACACCATCCTGTCCCGGTTCTTCGCCGCCGACCCGGACGAGGACCCCGGCCAGGGCGTGCTCCTGTCCGGCGGGCAGTGGCAGCGCGTCGCCCTCGCCCGCGCCCTCCTCCGCGCGGACACCGCCGACCTGCTCATCCTCGACGAGCCCAGCTCCGGGCTCGACCCCGACGCCGAGTACGCCGTCCACCGGCGGCTGCGCGACCTCCGCGCCGGTCGTACGAGCCTGCTCATCTCGCACCGCCTCAACACCGTGCGCGGCGCGGACCACATCGTCGTCCTCGCCGACGGCCGGGTGGCCGAGCAGGGCACCCACGACGAGCTGATGGCGCTCGGCGGCGAGTACGCCCGCCTGTTCACCCGCCAGGCGGCCGACTTCCAGCTCGCCCGGCCGCTCGGTTCACCGGCCGACACGTGACGAGACCCGGGCGCCGCGTCACCTCGCCCACCCGGCCAGGAACTCCTCCCAGGTCCGCCCGCCCGCGCCGGCGCCGTCCAGGGGCAGGTTCGCGCCGTTGCGGAACGCGTGGGCGGCCCGGCCCGGAGCCGGCATCGGCATGACGAGCCGGCGCCTGCCGACGGCCTTCAGGTAGTCGCGGGCGAGATCCTCCATCGGATACACGCGCGGCCCGGCGACGTCGGGCACCAGACCGGCCGGCGCGCCGAGGGCCAGCCCGGCGAGCCGGGCCGCCACCTCGCCCGCGTCGACCGGCTGGAACCGTACGCCGGCCCAGGTCGGCAGCACCGGCGGCAGCGCGCTCAGCCGGCTCAGCGTCGTCCAGACGAACTCGTGGAACTGGGTGGCGCGCAGGGTGGTCCACGGCAGTCCGCTGTCCTCGACGATCCGTTCGGCCTCCCGCTTGGCGGCGAAGTAGCCGAACATCGCCCGGTCGACGCCGCTGACGACGGGGACGCGATCGGCGCCGACGACCGAGACGAACACGAGGTGCGGCCCGTCCGCCCGGGACGCCGCACCCACCAGGTTGCGGGCCTTGACCTCGTCGCCCTTGGCGCTGCCCGCGCAGTGCACGATGGTGCCGGCGCTCTTCACCGCGGCGTCGAGCCCCTCGCCGGTCGACACGTCACCGGTCACGAACTCCACGCCGTCCCGGTGATCGCGGGCGCTCCTGCTGAGCACGCGCACGCGGTGGCCCGCGTCCCGCAGCAGCGGTACGACGAGCCGCCCGAGCGTGCCGGTGCCGCCGGTGACCAGGGTGAGCGAGGTCATGATGGTCAACTCCTCGGGTCCGGGGGCCCCGGTCACATCGGCCGGGCCCTCTGGGTCTACCAATGAGGGACACCGGGGCGGAGAGGAATGTGACGCGGTGGACGAGCGGGAGTGGTTGACGGAGCGTTTCGAGGAGCACCGCACCCGGCTGCGGGCGGTGGCCTACCGGATGCTCGGCTCGATGAGCGAGGCCGACGACGCCGTACAGGACGCCTGGCTGCGGGTCAGCCGCGCCGGCGCGGGCGGCGTGGAGAACCTCGGCGCGTGGCTCACGACGGTGGTGGCGCGGGTGTGCCTCAACGTGCTGCGCTCCCGTGAACACCGGCGCGAGGAGCATCCGGGGGTGCGTGTGCCCGACCCGGTCATCGATCCCGAGTCGGGGGCCGACCCCGAGCACGAGGCGGTGCTCGCCGACTCGGTCGGGCTCGCGCTGCTGGTGGTGCTCGAAACGCTCTCTCCGGCCGAGCGGCTCGCGTTCGTGCTCCACGACATGTTCGCCGTGCCCTTCGAGGACATCGCCACGATGATCGACCGCTCCCCGGCCGCGGCGCGGCAACTGGCGAGCCGCGCCCGGCGGCGCGTACGGGGACAGGCGCCCGCCCCCGATCCCGACCTCGCCCGGCAGCGTGCGGTCGTCGAGGCGTTCCTGGCCGCCGCCCGCGACGGCGACTTCGGCGGGCTCGTCGCCGTGCTCGCCCCCGGCGTCGTGCTGCGTTCCGACGGCGGCGTCGCGCGGGCCCGTCACAGCACGGTCGTCACGGGGGCGCGGGAGGTGGCGGCGCAGGCGGCCGTCTTCGGCTCGCTCTCGCCGTACGCGCGGCCGGCCCTGGTCAACGGGGCCGCCGGAGTCGTCGTCGTGGCGAACGGCCGGCCGCTGTCCGTCATGGCCTTCACCGTCACCGGCGGGAGGATCGCCGCCGTCGACGTGCTGTCCGACCCCGAACGCCTGGCCGGGCTCGACCTCACCGTTCTCGGCGACTGAGCACCGCCACCGGCCGCCGTCGAGCGCCGCCGGCCGGGCGGCGTTCGTCCCGGTGCCGGCTCAGCGGCCGGCGGAGCCCGCCTCGCAGCGGCGCCTGAGGCTCTCCGCCTCGGTGCGGACGTACCTGCGGGTGCGCCCGCCGGTGAGCAGGCCCACCAGCGGCGCCAGCGGGCCGGACTGGGCGATCGTGAGAAGGACCGACACCCCGCCGCCCGGCCGGGGCGTGAGCACGTGGCCCGCGACCGTGACGACGCCCCCGCTCGCCGCCCGCCACGTGAAGGACGTGCCGTCGGTGAACTCCGTCACCTCCCAGACCATCGGGGGAAGCCCGGGCTGCTTGATCCGTACGCGGACGCCGTGCCCCAGCGGGCCGTCGCCGGCGTACGCGACCCGGGTCATGGTGGGGAGGAACTCCGGCCACCTGACGACGTCCGCCAGGATCCGCCAGACCCGTTCCTGAGATGCGTCGATGTCGACGCCGGTCTCGAACCGCATCGCAGTGGTCGCTCCTTCTCCGTACCGGAGCCGCGCGGGGGCCCGGGGGCGGACCACCGTGGCTCACGTCACGATGATCACACCTTGAGCCGGCGGCGCCGCACCCGGGCCGCGACCGGGGCTCCCCCCGGCTCACCCCGGCCGGGGTGAGCCGGCCGCGGAAGGGCCGGGCGCCCGGAGGACGCCCGGCCCGCGACATCAGCCGGTCGGCCTCGTCAGACCCGCTTCCACGGGCCGTTCGGGTCGCCGGGCGCCTGGTTGCGGCTGTACCACTTCGCCTGGTAGACGACGCCCTGGTACTCCGCCCGGTCTCCGGTGAGGAAGATCCGTGACGGGGTCCACACGGGGGTGCCGTCCGCCGTGGACACGATCTGCTGCCAGGCCCCGTACGGGTTGCCGGGGATCTGGTTTCTGGAGTACCACGAGTTGAGCCAGACGGTGCCCTGGTAGGTCACCTGGTCACCGGTGTGGTAGATCGTGCTCGCGGCCCAGGCCGGCGGGTTGTCGATCACGATGGAGACGGTCTGCTCGGTGGTCAGCCCGTTCGTGCCGACCGCGTCGATCCTGAGCTGGTAGGTGCCGTTCGGATAGGCGGTGGTGTCGACGACGAGGTCGGGGTGGAGCCCGTCGTCGTGACTGCCGGGCGCCTTGGTGTTGTCCGTCAGCGCGACGCCGTCGCGGACGAGCGCGATGGTGGTGTGGGCCACGTCGGACGCCTCGCCGCCGAGGTCGACGGTGAAGGTCGGCGTGCCGGAGACGGAGGCGCCGTCCGCCACCGAGACGTGCTTGATCGTCAGGTAGGGCGCGAGGGTCCAGAAGTGGTCCGGGACGCCGGCGTCACTCGTCGCGGGTGCCGGGCTGGCGACGAGGGTCGCGTTGCGTCCGTTGCCGGACGAGTCCGCGACGGCCGTTCCTCCGTTCTCGTCGAACGTGTAGCGCAGCACGTCGCCCGAGCCGGCCTGCCCGGCCGCGAGCGCGGCCACCTCCGACGCGGTCAGCGCGCGGCCGTAGACGTTGAAGTCGTCCACCGCGGCGGCCAGGTAGGGGTCACCTCCGTACTGCGAGCGGCCGATCCAGTTCTGGGTGGTGGCGCCGAGGTTGGCGGGGCGCCTGGTGAGGCCGGGGTTGGTGCCCACCACCTGGTCGTTGACGTAGAGGGTGCCGGTGGTACCGGACACGGTGACCGTCACCAGCGACCAGGTGTTGAGCGGGAGCGTCGTGGTGGAGCTGATCTGCTGCTCTCCGCCGGCGCCGCTCGTCGTGATGGCGAACCGGAGCCCGGTGTTCTTGTTGAGCGTCAGGAACATGTAGGCCGACGTGCCGGTGCCGAAGTCGAACACCCGCGACCAGGTCGAGTTCTTGGCCGGGTTGACCCACGTGGAGACCGTGAAGTCGCCCGTGACGCCGCTCACCGCGCCCCGCGGCACGTTGACGTACTGGTTGGTCCCGGACAGCGCGACGGCCTTCCCGAGCTTGCCGGTCACCCGGGTGCCGCCGATGCCGGAGGACGTGACGGTGGTGTCGTTCCACTGCACGACCTGGGCGCCCGGGTCCTTGCTCATGCCGTCGACGGCGAGCACCAGACCCGTGCCGTAGTTGACGAGCTGGTTGTGGCCCTTCCCGTCGGGGACGACCTGCCAGAGCTGGGTGTTGCCGCCGGTGTCGGTCTCCACGACGGCGGACGCGCCGTTGCCGGACGAGGCGTCCTTCACCCCGAGCACCAGACCGCCGGCCGCGTTGACCACCTTGTACAGGCCGGAGCCGGTGGAGACGAGCTTCCATCTCTGCGTGGCGCCGCCCGCGGCGGTGGCCTGGTTCACCAGGGTCCCGGCCGACGTCCCCGCATCGTGGGTGTCGAGCGCGAGCCCGCTGTTGAGGTTGGTGATCCGATACGTGTTCTCGAGGTCGGTCGCCGTACCGGCGCCGCTGATCACCAGGTGGTAGGCGTCGGCGGAGCTCATCGCCACCGGCACGGTGATGGACCCGTCGGTCACCTTGTAGACGGTGTCGGAGATGGTGATCGGTCCGGCGACGGGGTTGGTGCGCCCGTACGACGGGGTGTACTCGAGCGTGGCGTGGACCGTTCCGCCCAGGTCGAGCTTGTCCAGCCCGTCGACCTTGACGGCGGTGGCGCCGCTGCCGCCGCCGAAGACCACGCTGACCTGCTTCTTGTCGGCGGGCACGGCGGCGGCGCCGTCGAGGCCGCTCGTGGCGTTGGGCGGGGTGGTGGTGACCATGTCCCCGCTCATGTCGGCGTACCACTTGTAGAGCCAGTAGGCGCCGTTCGGGCTTCCGCCGGTGCCGGTCAGCAGGTCGCCGAGCGCGCCGTAGCCGTTCCAGAACGCGAGCTCGGCGTCGTGGATGCCGTATCGCTCGAACTTCGCGATGTACCCCACCAGGGAGCCCGGGATGCCGACCTCGGAGGGCGCCGCGTACTCCTCGATGGAGATCGGGCGCGGGCTGATGCCGAGGTCCTTCATGATGGCGTTGACCTTGGCGAGGTCACTCACGATCTTGCCGGAGTTGATCAGTTCGTGCCAGGCGAGGATGTCGGGGACCGTGTCGGTCGCGACCGCGTTCCTGAGGAACTTCTCCATGTCGTTGATGTTGTCGGAGAAGCTCGGGCCCTGGATCGGCGTGGTCGGGTCGAGCGACCGCACCTGGCGGAAGGTCTTCGTCCAGAAGTCCTCGTAGGTGCCGTTGGACGCGAGCCAGGTGTTGTCCGACTCGTTCCACAGCTCCCACGCCGCCATGTTCGTCGCGCCGGACGCCTGGACGGCCTTGACCTGCTGCTCGACGACCGTCGGCCACGTGCTCCAGCTGAACTGGTACGGCCAGCCCGCGTAGTAGTCGGACAGGCGGTTCACGACCTTCGCGCCCGCTCTGGCCGCCTTGTCGGCGACCACCAGCACGTCGCCCTTCGCCTGCTGCCTGCCGCCCACGGCCATCTGGACGAACGTGTTCGGCTTGATGGCCTTGACCAGGGCGTCGGAGGGCGTCGCGTCGTCGGCGAGGCCGTACAGGGATCCCGTCGCGACGTGGGTGACCGGGCGGAAGGGCTGGTCGGCCTGCACCACGAGCGTGGCCGCGGGGGCCGGGTCGGCCGACGCGGGCGAGGCGGGGAGGGCGGCCCCCGCGGCCGCGATGGTGAGCGCGGCCACCAGAACCGCCGCCTGGTGGGAAGTGCCCTGGCGCCGGTTCGGGCGAAGGCGCGGGGCCGATGCCCTTTCCGGGGGGGATGCCGCTCGAGACATGCGTACTACTCCTTTGCGTTCGTGAACGAGGGAGTCGTTCACACTTGCGTTACGCGTCGTCTCGGAGAGCGGGGCCGTATCAGCCGGGCGATGTTATCGCTAACATCGGCACGCATGATGCGGCACGTCCTCCAAGAGGGCGCGTGGCTCCGGGGACCGTTCGGCCCGCGGGAAGCAGGGGATCGTCGAGGATGACTTGCGAGGTGGCCGGGCGGAGGGGACTCCTCAGTCCTTGACGGCGCCGGCGGTGACTCCCGCGGCGACGTAGCGCTGCGCGAGGACGAGGAGCACGGTGGCGGGGATCGAGGCGATCACGGCGGTGGCCATGATGGCGTTCCACTGCTGGTTGTTGTTGCCGATGTAGTGGTAGATGCCGAGCGTGATGGGCTGGTGGTCGCCGCCCTGGTCGAGGGTGCTGGCGAAGACGAAGTCCGACCAGGCCCACAGGAACGCGAACAGCGAGACCGTGATGACCGCGTTGCGGCTGACCGGCAGCACGATCGACCAGAACGTCCGCAGCGCCCCCGCGCCGTCCACCCGGGCGGCCTGCAACAGCTCCTCCGGGATCCCGGACATGAACGTCGTGAAGATCAGCACCGCGAACGGCACCGCCAGGGTGGAGTCGGCCACGATCAGCCCCGGTACGGTGTTCAGGACCCCGGTGCTCAGGTAGATCGCGTAGAACCCCATCGCCATGATCACTCCGGGGATCATCTGCGCGACCAGCAGCAGGAAGCTCAGCACGCCGCCGCCGCGCGGGCGCAGTCTGGCCAGCGAGAAGGCGGCCGGAGCGGAGATCACCAGGGTCAGCGCCACCGTGCCGAGCCCCACCACGAGGCTGGTGGCGAGGTAGGGCCCCTGCTGCTCCAGCACGGCCCGGTAGCCCTCCAGCGTCCCGTTCACGGGGAACCAGTCCGGCGGCGACTTGCGCATGTCCTGGTCGCGGGTGAACGACACGTTGATCATCCAGTAGACCGGGAACAGCATGAGCGCGGTGAACACCACGCCCAGGCCGGTGTGCCACCAGGTGCGCCGGTTCGCCGTCATGCCAGTGCCTGCCTTCGCTGTACGCGGATGTAGACGAGGCCGGAGACCAGCGCGATCACGATCAGCAGGTTGCCGACCGCCGCGCCGGGGCCGAAGGAGGGCAGCAGGTTGCCGAAGCCCAGCCGGTACGACCAGGTGGCCAGCGTCGTGGACGCGTCGCTGGGCCCGCCCTTCGTCATGATCCAGATGATGTCGAACACCTTCAGCGTGTAGACCAGCCCGAGCAGCAGCGTGATCGCCGAGACCGGCCGCAGCAGCGGGAAGGTCACCCGCCAGAACCGCTGCCACCCGCTCGCGCCGTCCAGGGCCGCCGCCTCGTGGATGTGGGACGGGATCGCCTGCAGGCCGCTGTACAGCACCACGAGGTTGAACGGGATGCCGATCCAGATGTTGGCGATGGTCACCGACCACAGCGACCAGTCGGGTGAGGTCAGCCAGTTGACCGGTCCGATCCCGAACGTGTGCAGGACGGCGTTGACCACACCGGAGTCGCTGTTGAGCATCCACGACCAGGTCGAGGACGACACGATCAGCGGCAGCAGCCACGGCACCAGGAACAGCGCGCGCAACGTGGCCGACAGCCGGAAGTGCCGGGTGAAGAACACCGCCAGGGCGAGCCCGACGGTGAACTGGAAGGCCAGCGACACCAGGGTGAACACCACCGTGTGCCACAGCGCCGGTCCGAAGGTGGCGTCGCCCACGGCCTTCGCGTAGTTCGCGAGCCCGGTGAACGGCGCGTCCCCCTGCACGAACGACCGTACGGTGTAGTCGCGCAGGCTCAGGTCGACGTTCCGGTACAGCGGGTAGGCGTAGAACGCGAGCAGATAGATCACCACCGGCGCGAGGAACGCCCACGCCGTCCACTGCCCTGCGCTCTTTCCCGGCGCGCTCTTGCCCGGCGCCCGCTGTCCCGGCCGTCGTACGATCCGGCGGAGGGCGCCCCCGGCCGCCCCGGCCGGCGCCGGTTCCCGCCCGTCGTCCGCCGTGGGCGCGGCCGGCGTCTCTGTCGCGTGTCTCATGCTTTCCTTCGTCTGACGTCCGCGGGACGGCGACGTGCGCGCGGGTGGATGCTCCTGGGGCCCGCGCGCACCGTGCCTGCTTGCTGCGCGCCTGCTGATTACGTGCCTGCTGAGTGCGTGCCTACTGGGTGGCGCTCGCCGCCGTGCCCTGGGCGGCCGTCAGCGCCTCCTGCGGCGGCTGCGATCCGCTCAGCGCGGCCTGCATCGCCTTCCACATGGGCTCGGAGATCTTGGGGTACTTCGTGCCGAGGTTGTCGCTGGTGCGGCCCTTGGCGGCCTTGACCGCCTCCACCCACACCTTGAGCTCCGGGTTCTGCTCGACCTGCTTGGCCTGCACCGCCTCCGTCGGGGCGATGTACGACAGCGTGGTCGTGGTGTTGAGGGAGTTGTCCGTGCTGGCCAGGCAGGTCACGAGCTTCTGCGTCGTCGCGTAACGGGCCGCGTCCTTCTGCGCGGGGATCGTGACGAACTCGCCGCCGGTCGGCGCGGGGGCGGTGCCGCCGTCCTTGGCGGGGATCGGGATGATGCCGTAGTCGAAGCCGGCCTTCTTGGCGTTGGCGAGCTGCCAGGTGCCGTTCTCGGCGAAGGCGAAGTCGCCGGTCGCGAACTCCTGCCAGCTCGTGGTCTGGGTGTTGTTGATGACGGAGTTGGGGGCGTACCCCTTCTTCACCCAGTCGGCCCACAGCGACAGCGCCGCCACGCCCTGGGGGGAGTCGAGCTTGGTGAGGTTCGCGCCCGAGCCCCAGAACCACGGCAGGAACTGGAAGCTGCCCTCCTCGGTGCCGATCGCCGAGAACGTGATCCCCTTCTTGCCGGCCGCCTTCACCTTCTCCAGCGCCGCCGTCAGCGACGCCCAGTCCTTGATGCCGTCGGCCTCCACCCCGGCCTTCTTCAGCACCTCCTTGTTGTAGTACAGCGCGAGGGTGTTGGCCCCGATCGGGATGCCGTACGTCTTGCCGCCGAGCTGGCCCGCCGCCAGCAGGTTCGGCGACACGGCCGAGGTGTCGATCTTCGTCTCGTCCGTCGAGGTCAGCACCCCCGCCTCGGCCAGCGTCGAGACGACCGGGTTGTCCACGATGAGCACGTCGGGCGAGTTGCCCTGCTGCGCCGCGAGCAGCGCCTTGTTGGTCAGGTCGGTGGTGTCGTAGCCGGTCCGCTTGACGGTCACGCCGGCCTGGGTGCCGCACTGGGTGAGCAGCTTCACCCAGTCGGAGGAGTCGTCGAACTGCGGGTACGGGTCCCAGATCGTGTAGGTCCCGCCCCCGGCGGCCGCCTGGCTCGCGCCCGCCGAGGCGGTGTCTCCGTCACCGCCGCCGGACGACCCGGAGCACGCGGTCAGTCCGCCCGCGAGGGCGAGAGCCGCCAGGCCCAGGCCGGTGGCGCGCCGGCCCCTGTCGAGGCTTTCCATATCGTTCTTCCTTTCGACGGCCGGCGTCCGGCCGATGTCATCTCTTCCACCGGCGCGGATCCGCTTTCTGCGCTTGGGGGGTAGAGCAGGAGGTGAAGCGGGGCCACCCGCCCCGAGTCCGGCGAGGCGCGCCACGGGCGGTTCCCATCGGCTTTCGCGGGCCGCGTGCCAGGCGCGGCCCGCGCGGTCATCCCGTGGCGGCGATCGGAATCCAGACCCGCATCGGGCCCTCGCTCCGGTTGCCCCACAGGAAGTACGGCACCGCCGTGAGCGTGAAGGGGGTGCCACGTCGCCCCCGTCCGCTCGTGGCGGTGTAGAGCGCGTCGCCGGTGTCGGCGAGCGTGCCGCCGGCCGTGAGGACGACCGGGAACTCCGGCAGGTCCTCCCGGCGGTCCGCGACGGCCGGTGCCGCGGGGTCCAGCCGCACGTCCTCCATGACCGCGCCGGGCGGCAGGTCGGCCTGCTCCAGGCAGTACACGAGCGGCCCCCGGGCCAGCGCCACGCAGCCGCGTACGGCGTCCACCCGTGGGTGCGCGCTCACCTGCCGGACCGGCATCTCCAGATCGAGGACGACGGTCGTGCCCGGCGCCCAGGCCCGGGTGAGCCGTACGTAGCCGTCCCGGACGGGGGCTATCACCGGGCCGCCGTCGATGCGCACGGTGTGCGCTTCGCACCATTCCGGCACGCGCAGCGCGAGGGTCCAGGGGACGGTCGCGGCACCGTCCAGGGTCAGCTCGATCCGGCCCCGCCAGGGATACTCGGTGCGCATGTCCACCCGTACGGCGGAGCCCGCGACCTCGGTGTCCACGCTGCCCGAGGCGTACAGGTGGATCTGCAGGCCGTCCTCGTGCGCGGTGGCCAGGTAGCCGTGCAGGGAGGCCATCAGCCGGGCGATGTTGGGCGGGCAGCAGGCGCAGGTGTACCAGGGCAGCCGCCGTGCCGCCGACTCCTCTCCGGCGCCCGTGTGCCCCGTGCGCAGCTGCAGGGGGTTGGAGTAGAAGAAGTGCCTGCCGTCGTGGGACACGGCGACGGCGACCGCGTTGTACAGCGCCCGTTCCATCTCGTCGGCGTACCGCGCGCGGCCGGTCGCCAGCAGCAGCCGCCAGTTCCACTGGAAGCTCGCGATGGCCGCGCAGGTCTCGGCGTACGCCCGGTCCGGCGGCAGTTCGTACGGATCGCCGTACGCCTCGTCGCGGTGGCGCGACCCGTGTGCCCCGGTCACGTAGGTGCGCCGGCGCACGGCGTCCTCCCACAGTCGCTCGGCGGCGTCGAGCAGTGTGCGGTCGCCGGTCTCCACGCCGACGTCGACCATCCCGGCCAGGAGGTAGAGCTGGCGTACGGAGTGCCCGGCGACCTCCGTGGCCTCGCGTACGGGCACGTGGTCCTGGTAGTAGACGGGGCCGAACCGGCCGGGCCCGAGCAGCCCCCGTCCGCGCAGGTCGAGGAACCGGCGGGCCAGGTCCAGGTAGGGCCGGTGCCCGGTCAGCCGGTACAGCTCGGCCAGGGCGGTCTCGATCTCCGGGTGCCCGCAGACCTCGTCGGCGCCGCCCGGCCCGAAGCGCTCCACCAGCAGGTCGGCGAAACGGCGGGCGACGGCCACCAGGCCGGGACTCACGCCGGTCCTGGCGGCGGCCACGGCGGCCTGGATGAGATGGCCGGCGCAGTACAGCTCGTGGCTCCACTCCGGCCTGCGCCACCGGTCCTCGGGCGCGGCGACGGTGAAGTAGGAGTTGAGGTAGCCGTCCGGCTGCTGGGCGCGGGCGAGCAACGCGGCCGTGTCGTCCACGAACGACCGCAGCCCGGCGTCACCGGGTGAGCGCCCGAGCTCCCAGGCGGCGGCCTCCAGGGTCTTGTGGACGTCGGAGTCGGCGAACCACATGCCCGCGAACGCCTCGTCCGCCTCCCCCGCGGCGGCGCGCAGGTTGCCGATGTTCCCGGCGCCGTGCAGGTTGTCCACGCAGTGCGGGAGCGTGACCGTGGCGTTGCGCCGCTGCCACCGCCCCAGCAGGCCGTCCGGATCGAGACGGACCTGGTCCGGACCCAGCGGCCACAGCGCGGCGACCGCCCCGGGCCCCGGAGCGACCGGCCCCGTGGCGCCGTCGGGGACGGACGGGGCCGGCGCCTGGATCGGGCGGACGCCGGGAGCGGCGGGTGTGTCTGACAGCTTCTGCTGAGTCATGCCTCAATCTTTCGTGCGACAGGGACGTCCTTCACGCCGCCGAGGACCTGTCCCGGTTACGGCGAGGAACATGCAGCAGGAAAAAATTAGGAAAGAAGGAAAACGATTGCCGTCACGGTATCCAACCTGGATCAGGACCGTCAATAGCCTGTTTCCACGCTGTTACAGTGACCTTGCGGCCGATTGCGGGGCCTATAAAGTGAGGCCTAGGCAACCGGCAAGGAAAGTGGGGGAAACGTGGGGAAGTCGGAGCGTCATGCCACGATCGCCGACGTCGCGGCGCTCGCCGGGGTGTCGGTGGGCACGGTCTCCAAGGCCCTCAACGGTCGCGGGTCGTTGCGCGAGGAGACCCGGATGCGGGTGCGCGAGGCGGCCAGGCAGTTGGCGTTCGAGGCCAACGCGGGTGCGCGGAGCCTGCACTCGGGACGCACCTACACAGTCGGCATGATCACCACCGACACGATCGGGCGGTTCAGCATCCCCGTGCTGATGGGGGCGGAGGACGCGTTGGGCGCCGGGGAGATGTCGGTCTTCCTCTGCGACGGGCGCGACGACCCCATCCGCGAGCAGTACTACGTCAAGACCCTCCTCAGCCGCCGGGTCGACGGCATGATCGTGACCGGCCGGCGCACCGAGGCGCGGGCGCCCATCGGCGCCAACCTGCCGGTGCCCGTCGTCTACGCCTTCATCAGCTCCTCCGACCCCCAGGACTGCTCGGTGGTCCCGGACGAGGCGGGCGGCTCGCGCAAGGCGATCGAGCATCTGCTGGCCGTCGGGCGCACCCGGATCGCCCACATCACCGGACCCGAGCACCACGACTCCGCCCGGGTGCGCGCGGCCGCGGCGACGGAGCGGCTCACCGAGGCCGGGCTGTCCCTGGTCGCTCCGCCGCTGTTCGGCGGGTGGAGCGAGGTGTGGGGACGTCAGGCCGTCGGCATCCTCCTGGCCGGCCGGACCGAGTTCGACGCCGTCTTCTGCGGCAACGACCAAATCGCCCGGGGCGTCTGCGACGCGCTGCGGGCCGCCGGGCGCCGCGTTCCCCAGGACGTCGCCCTCATCGGCTTCGACAACTGGGATGTCATGACCGAGGCCAGCCAGCCGCCGCTGACCAGCATCGACCTGAACCTCGAAGGGCTCGGCCGTTCGGCGGCCGAGATGCTGCTGGCGGCCATCAACGGCTCCCCCTCCCCGGGCCGCCACGCCCACCCGTGCCGGCTCGTGGTGCGGGAGTCCACCTCGGTGCCGCTCTCGTGACCGGTCCGGCCGCCCGGCCGTAACGGCCCGGCCGCGCCGCGGCACCCGTTCCAGTGTCTTGTTTGCGGTGACTTGCCTAGATCGTCCCTCCCAACCTAGTATTCCGGCAGAGTTACTAGGAAATGCCTGCCGCCCCTGAGCGCGCAGTGCGGGAAGGGGCGCACCATGCCCACGACCACGCCCGCGACCCTGCCGTCCACGGCCCAGTCCGTGGACACCCTCTGGTTCACCCGCTGTCCGGTCCCGACGGCGAGCGGACTCGCCCACGCGCTCGGCTGGCTGGCCGGCCGCTACGCGGACCTGGGCGTCGACATCGGGGTCCTGCAGGACGCGCCCCTGGAGATCGCCAGGCACCACTACGACCACGACCTCGTCGGCCTGATCCGCGAAGGGGGGAACGTCCCCGCCATCGCGGCCCGCGCCGAGGGCGCCAGGACCCGCCTGATCGGGCTGACCTGGATCGACGAGGGACAGTCGATCGTGGTCCGCGGGGACTCCGCGATCGACTCGCCGGCCGCCCTGCGCGGCGCCCGGGTCGCGGTTCCCGGCTGGGCCGCGACCAGGGACACCAGCATGGCCCGCGCCATGGCCCTGCACGGGTTCAAGGGCGCGCTCGGCCTCGCGGGCCTGTCGCTCGACGACGTCGAGTTCGTCGAGCTGCCGCTCGACCCGGTGGTGCCTCCCGGGCGCGTCCGCGCCGAGCGGGCCGCGCCGCGCTTCCCCGAGCTGGACGCGCTCGCCGCCGGCCGCGTCGACGCGGTGTACGCCAAGGGCGCCGCGGCGCTGGAGGAGGCCCGCCTCCGCGGCGCCGTGGTCGGCATCGACCTGGACGCGCTGCCCGCGCGGCGCTCCAGGGTGAACAACGGCACCCCGCGGCCGATCACCGTGCACGAGGACCTGCTGCGGTCACGGCCCGAGCTCGTGGTCGAGTTCCTGGTCCAGTCGCTGCGCGCGGCCGACTGGGCGGCGGGCGACCTGGAGGGCGTTCGCGAGGTGCTGGCCGCCGAGACCGGCTCCGGCGCCGACGGGGTGCTCCTCGCCTACCGCGACGGGTTCCACCGCACCCTGCACCCCACGCTGGACGACGAGCGCGTCGACCTGCTGCGGACACAGAAGGCGTTCCTCCAGCGCCACGGCTTCCTGAGCGCCGACTTCGACCTCGACTCCTGGATCGACCCCGACCCGCTGCGGCTCGCGTACGAGCGCGTCTCCCGGCGGGACTGACCCGAAAGGCCATGCAGTGATCAGCACACCCACGCCCGGCGGCCCCGGCTCCGCGGCCCGCCCCGCCGGACGTGCATCCGTCCGCCGCCTCCTGTTCCCGACGGCGGTCGCCGCCCTCGGCGCGCTGCTGGCCGCCTGCGGCGGTCCCGCGGCGTCGTCCGAGACCGGACAGGGCTCCGGGCAGGGCTCCGGACAGGGAGTCGACACCGTCCGCGTCGGCGTCATCGCCGGATCGCCCCCCGGCGTGTACTCCGCGATCGAGAACGGGTTCTTCGCCAAGGAGCGCATCAAGGTCGAGCTCGTGACCCTCAGCGGCGGTCCCGCCCTGGTGGCGGCCACCGAGGGTGGGTCCATCGACATCGCCTGGGCCGACATCTTCGCCTGGACCTCCGCCATCCAGCAGGGGTTCAAGCTGACGATCATCAACCCGGCCAACGCCCTGAAGCCCGGTCAGCCGGTCAACGTCATCGTGGCCAAGCCGGGCAGCGGCATCACCTCCGCGAAGGACCTGGCCGGCCGGAAGCTCGGCGTCCCGGCGCAGGCGCTGACCACCGTACAGATCAAGAAGTGGCTGGAGGACCAGGGGCTCGACCCGAACGGGCCGAAGTACACGACGGTGCAGGACCGCACCACCTCCGGCGGGCTGGTCGCCCAGGGCACGCTCGACGCGGCGGCCACCAGCGGGGCGTACGTCACCGCCTGGCAGGCGCAGTACGGCCTGACGGTGGCCGGCGCGTTCGACTCCGGCGTCCCGGACGGCGCGGCGACCTCCGGCTACGGCGCCAAGCGCGCGTACGCCGAGGCCCACCCCGACCTGGTCAAGCGTTTCGTGCGGGCCGTCCGGCAGGGGGTGACCGCGTTCCAGTCGGTCGCCCCGCTGGAGCAGAACACCCTGCTGGTGAAGTACGGCGGCGCCGACGTCGGCAAGCTGGAGTCCAAGTATCCGGGCGCCCTGCAGAAGGCCTCGGCGGCGACCAGCGGCGAGTTGCGCGGCCCGTTCGACGTGGCGGCGGAGAACAAGTGGATCGAGATCGGCGCGCGGTACGGCGCGCTGAAGCAGGCGATCGACCTCACGCCCTACCTGTGGCCCACCGCCACGGCCGCCAATCCCTGACCTCACGACGAACGCTGGGAGCTCTTCGGATGGCGATTTCGACGACATCGACGACATCGACGACATCGACGACATCGACGACATCGGCGGCATCGGTCGCGTCCCCGGCCGGCGGCGCCGGACGTCCCGCGCCCCTGCTGGAGGCGGAGGACGTCCGGATGACCTACCGCGGCCGGCGGCGCGAGGTCACCGCACTGCGCGACCTGTCCCTGCGCGTCGGCACGGGGGAGTTCGTCGCCGTGGTCGGCCGTTCCGGCTGCGGCAAGTCCACGTTGCTGCGGCTCCTCAGCGGGCTGCTCCCCGCGTCGGCGGGGGAGATCCGGGTGGCGGGGCAGCCGATCGACGGGCCGCCGCGGCAGGCCCGCTGCGTCTTCCAGGACTACGCGCAGTCCCTGCTGCCGTGGAAGACCGTGGCGGGCAACGTCCGGTTCGGCCTGCGGCACGCGTACGCGGCCCCGGCGGGGGACCACGACGCGCTGGTGGCGCACTACCTCGACCTGGTCGGCCTCGGTCACGCGGCCGACCGCTACCCCTGGGAGCTGTCCGGCGGGATGCAGCAGCGGGCGGCCATCGCCCGGGCGCTGGCCGCCGGGCCCCGGCTGCTGCTGATGGACGAGGCGTTCAGCGGCGTGGACGCGCTGAGCCGGGCCACGCTGCAGGACGTGATCCTGCGTGCCTGGGCCGAGGCCGGGGTGACCGTGCTGTTCGTCACCCACGACATCGACGAGGCCGTCTACCTCGCCGACCGGGTCGTGGTGCTGCACCCGGAGGGCCACGGCGTGCTCGCGGACGTGCGTACGGACCTGCCCCGCCCACGCGAGCAGGTGACCACCCGGGAGCTGCCGGACTTCCTCCGGCACCGGCGCGACCTGCTGAACCTGGTGCTGGACTGAAAGGACGCGGCCGATGGCCACAGACTCCACCGTGACGACGCCCCGGCGGGCGGGCCGCCTGCCGCGTGCGCTGCGCAGCAGGTTCTTCGGCTGGCTCGTCTTCGCCGGCGTCCTGCTCGCCTGGCAGCGCTACGCCTCCACCCATCCGTCGCCCAGGTACGCCACCGTGACCGACGTCGCCGCCAAATGGTGGAGCGAGATCCTCGGCGGGCCGCTGCCGGCCGCGATCCTGCAGACGCTGCGCACGATGCTGATCGGGTACGCCGTCGCCGCCGTCCTGGCGGTGGCCGTCGGCGTGCTCATGGCCCGCGTGCGGTTCGTCTACGTGCTGGTCGAACCCCCGCTCGAACTGCTGCGGCCGATGCCGATCTCGGCGGTGATCCCGCTGCTCATCCTCTATCTCGGCATCGACGACGCGATGAAGATCAGTGTGGTCGCGCTGGCCTCGTTCTTCCACATCCTGCTGAACGCGTACTCGGGGGCGGGCTCCACCCCGCGCACGATGATGGACACCGCCCGCACCTTCGGGCTGACCTGGCGGCAGACCATGGCCGAGGTCGTGATCCCGGCCGCCGCGCCGGCCATCTTCGTCGGCCTCCGTTCGGCCCTCGCCGCGTCGCTGGTCATCTCGGTGGTGGTCGGGATGATCGCCGGAAACGACGGGCTCGGCCACCTTCTGATGATCCAGCAGCAGAGCTTCCTGGTGACCGACCTGATCGTCGGCGCGGTGACGATCGCGATGCTCGGCTACCTCCTCAACTTCGCGTTCCTGTTCGTCGAGAGACGGATCCTGCACTGGCACTTCGGCGCCACCCGCGCGCAGGACTGAGATCCACGAGAAAGAAAGAAGACCAATGACGTCGACACTGACGAGCCCCGTCCGGGAGGACGGCTGGCTCACCGCCGGAGAGGTCGTGCTGACCGGCGCCGACGCGGCCGTGCGCGCCGACCTCATCAAGGCCGTGCACCTGCTGCACCAGCTGGGCGCGCTGCGGAACCCCTACTCGGCCAACGCCAGCGTCCGGCTCCCGGGCTCCCCGGGGCATGTGCTGATCAACGCCAAGGGGCTGCCCGCCGACATCTCCGAGCAGGATTTCGGCGTGGTGACGCTGGACGGCGACCTGGTCGCCGGGAGGCTCGGCCCCGGCGTGCGGCAGGTCCTCCAGATGCACACCCTGGCCTACGCCCGCCCCGGCGTGCACGCGGTCATCCACACGCACTCGCTCCACGCCACCGCGTTCGCCCTGGCGCACCGGCCCATCCCGCCGAACTACGAGCCGCTGGTCAACCGCGGGCAGACGGTGGAGATCCCCTGCGCGCCGTACCGCGCGCGCAACAACGGAGATCTCGGCGCCTCGATCACCGCGCTCCTCGAACAGCACCCGGACACCAGGGCCGTGCTGCTGGCCAACCACGGGCTGCTCGCCTTCGACGACGGCCCGCTCAGCACGGCGCGGCTGGTCGCCACGATCGAGGAGGCGGCGGCCCTGGAGATCCTCGCCGCACCCCTGGGCGGCTCGAAGCCGATCGTCCGATGAGCCGGAACACGATGAGCCGGAGCACGACAGCAGGAGCGAACTCATGACCGACCCCGGCTCCCTCCCGCCGCTCCCCGAGCGCCGCCTGGAGATCCTCTGGTACCTGATCGCGGGCGACGGCCGGTATCCCTGGGACCCGGCCTGGAGGCGCAGAGTCGACTTCGAGTACGTCCAGGCGTGGGCGAAGTCGATCGACGTCAACGGCTTCTACGGGGCGCTGCTGGCCACCCAGCCGACGAGCGGCATGGACCCCTGGATCACGGCGGCCTCGCTGGTCCCGACCACCCGGCGGATGAAGTTCGTGATCGCCGTCCACCCCTCGGTCTACACGCCGACGTCGCTGGTCAAGCTCGCGACCACGCTCGACCAGAACTCCGGCGGCCGGGTCGTCCTGAACGTCGTCAGCGGCCACACCGGGCTGGAGGCCGCCGGCGTGCACCTCAAGCACGAGGAGCGGTACGAGCACACCGACGAGTTCCTCACCGTCTACCGGGCGCTCATGCGCGGGGAACGGGTCGACTTCGACGGTAAGCACCTCAAGATCCGCGGAGCCGAGGCGGCGTTCCTGTCGCTCCAGCAGCCGTACCCGCCGCTGTGGTTCGGCGGCGCCTCGCCGATCGCCCGCGACGTCGCCGCCAAGCACATCGACAACTACCTGACCTGGGGCGAGCCGCCCGCCGAGACCGCCGAACTGATCGCGGACGTCCGCGCCCGCGCGGCGCGGCACGGCCGGAGCCTCCGATTCGGCATCCGCCTCAACCTCATCGTCCGGGACACCGACGAGGAGGCGTGGGCCGCCGCGCAGGACATGCTCGACCACCTGGACGACGACGTCGTCGCCCGGGTGCAGGCGGAGTCCGGGCGGCAGGAGTCGGTCGGGCAGGCGCGGCAACTGTCGTTCCACAAGGGCGTCAAACCCCGCTTCGCGAGGGACCTGGAGGTCTACCCGAACGTCTGGTCCGGCTTCGGCCTGATCCGGGGCGGTCCCGGGCTGGCGCTGGTCGGCAGCCCCGAGTCGGTCGCCGCCCGGATCCGCGAGTACCACGCCCTGGGGATCGACTCGTTCATCGTCTCGGGCAACCCGCTGCTGGAGGAGACCTACCGTTTCGGCGCCCAGGTGATGCCGTTGCTGCCGGTGACGCACGACGACCCCGGAGCGCTGCGGCCCGCGGGCTACACGAGGCCCAAGCCCGCCGGGCCGCCGTCATCCGGTCCGGCACCGTCCGGTCCGGCACCGTCCGGTGCGTCACAGCCGGGTTCGCCGCTGGTCGCCGCCGGCTGAGCCCCGGAACTTCCCGGAACCGTCCGTACGCGGCACCGCCCTCCTCGTCGCGAAGAACGAGGAGGGCGGGCTTCATGCGGTTTTTCGCCATCACAACACCGGGCGGCTTTGTTGGCGATGGGCCGCGGGGTCGCGCCCGGCGAGGCGGGCGCTTGTGAGAAAGCCTCTCACGGCGGAATTCAACCCTCAGCGGCATCGAGGGCAAGAATTCGCCGCGTTTCACCCAAAATGCGGCGCACCGTCATTCGAGACGTCCGGGAATCCCGCCGCGGCCGCGAAATTCCTCCCGGCAAAATTTCCTTGATGCCGTACGTGAAACCGGATGACCTCGCCTGCCGCGCGCCTACCGTTGGGGCATGCAGCGACAGCCATACGTGAAAAGGCCGCGGTCACGTCTCAGCTACCAGGTGGCCTACGCTCTGCGTCATCCCGGAAAGGTCTGGCCGCATCTGCGGCGGGTGACCCGCGACACGCGGCTGCGGCTGACGACCGCCGACCACGTCTCGTACTACCGGGAGGTGATGCGGGCCGACATCGCGGAGATGAACGCGGACGCCGCGATCGGCAGTCACGGCAGGGAGAGCTGGCTGCGGATCGGGAAGCTGCAGTTCGACTACCTGGTCCGGCACGGGCTGACGCCGCGCGACCGCGTGCTCGACATCGGCTGCGGCAACCTGCGCCTGGGGTGGCGGCTGATCGACCACCTGGAGCCGGGCCACTACCACGGGCTGGACATCTCGCCGGAGATCCTGCTGGCCGCCGCGGACACGGTCGCGCAGCGCGGGCTGCAGTCGCGGCTGCCGCACCTGACCCTGGTGAACGACCTGACCTTCGGCTTCCTCCCCGACGCGCACTTCACCGTGGTCCACGCGCACAGCGTCTTCTCCCACAGCCCGATCGAGGTGATCGACGAGTGCCTGCGGCACGTCGGGCGCGTCCTGCACCCCGACGGCTTCTTCGACTTCACCTTCGACCGTACGGAGAAGGCCGAGCACCACGTGCTGCGCGAGGACTTCTACTACCGCACCGAGACGCTGGTGCGGCTCGCCGAGCGGTACGGCCTGAAGGCCAGGTTCATGGACGACTGGGAGCGGTCCCGGCACAAGCAGTCCAAGCTGCGCGTCACCCACTGAGGGCGTCCCCCTGACGAGTCCAGTGGGGACGCCCTCAGTGGGACGCCAACGGTGGGGACGACTACAGCGTCGAGCAGACGGCGCCGTTCAGGCGGAAGACCGTGGGGGACGGATACGCCCCCTCGTTCGCGCCGACGAAGCCGACGGAGACCGAGCCGCCCGCGGGGATCGTCCCGTTCTGTTCACCGGGGACGACCCGCACGTCCTGACCCTCCGACGTCCACGTGCCGCCCGACCCGCTGCTGACGCGTTCCCCGGCCACCGGGAAGCGGAACGCCAGCGTCCAGCCGGACACGTCGGCCGCGCCGCGGTTGGTGACGGTGACCGTGGCGACGAAGCCGCGGCCCCAGCCCTGCGTCACCCGGTAACGGACCGCGCAGGCGCTGTCCGGAGGCGTGGGAGCGGTGAAGGTCACCGGGGCGGAGGGCCGCGACAGCCGTCCGGCCCGGTCCCGGGCCAGCACGTTGACCGTGTAGGCGGCGCCGGGCTCCAGACCGCGCAGCGTCAGCGAGGTGTCCCGGGTCGTGCCCAGCAGCGTGGTCTCCGTGCCCACCTGGCGGTACACCTCGTACCGGTCCGCCCGCGGTCCCCCGATGGCGGGCCAGCTCACGGTGACGCCGTCCGCGGCGCCGCGCGCCGCAGGCGTCCCCGGGGCCGGCGCGGGCTTCGGGCCCTTCGCCGCGCTCAGCGTCATCGTCGTCACCGAGTACGGCGGCAGCGTCGTCGTGTACGGGCCGCCCTGCCCCGCCCGGACGATCGAGTCGGCCCCGCGCGTGAAGGCGTACGTCACGGGGGTCCGCCCCGAGGGGGTGAACCCGTCGTACCGGAACCGCACGGGATAGGCGGTGGCCGGATCCTTGTTGATCAGCACGACGGACAGGTCGCCGCCGGCCCGCCGTACGGCGTGCACGGCCACCTTCGACTGGTCGGAGGCCGCCCTGACCAGGTCGTCGCCGGGGCGGGCGGCGGTGCCGAGGATCTCGATGCCGTGGTAGGAGGGGAACGGCGTGTTGACGGGGGGCTCGCAGACGCCGTCGGCGCACTGGCCGAGCGACAGGAAGCCGATGTCCTGGAAGTCGGTCTCGCCGTCGATCGTGCTGACCTTCTCGACCGTGTTGTGGGTGTCGAACCAGTCCACGGTGAAGACGCCGTTCTCCAGCGCGGTCAGGTAGGCGTCGGCGGCGAACAGTCCGGCCGCGTGCACGTTGCGCCCGATGTTGGAGGCGACCTCGGTCAGCGCGAGCGGCACGTCGCGGCCGCCCAGGGCGGCGACGTCGGCCCGCACCTGGGCCAGCATCTCGGCGAGCCTCGGCGGGGAGGCCAGCAAGGCGGTGACGTCGCCGGTCGTGTCCGGGATGCTCGTGCCCGGATACCAGTGCACGGTGAAGAAGTCGACCTCGGAGGCCAGCACCGGGATGACGGTGTGGTTCCAGTTCGCCGAGTCGCCCGCGGCCACCACGCCGTCCGGCCAGCTTCCGGGGATGGTGAGCACCGCCCCGACCTTGACGGCGGGATCGACGGCCTTCATCGCGCGGACGTAGTCGAGCGCGTTGCGGGCGTACGCCGCGGGGCTCTTGTCCGGGTGGTCGTCGGACTCCCAGGTGGCGCCGTAGTGGCCGTTGCCGTAGAGCTCGTTGCCGATCTCCCAGTACTTGACGCCGTACTTCTTGGTGACGTTGGCGTACCGGACCCATCCGGCCGCCTCCTCCGGGGTCCCGGTCCCGTAGTTGGCGATCACCACCGGTTGGGCGCCGGCGGCCCTGACCGTGCGCATGAACGCGTCGAAGTCCGTGCCGGGCGCCACGGTCCCGCCCGGCGCCGTGTGGGTCTTCCAGTGATAGAGGTCGCCGTACGAGCCGCCCGGGTAGCGCACCGCGGCGATGCCCGCCCGCCGGTACAGCCGCGCGACCTCCGGGTCGTTCATGTGCGCGTCCCAGATGGCGGCGTTGGCGCCGGACGCCGCCTCGTGGACGGCGCCGAGCCCGGCGTTCGCGTTGACCGTGACCGTGACGGCGTCGCCCCGCACCGGTGGGGCGGGCGGCGGCGGAGGGCCCTGGGCGGGGGCCGCGGCGGCCAGCAGGGGCGCGGCCACGAGCGCGGCGAGCGGAACGGCCAGGGCTCTTCGCATGTAGTACTCCGGGTTGCGGGGAGGGGTGCTTCCAGTGTCACCAGGCTCCGACGATCGAGCGCTGTGATCGTTTAGTCAAGCCCGGCGCCCGCCCGTCCGGCGCCGTCCCCGGGGCCGGCGCCGATCAGCGCCGATCAGCGCCGATCAGCGCCGATCAGCGGTGTCCGGCGGCGGGCACGGCCGTGATTCGTTCAGCCCCGCTCGGCCGCGGTCGGCGGGGGGCCGGCGGCGGGCACGGCCGTGATTCGTTCAGCCCCGCTCGGCCGCGGGTTCGGCGTCTCGCGGGCCGGTCACCCCGAGCCCTCCCTCGCCGTGCCCTCCTTCTCGGCGGGCCCGCAGGACGGCCGCCGCGGCGGCCACGGCCGGCAGCATGATGACCGCGGCGGCGATGTTGACCGCCTGGAACCCACCGGCGGCGAGGATCGGGCCCGCCAGCGCGGCCGCCACCGCCCCCGCGTAGCTCATGCCGGCGTCGGTGGCGCCCTGCAACGGGATCCGCAACCGGTCCGGTGCGGCGTTCGCCAGCAGGACCGACGCGGAGAGCATCGACGCCGACCAGCCCAGGCCGAGCACGGTGAGAGCGGTCGCGGTGAGCACGCTCCCGGCCTGCAGGGCGGCGGCGGAGAAACCGAGGACCACGGACGCCGCCAGCATCGCCAGACCGGCGAGGGCGACGCGGACCGGGCCGAACCGGTCGGCCAGCCACCCGAAGAGCGGGCTGAGCGCGTACATCCCCAGCACGTGCAGGGAGATCACCACGCCCACCAGTCGCAGCGACATGCCGTGGTGCTGCATGTGCAGCGGGGTCATGACCATGACCATGACCATCACCGCGTGCGCCACCGCGATCAGCACCACGCCGAGCCGGGCCGCCGGATGCCGCAGGGCCCAGCCCAGCGCGGCGCGCGCCCCGCCCGGGGACTCGCCCCGAGAAGCGCCGGGAGACGTGCCCGGGGATCCGCCGGGGGATGCACCGTCCGCACCTGTGGGATCACCCGCTCCGGCCGGCGCTGTGCAGGTCGCTGTGCCGGTCGCCGTGCCGGCCGCCGGGAGGGGGACGCGGGCCGCGCGCGGCAGGAACAGCGCGGCCACGGCCGCCAGCGCGAAGGACAGGACCGCGAACAGGTACGGCCCGGTCAGGGCGGGCAGGCCCAGCAGGCGGCCGGTGCGCTCGCCCGGCTCGCTCAGGTTGGGCCCCGCCACCGAGCCGATCGTGGTCGCCCAGATCACCAGCGACATCAGCCGGGCCCGGGTCGCGGCGGGCGCGCCGTCCGCCGCGGCGTACCGGGTCTGCAGGTTCACCGCCTGGGCGACGCCGAAGAGGGCGAGCCCGGCCAGCAGGACGACGACCTGCGCGACCACCGCCGCGGTGATGATCAGCACGGCGCCGGCCATCGCCAGCGCGTATCCCACCGCGAGTGACCTGCGCCGCCCGTACCGGGCCGCCAGAGCGGCCAGCGGGACCGCCGCGACCGCCGAGCCGAGCACGCTCGCGCCCTGGCCGAGCCCCGCGAACGAGGTGCCGCCCAGCCGTTCGACCAGCAGTCCGCCGACCGCGAATCCACCCGCGACCCCGATGCCGCCGAGCAGGTTGCCGGTGACGAGGAGCCCGATCCTGCGCGTCTGGAACCCCGCCCCGCTCACCGGCGGCCCCCTTCTGTCGGTGCGGCCCACCGTCCAGCGGACCGGCACCGATCGTACGCACTCGAACCGACACAACCCGGGCGCGGGCGGCGGCCCTCGGTCGCTGCTCCGGGCGGTGGGCCGCCCTATCGGGAAATCGTCCCATGACGAATTCGCGGCGCCGGCTCCCGGCAATTGCGGCGAGCGCGTTAAAAGGTGATGCCGAATCGGTCGCGGCCCTGACAGGGGGCCATTCGGGTTCTATCCTTGACGGCGTCCTTGACAGAACTTCTCGCGGATTGCGGGAGAAAACGTGCCCAAGACCACGTGTACGCCGCGAAGGGAGAAAGCGCGAAGCGAGATTTCGTGGGGAGAGGGGCTTCGTGATCGGGATGTCGAGTCTTTCATGGAGGTGATGCGGGCGCGCATCCGCGCCGACGCCGAGACGACAGGGGTGGATCTCCGGGCCCTGGAGATCCAGGTGAGGTTGCACCTGCCGCGGCTGAGCAGAACGGCGATCGTCGGATGGTCGCCGGACAAGGTCTACGAGGAGATCCGGCTGCCGGCCGTCGTACGGGCGGCGCAGGTGGAGCAGTCGGCGCAGGACGCGGCGCACCAGGCGCACGCCTCCGTCCTGCTGAACGTCGAGAAGGTGCGCCGCGACCTGAGCCTCTCGTTCACCGACGGGTACCGGACCCGGCTGCGCTTCGGGAAGGTCAGGCCCAGCGTCGGTCATCTCGTCCAGTCCCGCCTGCACTACCTGCACAGCGAGCGGGCCGACACCCTCCTCCAGTTCGGGCTGTTCCTGCCGGGCGCCACGATGCCGCTCACGTACGTGGCCTTCTCGCGGTGCGACCGGCAGTACGTCATGGAGGCGCTGGCGGGGCACGGGCTGCGGGTGGAGCCCGGCCGGGTGCTGGTCCTGACGAGGATGCACGGACTGGCCGGGATCCCGGCCAACCTCATGAGCCTGACCGTCGCCCGCGCCGTCAGGGAGATCAGGCTCGCGGACGCCGGCGACTACGTCGTCACCGCCTGCAACCCGATGCTCGGCTTCGACGGCGCCGCGTTCCTGGCGTCGGGGTTCGTCCCCGTCGCGCTGTCTCCCGTGGCGTACCGGTACGACGAGACGGGGCTCTTCCAGACGCGGCGGATGCCGGGGAGGTCGGTGCCGCAGCTTCTGGACACGCCGCGCAACGTCCTCATGATCCTCGGCGTCACCACGGCGGCGAAGCGGACCGTCCGGGCGCTCGACGGCCTGATCACGGTGCCGCGACGCACCCACTCAGGCGGTGAGCACGTGAGACCCCGGCAGGCGGATCTCGCCTCGCCCGAGTGGCGGGCCCGGCTCCTCGGCTACCGGCGGATGCTGGAGGCCTGCTGGTCGGACCGGACGGTCCACCCGCGCTACCAGGAGGAGCGGGCGGGCGACGGAGACCCGCGCGGGCAGTGCGGTGTGACGTCGGTCTGGCTCGCCCGCGAGCTGCGGGCCGGCCTGCTGCTCGAACCCGCGTACTGCTACGGCCGCCTGCGGGTCGGCCGCCGCGACGACGAGGACGTGAGCCACCACTGCTGGGTCGAGATCGGCCCGTCCCACGACCCCCGGCGGCTCGTCGTCGACCTCACCGGAGACCAGTCGAGGAGCGTGCCGGAGCCGATCGTCCTCGGCGAGCACCGGGCGCTGGCCGACCGGGGCCTGCGGTACGAGCCCACGACGAGGCTCGGCCTCGACGAACTGCCGAAGGACCGGGTGTGGCCCCGGTTCCTCGCGCTCGACGACCACCTGCTCGACGGCCATCCGCTCGACGGGCGATCGGAGGCCCGGCGATGAGGGCCCCGGGTCTCCTCCGGACGAGGGCGGCGGGCCCGGCGGACGCCCGGCCCTCGGTGCTCCTGCTCTCGTCCGACCTGCGGCGGAGATACGCCGAGGACGTCCTGACGGCGCTGGCCCTGCCCCGAGGGGCGGTCATCCAGTTCCGGTACAAGGCCGGTTACGTCGCGCGGGCCCTCCAGCGGGCGGTCGCGGACCGCTCGGTCGTCGGGCGGCGGTGCCTGCTCGGTTTCGTGGCCGACGCCCAGGCTCCGGCGCCCCTGTTCCCGACGGCGCAGTCCCCGGTGCCGCAGTCCCCGGTGCCGCAGGGTCCGGTGCCGCAGGGTCCGGCGTCGCGGTCCCCGGGGCCGCCGCCGTTCGTGGTGCCGGTGCGCCTCGCCGTGATCGTCGCCGCCGTCCGGGTCGCCGACATGTTCGTGTTCCGCCTGCGGGTGGACGACTACGCGAACCTGGACGACTTCCCCCTCACCGAGGCGGAGATCAGGGAAAGGGGCGCGTCGTTCGTCGCCGGGCTCGAAGCGGTCAACGGCGCCCGCTTCTACCCGGCCACCGCCCGGTTCCCCGACCCGCTCCCGCCACCACGGACCCGTGCCGACGACCCGCACCTGTGGCTCGGCGTGGCCCGGCGGCTGGCGCAGCATCCCACCTTCAGGTCCTCCTACTTCGTACGGGTGGAGGAACCCGTGCTGGGCGACGACAGGAGGGCCGGGCTCGACGCGGCGGGCCGGCTGAGCCTCAGCGACAGCGACTCGGTGAAGGTGCGGGTCACGTTCTACGCGGACGGCTACTGCGAGCCGATGCGGCAGCTCGCCTGCGCGACCGACGGCACCTACCTCAAGATCTCCTCCGACTGGTCGTACGACCTGTCGCTCCGCTACGACACGGTGGAGTTCTGGCTCCAGCCCGAGGCGCTCGCCTTCGACGCGCTCGCGCGGGTGACGATCAGGCTGGCGGCGGACGGGCAGGCGGAGCAGGCGCCGGGCTCACTGACGACGAAGGTGGGTTTTCCCGTGGTCGTGCACCGGTCGCGGTCGCGGCTCTTCCTCCGGGTGTCCGCGAACGCGGCCGGCGCCTTCCTGGTCGCCCTGCCCGCCGTGCTCGGGCCGTCGTTCCCGTTGCACCTGCGGATGCTGTCCGCCGTCACCGGGGCGGTCCTGCTCGCCCTGGCGACCATCGTCATCTCCCGCGGCGGGAGGTGACGACCCCTGAAGTGGCGCCCCGCCGGAGAAGAGGTGGGGCCGCCGGGCGAACTCCCGGCACAGCTCCTCGAAGAGAGGCAGCAGTGCCGGGCAGCTCGCCGCGATCTTCCGCCTGGCCGTGATCTCGGTGCGCCGGTACGCCGCCCAGGTCGGCCGCAGCGGGTGGTGGTCGGCGAGGAGCACGTTGACGTGGGGGAGCAGCTTGTCCAGCGCGTAGACGAACCTGCTCTCCGCGTCGCGCTGCGCCCGGTAGCCGTCGAGGTCCTCGACGAGCCAGGGGAACGTCCCGCCGAAGTCGCGGGCGATGATCTCCCGCGCCTCCTCCTCGCGTACGGCCTTCTTCTCCCGTTCCGCCGGGCCGGCGTAGACGGAGACGTCCCCCGCGTGGACCTCCGGCAGGTCGTGCACCAGCGCGTACCTGGCGATCCTGCCGAGGTCCAGCGCCGGGTCGACCAGCGGGGCGAGGCAGACGGCGGCCAGGCCCAGGGCGAAGGAGTGCTCCGCGTCGTTCTCGCGCCGCGTGACGTGCTGCGGCACGACGGAGGACCGTTCGATCAGGTACGGCGGGAAGACAAGCTCACGCATGACGGCCAGCAGGGCCGGCGCGTCGGCGGCGCCGGCGTGGCCCGGCGGCAGCGGGGTGCCCGTGCCGTTCGCGTCGTCCCTCGCCATCGGGCCGCCCTCGCGTCGTCCGCCCGTACCGGGCCGCCGCGCCACGCGCGGGCCGTACGGGGTCGCCCCTGGGGGACGTCCCCACCCGCGTCGTCGCGCTTCGGCCTTCCGATCAGGGTAGCGACCGTGCGGCGACGGGGGAAAGCGTCACGCGCCAGGCGTCCCCGGGAGGCCGGACACCCGCCGCGCGCCGGGGCCCGGGGTCACGGAGGAGTAGGGGGGCGGAGGTCCCACCAAGAGCGGCGAGGAGATGTACGCGCTGGGCCTGCTCCATATGCGTGACATGCACGGGGGTGCATTAGAGCTCGACCGGCGCGAGGAACACCGCGAAAGGGGGCCCACATATCCGGCGGGCCCCTTCGTCGTACGTCAGCGGCGGTCGAGCACCATCACGTCCATGACGGGGGCGTCGGGCGCGGGACGGCAGGTCCCCACGACGTTCCAGCCCCAGTGCTCGTACATCGCGTGTGCCGGGGCGTCGGGGTGGGAGAGCAGCGTCGCGTACGGCTCGGGGCGCGGAGCGACGAACTCCGCCAGCAGTCGCTTGCCATGGCCGTGCCCCCGGTAGGCCGGCAGCAGCACCAGCTCGATCACCGCGACGTCCGGCACCGCCTTGACCCCGGCGGGCGCTTCCGACACCTCCCCGCCCCACCAGCGTTCTTCGCCGAACGTCAGGCCGAAGCTGAACCCGGCCAGTGCCCCGGTCCCGGCATCGAGCGCGGCCAGCAACTCGAACCCGGCTTGTTCCACCTGGGCGCGGGTCCGCTCAATGAAGCGGTCACGGGAGAACAACGGTCCCCCGTGGTAGGGCGGCTCGGAGTAGATGACGCTGTAGGCGTTCGCGTACTCGTCGGACAGCGCCTTGGCGGCCTCCTCGCCGTGGTAGCGGACGAATTCGACGTCACCCATGTCAGGCCTCCAGGGGGCGGCGGGCGGGCGGAAGGGACAGCCTTTCACGGTAGTCGGCTACGGGAGCGCTGGCCGCTGCGACGGCGGGCACGGCCGTCAGGACCCACTGGGCGGCTCTGCGGACGAACATGGTGTGGTGCCGCGTGTCCAGGTGGTCGAGTGCGGTGGCCGCGTGGCCGATCCCTCCGGGCACGTCGCCGTGGGTGCGTAGGGCGAGCACCGACCGGTGCATCTCTACCTGGGTGATCTGCCGTTGCCTCCAGGCGGGGTAGGAGGCGACGGCCTCGTTGATGGCGGCCTCGGCCACGGGCGCTGGCGCTGTCCTGGACAGCACCAGCGACCGGGTGTGCAGCAGCCGCGCGGGCGGCCATCCGAAGGCTGTGGTGGTGTCGTCGGTGGTGAACGCCGGGAGCCGGTCGTACAGCTCCTCCAGCGCGTGCAGCGCGTTCAGCGCGGCCGGTTCGTCACCGGCCAGGGCCGCCGCCTGGGCCAGGACGCTGTGCGCCTCGGCGGCGCCGGCGCAGGGCCGCCCGGCGGCGACGGTGATCGCCGAGCGGGCCCGCTCCATGATGACCTCGGCGGGCCGGTTGGAGTATTGGGCCTGCCCGGCCTCGAAGCCGAGGACGGCTGCTTCCACCTCGGGGTCGGCGGCCTGCTGCGCCGCGCGGCGGGCCGTTCGCCACCAGTGGCGGGCCTCGCGCGTCTCCTCCATGAAGCCCAGGCACTGAGCGGTGAGGTACGCCATGCGCGCGTACGCCCGTGCCCACGCCGCGGCGTCGCCGGGAGGGCCGCCCCGCATGACCCTGTGCAGCGCGTAGGCGTCCAGGACCAGGTCAGGCAGAACGTCGGCTGGGGGGTCGCGCCACAGCAGGTGCCCGTACTCCCACGCGGTTTCCTCCCAGTCGCCGACGCGGTCGCTGCCGGTGGTTTCGTTCATGGCGAGGCGGACCCGTTCGACGGCGTCGATCGAGACGGCTCCCGCAGCCGCGATCACTGCGAAGGACCGCAGGATCTGCCGACGTTCCATGTGCATGTCATCAGCATCCACCTCCAGGCGCGGTAGTCCAGACCGCTGTGGCTGGGCGTCGGCGGCCTCGGCCATCGCGTGCAGGCTCCTCAGCACGCCGTCAGCGCCGTAGATGGCGTCGAGCGCGGCGACGGCCTCCCCGGGTGGGCGGCGTTCCCCGCGCTCCCATTTCGCCAGGTGGGAGTGGTCGAGGAACGCCTGGGTGGCGGCGGGGCGCAGGCCCAGGCCCGCATTCGTCCGCCATATGCGTAAGACAGCTCCCAGCGTCTCCCACGGCCCACAGGCGGGCGGGATCGGGTCGGGCATGTGTGCTCCCCATGGTGTGGCCTGCTGTGGCCATTTGCTTTGGCCACAGTGATCACCTTGGCTCCCCCGCGTTCTGTGGCGACTATTGCACAGCAGCCCACTTTTCGCACTCGTCCCAACGCGCACAGTCACAATCGGGAATGGGTGCTTACCGCCGGATATTCGCCTCGGAGACGACTCCCATGCAGACGCTCGCACCCCCACCGCCCACCCGCACCCGCGGGGCCGCCGACGTACTGGGGCACCTGCGCGACGCCCTGACCAGACACCACGCCATGCCGCGCGCCCGGGTCACGATCAACGACTACAAGCCGGACGCGGGCGTCCTGGTCCTCGACGACGTGTACGTCTGGTACACCGACGGCGAGTTCCACTGGCGGGACCTGCGGCCGGACGACCAGGGGCGCAGGCGCGGGCGGGAGGTCGTCAAGCCCGTCGCCGAGCTGGACGAGGTCGTGAAGGCCACCGCCGAGCGGTGGGCCGATCTCGGCGCCCCCGCCTACGGGTTCTGCCTGCCGCGATGATGATGCTGTTCGCCGTCGCGCTGACCAAGCTGGGACTGCGGGCGCCTGCGCCGCCCGCCGTTCACCTGTTCGTTCGTGAGGATCTTGAGGGCGCACCGCAGGAGTGGCGCGTCACCCTCGGGCGGCTGGAGGCCACCGAAATCTGGACGGCTGCCGACCAGGAGATGAGCCGGTCGGGCACGCGCCTGACCGGGACCTCGCCCGACGCCTGGTTCGCCCGGCGCTGCGCGGAGCTCCTCGACGCCGGGTGGCGGTACGCCGGCAAGGAGCCCGCCACCCCCTAAGAGCACCCGGCGGCGTGGTCGAGCCGCCCTCCAGCCGGTGGAGGGCGGGCACCCCATCTCCTGCGCCGCCGGGGTGGCCCTCCTCAGGGCGAGGGAGGAGCGACCCGCCCGAGGGGGTCGCCTCCGTGAGGGGACCGCGAAGTTCCTGTCACCGTTACGGAAGGAGCCCGATGATCATGCCTGACTTAGCAGGTGTTGTGCGGGTGCAAAGCCCGTACAGCTCAAACAACGGCGCCTGCGTGGAGGTAGGCCTGCTGGACGGCGGCGACATCGCCGTACGCGACATCGCCGTACGCGACAGCAAGGACCCTGACGGCCCTGCGCTGAGGTTCACCGCCGCCGAGTGGGACGCCTTCCAGCCGCCAGGCCGCCACCATTCGGGGCCGATCACCAGCCCCACAAGAGAGAAGGCAGACCTTTGGACACGATGAGCGCCGATGAACTCCGAAACGCGATGGTCGAACGGATCGCGGTCCGGCACCAGGCGCTGGGGCTGGTACTGCCGCCCGAGATCGAGCGGGCACTGCGGACGGTCCCCCGCCATCTGTTCACCGGGGACGTCCCGCTGGAGGATGCCTACGGCGACGGTTCGATCATCACCGTACGCGGCGAGGACGGCCTGCACCTCAGCTCGGTGTCAGCGGCGTGGCTCCAGGCGATGATGCTCGGCCAGGCGGCCCTGAAGCCCGGTGATCGGGTTCTTGAAGTGGGCTCGGGCGGCTACAACGCCGCCCTCATCCGGGAACTGGTCGGCCCGACAGGATCAGTGACCACCGTCGACATCGACGAGACGGTCACCGACCGGGCCCGGCGCTGCCTGGCTGAGGCCGGGTACGGCGATGTCGAGGTGATGTGCGCGGACGCCGAGTTCGAGATCGACCCGGGCCGGCGAACCTTCGATGTCATCATCGTGACCGTCGGGGTGCCCGACATCTCCCCAGCGCTGTGGACCCAACTCGCCGACAACGGTCGGCTGGTCATCCCGCTCCGCACCCTCGGTTTGACCCGCTCGTGGGTGCTGCACCGCGACGGCCCGGCGCTGGTCAGCAGCGGCCACCTGATGTGCGGGTTCGTGCCGCTGCGCGGCGCGGGTGCACGGCCGGGCCTCAGCATCCCGCTGCGCGAGGACCCGTCGGCCAACCTGTGGCTGGGCGAGGGGAGGGGCATCGACGGGGCCGGGGAACTGACCGGGGTCCTGGACCTACCGCGCGTCCAGGCCCGCTCTGGCGTCACGATCGGTGAGGCGCAGCCGAGTGATGACCAGGACGTGTGGCTGGCCGCGACCGTGCCCGGCTTCTGTCTCCTGGTCGCCGACCAGACGGCGATCGACACCGATGTCGTCCGGCTGTCCTGGCCATACGGCAGCCCCGCCTGCGTCAACAGGAACACCCTGGCATACCGAGGCATGCCGGTTCCGGTCGATGGCCGGGACGGTGTGCGCGAGTTCGTCACTTATGCCCACGGGCCCGACGCTGAACAGGTGGCCGCGTTCCTTGCCGGACAGATCACGGCCTGGGACGCCGCCGGACGGCCCGCCCCCTGTCTGCGGGTCTATCCCGCAGGCACATCAGACGCCGACCTGCCGGATGGTTACGTGCTGGACAAACGGCATTCGCGTCTCGTGATCTCCTGGCCGACGGCCAGGTAGCACCACCACTTCCCAACGAAAGGATTTGTGATGCAGGAGGACTTCCACCTCAACGTCCGTCTCGTGGCCACCGGACCCGCGATCACCAGGGCGGACACCGAGGACTGCACCAGCGACACCTGCGGTTCCACCCCGGGCAGCGCGGGCATCGCCAACTGCTGACCCCGTTCCAGCGCTCCCGACCCCTCTCAGGGGGTCGGGAGCGCCCCCTCTCGTCCCCTCGGAGGCTGGACCGACATGGCGTCATCATCATTCGATGCCGTGGACGCGGCGCTCATCCGGGTTGCCGCCTACCCCGACAGTCTGATCCTGCCGCCCTTGCCCGACCTGACCGGCGACGACACTGCCGCGCTGCTGGTCTGGCTGCGCCAGGTGTGGCCGCTGGAAGGCGTCGCCCGCGCCGTCACGGTCGCCAGCCCCGACCTGGCCCGCACCCTCACCCACCTGCATGACGGCCTCCCCCCGGCCCGGCCGCGGCAGGTCCACCGCGCGGTCGAGGCACTCGTCCGGTACCTGCTGCGCTGGACGACCCGACCGACCCCCTTCGGCCGCTTCGCCGGGATCGCCCCCGTCGACCTGGCCGACCACGCGTTCGTGCGGTGGGGCGGCCAGCACGTGATCGCCGAGCGCGCCGACGCGACCTGGCTGGCCGACCTGATCACCCGCTTGGAGGCGCGGCCGGACATCCTGCGCCGTACCCTGGTCCAGGCGAACAACCTGGGGTTCCGGCGGGGTGCGGAATGGATCATGCCCTGCCAGCCCGCCGAGGAGGGCCGATTCGCCGACGTTGCCCTCACCCTCTCCCCGCCGATCTCGCGGGTCTTGGCCGAGACGTCGACCCCGATCAGGTTCTCGCGGCTGCTGGCGCGCATGAGCGCGGCATACCCGGATGTTCCGGCAGAGGCCATTGAGGACATGCTGACCGGACTGGTGAAGCTCGGCGTCCTGGTCACCGCCCTACGGCCGCCGATGACGGTCACCGACCCGCATCACCACGTCCTCACTCGCCTCCAGGACCTCGACGCCGCCGTGCCCACCGGACCTGGGGAGCGGCCGGCAGTGGATGTGCGGCTGGACTGCTCGGTGGCGCTGCCGCCCGCCGTGGTGCGCGTGGCTGAGCAGGCCGCGTCGCTGCTGTCGCGGGTCGGCCCGCAGCGGCCCGTCTGGCAGGCCTACCGCGCAGCGTTTCTCGAGCGGTACGGGCCCGGCGCTGTCGTTGCCGTCCGCGAGATGGTCGACCCAGACCGGGGGATCGGCTACCCCGCCGACTACCGCGGATCAATCACACCGATGCCGCAGCGGCTGTCCCGCCGCGACGCCACCCTCGCCCGCCTCGCCCAGACGGCCGCGCTGGAGGGATGTAGCGAGGTGGTCCTGGACGACCGGCTCATCAACGACCTGTCCTGGAGCACGCCTGGCGACCTCGCGCCCCACACCGAACTGCGGTTCAGCCTGTCCGCCGCTACCCCGGCCGCCCTCGACTCCGGCGACTTCACCCTGACCGTGGCCAGCGCCTCCCGGCACGCCGCAACGACTGTCGGCCGGTTCCTGTACCTTCTGGAGCCCTCCGACCGGGACCGGATCATCAAGGCATACCGGAATCTGCCGACCAGCGTCCCCGACGCGGTCACCGTCCAGCTGTCCTGCCCGCCACTGCGAGCCCGCGCCGGCAACCTCGCCCGCACCCCCGCGGTGTTCCCGCTGCTGCCGCTCGCTGAGCACTACACCCCGCAGCAGGCCGCGTTCCGCCTCAAGGACCTGGCCGTAACCGCTGATGCCCACCGTCTCTACCTCCTGTCAACCACGACCGGGCAGATCATCGAGCCCGTCATGCTCAATGCCGTCGACCTGCGGTTCGGCACCCAGCCGATGGCACGGCTGCTCTGCGAGATCAGCACCGGCCACACGATGCCGTGCCGACCGTTCCTCTGGGGCCAACCCGCCGAAGGCTTCCCCTTCCTGCCCCGCCTGCGCCACGGCCGCATCATCCTCAGCCCCGCCCGCTGGATAATCACCGCCGACCAGTTACCGTCGCTTACCGCGCCGAACAGCGAGTGGATCAGCGCGTTCGATGTGCAGCGGACTCTGCGGCGCGTCCCCGACCGCATCCTGGCTGGTGACGACGACGTCGTGCTCGGCCTCGACCTCACCGAACCGGAGCACCTGGTCATCCTGCGCGGCCAGCTCAACCGGGCGGGGACGGTGACGCTGACCGAGGCGGACATCGACGCCGGCTGGATCGGCGGCCGCCCGCACGAGATCGTGCTCGCTCTGGCCAAGGCCGCCACCGCTCCCACGGCCCCGGCGCGGCCCATCGGGCGGCGCCGCACCGCCACCGGCCCGGGGCACCTGCCCGGCGCCTCACCCTGGCTGTACGTCCAGCTGTTCGTCCACCCCGGCCGCCAGAACGACCTCCTCACCACCCACCTGCCCACCCTCCTGTCCGGCTGGACCAGCGGACCCCCCGACGACTGGTGGTACCTGCGCTATCACGAGCCCGAACCTCACTTGCGGGTCCGGCTCCGCCTCCACCACCCCGACCAGTACGGCAACGCCGCCCGCGCCCTCGCCGAGTGGGCCGCCCGCCTGCACGACCACGGGCTGCTGCGGGACCTCGTCCTGGCCACCTACCGGCCCGAAACCGGCAGGTTCGGCCACGACGCGGCGCTGCGCGCGGCCGAGACGGTATTCGCCGCCGACTCCGCGCTTGCCCTCGCCCACCTGCAGTCCGGCAGCAACCCCCAAGCCGCGACGGCCGCCAGCTACCTCGATCTGGCCACCGGCTTCCTCGGCGCTGACGCCAAGGGCTGGCTGATCGACCACGTCAGCCCCGGCGGCGCGCCCGCCCTGGACCGGACCGTCCTCACCCAAGCCCGCCATTACCAGGGGCCGGCCGTGCTGGTCGAGCGCCGCCGCAACGCGCTTGCCGCCTACCGATTCCACGTCCTGGACATCGACAGCGCACTCGCCGACCTGCTGCATCTGCACCATGCCCGCATGATCGGAATCGACGCGGCATCCGAGCGGACCTGCATGCGGCTGGCCCGCGCCGTCGCCCAGACACTGATCACACGAGGACGCTGACCATGGACATCCGCCAGCGGGCCCGCTTGCACGCCGAGGCCGTAGCCCGCCACCTGACGACACCTCACCCGGTCGCGGCGCCGGATCAGTCACTCGGCGGTGGAGCTGCCGGGATCGCGCTCTTGCACATCGAGCGGGCCACCGCCGGAATCGCCGAGTGGCAGGCCGCGCATGACTGGCTGGCTGCAGCGACCCGCAACGACGTCACCGTCGGCGCCGGCGCCTGTCTCTTCCACGGGGCTCCCGCGCTCGCGTTCGCCCTCCACCCCGCACGCCAGCCCGGCTACCGGCCCGCGCAACAGGCTCTGGACGAGGGCGTCGCCGCCATCACCCGAAACCGGCTCGACGCCGCATCCCAGCGCCTCGCGCGGGGGGACCGGCCCGCCCTCACGGAGTTCGACCTGATCAGCGGACTCACCGGCCTCGGCGCTCATCTGCGCAGACACGACCCGGACGGCGACCTGCTCAAGCAGGTGCTGGCCTACCTCGTCCGACTCACCGAACCGGTGGGCGCTCTACCCGGCTGGTGGTCGATGTCATCGCCCGGCCGCACGACGCAGACCCCGCCGGGCGGGCACGGCAACAACGGGATGGCGCACGGCATCAGCGGGCCGCTGGCGTTGCTGTCGCTCACCGCCCGGCGCGGCCTGCTCGTGCCTGGCCAGATGGACGCGATCGGCCGTATCTGCGACTGGCTGGACTCCTGGCAGCGGAGCCACCATGGCCACCCGTGGTGGCCGGAGACCGTTACTCTCGCCGAGGTCCAGCAGGGGTCGACCGCCCAACCCGGGCCGCTGCGTCCTTCCTGGTGTTACGGCACTCCCGGTATCGCCCGCGCCCAGCAGCTCGCCGCCCTCGCGACCGGCGACCCCTCCCGCCTCCGCACTGCCGAATCCGCGATGACCGGATGCCTCAACGACCCCCACCAGCTCCAGCGGATCACCGACCGCAGCCTGTGCCACGGTTCGGCGGGACTGGTCATGACCGTCACCGCCTTCGCAGCCGACGCGTCGGCACCCCACGCTCTCCCCCTGTCCAGGCTCACCGGATCGCTCCTGGACGCCCCCGCTGTGACAGGCGCTCCGCCCGGGTTCCTGACCGGGCACGCAGGCTACGGGCTCGCTCTCCACGCCCTCGCCTGCGATGCGCCCACCAGCGCGTGGGATGCCTGCCTGCTGCTTCGCTAACCCACTGGAGGTCCACCCCGTGCAGCCCAACCGCTGGCGGCAGACCAACGTCGCCTTCGCCGACCGAAGCGAGGCCCAACACCTTGCCGTCTCACGCATCGGACCCATCCTGCGGGACGCCGAGGACCGTGGCCTCATCTCCGCCTGGTGGTTCATCCGCAAACAGCAATGGCGGTTTCGCTGGCTGCCCGCCGGCCATGCCGAAGCCGACGCCGTCCTCCACGCACTGGCCGACGCCGGCGAGTCGATGAGCTGGACCTCGACCGTCTGCGAGTTCGAACCTGTCGCCTTCGGCGGACCCGCGGGCATGGAGGCAGCCTGCGCTCTCTTCCATGCCGACAGCGACCACCTCCTGTACTGGTTGGAAGCCGACCGGCCGCTCGGACAGCGGGAGACGTCGATCTTGTTGTGTAGCGCCCTGATGCGTGCCGCTGGGCTCGACTGGTTCGAGCAAGGGGACGTGTGGGCCAAAGTCGCCGATTTACGACCGCACAAAACCTTCATCCCCACCCACCGAGACCGAGTCCGAGAACTCCACGACGCGATGGGCATCCTCATGGCAACCGACGCCCACGGTCTGTGTGACCCCGCGAGCGACGGACCGCTATCGAGCCGGCAGGCATGGATGAGCGCATTCGAGACGGGCGGCCAGTCCCTTGCCCGCCTCAACCGCAACGGCCAACTGGAACGCGGCCTGCGCGCCGTCCTCGCCCACCACCTCATCTTCCACTTCAACCGGGCCGGCTTGAGCGGAGCCGACCAGGCTGCCATGGCTGCACTCGCCGTCGACGTCGTCTTCCATGGGTCCTGAAGCCAACACCACTGTGGTCACCACAGGAGAGGCCGTCTGGGCGGGCGGATGCTCACATATTGATCATGTGGCCGGCCAGTCCGTGGATCGCCTCCTTCACCGCCTCGCCGAGGGTGGGGTGGGCGTGGACGTTGCGCGCCACCTCGTGCACGGTCAGGTCCCACTGCTGGGCCAGCGTCAGCTCCGGCAGCAACTCGGTGACGTCGGGCCCGATGAGGTGGGCGCCGAGGAGCTCGCCGTACTTCGCGTCGCTGAGCACCTTGACGAACCCGGCCGGGTCGGCGAGGCCGTGGGCCTTGCCGTTCGCCGTGAACGGGAACTTGACCACCTTCACGTCGAAGCCCTGCTCACGCGCCTGGGCCTCGGTGTAGCCGAAGCTCGCGATCTGCGGCTGGCAGTAGGTCGCGCGGGGGATCATCACGTAGTCGAGTTCCATGGTCTCGGCGCCGGCGATCGTCTCGGCGGCCACGATCCCCATCGACTCGGCGGCGTGCGCCAGCATGAGCTTGGCCGTGACGTCGCCGATGGCGAAGATGTGCGGGACGCTGGTGCGGCACCTGCCGTCCACGGCGATCGCGCCGCGCTCGGTCAGCCGTACGCCCGTGTTCTCCAGGCCGTATCCCTCGACGCGCGGCTGGAAGCCGATGGCCTGCAGGACCTTGTCGGCCTCCAGTACGGACGTCTCGCCGTTCCGGGAGACCGTGACCTTCACCTTCTCGCCGGTGTCGTCGATCGACTCGACCCGGGTGGAGGTCAGCACCTCGATGCCGAGCCGCCGGTAGCGCCGCGCGAGCTCGGCGGACACCTCCTGGTCCTCCAGCGGGACCATCCGGTCGAGGAACTCGACGATCGTCACCTTCACGCCGTAGTTGTGCAGCACGTACGCGAACTCGACGCCGATCGCCCCGGCGCCCGCGATGACGACGCTTTCCGGCAGCGTCTCGCTGAGGATCTGCTCCTCGTACGTCACCACGCGCTCGGACAGGGACGTCCCGGGCAGCAGGCGGGTCGTCGCCCCGGCCGCGACGATGCAGTGGTCGAAGGTGATCGTCCGCGCCGAGCCGTCCGCACCGCGCACCTCCACCGCGTCGGGGCCGGTGAAGGCGCCCCGGCCGTCGTACTCGGTGATGCCGTTCTTCTTCATCAGGTAGTGGACGCCCTTGACCCGCCCGTCCGCGACCTGCCGGCTGCGGCGGAAGGCCGCGCCGTAGTCGAGCGTGATCGGGCCGTCCGCCTGGATACCGAACGTCTTGGTCTCGTTCGTGAGGATGTGGGCGAGCTCGGCGTTGCGCAGCAGCGCCTTGGAGGGGATGCACCCGACGTTGAGGCAGACACCACCCCAGTAGCGCTCCTCGACGACCGCCGTGCTGAGCCCGAGCTGGGCCGAGCGGACCGCGGCGGTGTAACCGCCGGGTCCCGCGCCGAGGACCACGACATCGTAATGATCGGTCATGCACCGGACCCTACGCCGCCGCCTTCTCCCGCGTTCCCCGGGGCCGGATGGACGGGCCCGCCCGGGGTAGGGGCCGGTTACGCGCTAGACAGGGAGGAATGACCGACCATGAGCGAATTCGAGCGTTCCCGCAGGATGCCCGCCCCGGCCGACCAGGTCTTCCGGCAGGCGAGCGACGTCGGCGGTCTCGATCTGTGGATGCCGCGCGACCTGCACGTGCGCGAGGAGGAGCCGCCCGCGGTCACCGTCCACGAGGACCAGACGGGGGAGGACGAGCGCGCGCTGCTGCGGGCCGAGCGGGACCAGCTGCGCATGGAGTGGGGCACCCGGGACGTCGATCGGTACGCCGGCTGGCTGCAGGTGGCCGGCATCGACGACGACAGCAGCGACGTCACGGTGCATCTGTCGTTCTTCGACGAGGGGCACACGCCGCCCGCCGAGGCGATCGAGCGGGCACTCGACGAGAGCCTCGAACGCCTCGCCGAGCAGGTGCGCCACGAGGCCGCCTGACCCGCCGGACCCGTTCCCCGGAGGACGGTTCGCGGAGCCGCGCGCAGGCGCACGGCGCGGCTCGCCGGGACCCCCGTGCCGCAGGGACCGCCATGCCGCCGTGTCCATGCGCCGCCGTGTCCATGCGCCGCCGTGTCCATGCGCCGCCGTGTCAGGCGCCGCCGGTGTCGTCCGTGTCCGGCCCGGCGGCCGGGTTCCCGGCCCGGGCGGTGTCGGCATGAGCGGTGTCGGCATGAGCGGTGTCGGCATGAGCGGTGTCGGCATGAGCGGTGCCGGGCTGAGCGCCTTCGGCCGGGGCGGCGTCGGCGGGGGCGGTGGGCCGGGGCAGCGGAAGGGTGAACGCCGAGGCCCGGGCCCCGGCCAGGCCGAGGACCTGCCTTATCCACGCCTCCAGACCCGTGGGGTCCGGCGAGATCATCCCGTTGGGTTCCGGCGAGCCCGGCGCCGTGTGGTCCGGTGAGGCCAGGCCCGCCGGGTCCGGAGAGGACGGCCACGCTCCCGCACGGCCGATCGGGCGTCCGACCTCGGACGGCTCGACGGCGGGCAGTCGCGTGTCCTCGGTCATGCGGATACTCCTTGTCTTCAGCGGCATCGGCGACAGGGTGTCCCGGCGGGGGGCGTCATCGGCATCCCCCCGTCGCCGGCCTGCCGGCCGTGCCCACGGGCCGCCGCGGGTTCAGCTTCGCACCGCCCGGGGCGGACGCCCGCGTACCTCCTCGTGATCGTTCCGCGTGTCGGCGCGCCCTCCGCCGGCCCTCCAGGGGACCTCGCGTGGACGCGGCGCGGCTGTACGGCTTCGGGTCGTCTTCCCGGGACGCGGCGGTTCATCCGCGGACGTCCGTCCTCCGCCGCGAAGGGGCGGGAGATCGGTGAGGAGGAACCCACGGAACGGCAAAGCCCTGTCCCCGATCTTGGCGTCCGACGGCGGCAGCCCCGGCGCCGCGTGTGTCCTTGGAGCCGACTCGCCCACTTCCGAGGAGGCCGAACATGAGGAAACTGCTGTATGCCGGCGCGGTCGCGCTCAGCCTGCTGGCCGCCGGATGCGGCGGTGCCGGTGACAACGAGGCGAACCGTGTCGCCAACGACCGGGTCGAAGAGCCGACCCCGGCGGAGCCCTCCGAGTATCCCTCGGGGACGGTCGCGCCGAGCACCGGAGTCCCGGCGACGCCGACCTCTCCCGTCCAGGCCACCCCGACCGGTCCCGCGCGTCTCGACGCGGCGTCCACCTCGCTCGGCACCGTGCTGGCCGGTGTGGACGGCCGGACGGTCTACCTGTTCACCAAGGACAAGGGAGGCGTCTCCGCCTGCACGCAGGCCTGCGCCGCGGCCTGGCCGCCGGTGCTCACCGCGGGCACGCCCCAGCCGGGCTCGGGAGTGCGCGCCGACCTGCTGGGGACGATCAGACGGCCGGACGGCGGCACCCAGGTGACCTACAACAAGCACCCGCTGTACTACTACGCCAAGGACCGGAAGGCCGGGGACGTGACCGGCCAGAACGTCCGCGACTTCGGCGGCGAGTGGTACGCCGTCACCCCCGAGGGGAAGAGGGCCAAGCACTGACGCCAGGGCCGTTCGAGGCCCGCCATCCGCCCTCCCGTACGGCTCCCGCCGAGCCGTACGGGAGGGCGGTTTTCCGTGTCCCTCACCACAGCCGGGGCGGCCTGTCGGCCAACCCTGAGGATCACCTGGCTTCAACTGCTCAGAGCCCACTAGGCTTAGGGGCAATCCGCCCTGTGTCCGCGGCCGCTTGATCGTTTGAGAGTGGGCTCGCGATGGCATCGGACGCGTCGTCGGTATTGGAGAACGTCCTCACCGGCATGGCCGGTCTGTTCGGCGTCGACGGCGCCGCGTTGATGCTCCTCGACGCGCAGGACCGCCTTCGCGCGATCGGTGCGACGGACGACGACGGGGTCCTGCTGGAGTCCGCCCAGGAATACGTGGGCGACGGCCCGGCCATCGCGAGCGCCGCGAGCGGCGGTCTCGTCGCGATCCAGGATCTGCACGCCGATCGCCCCCTGGGGTTCCCGCACGTGGCCGTCCACGCGCTCCCGGTCCGGGCCGTTCTCTCCGTACCTCTCGTCGAGGGCGGGGAGCTCATCGGCGTCCTGGACTTCTACGCCCGAGCGGGGCACGTCTGGGACCGCACAGAGGTGGAAGCCGGTTACCGCCTCGGTGAGCTGATGGTCATCGTTCTGCAGGTCCTGGCAGAGAACAGGACTGATCGCGCCCCTCTGGGGCAGTTGTGATGGCCGAATCGCCACCTCTCCCACGGCCACGGCGGTGCGAGGTGAGGTTCACGAGAGGATACGGAATGACCCATATCGATCCTGAGGCTCTTGTCGCCAGCCTGCGACGTCTGCAGAAGGACAGGTCGGCGACCGGGATCGTGCACCACCTCGAGCGCATCGTCCAAGTGGTCGATCGGCTTTTCGGCTACTCCGGCGCCGGCCTGATGTTCGCCGAGGAGGATCGCACCCTGCGCTACCTTTTCGCGACGGACGAGCGCGGCCGCAGCCTCGAACGGGCCCAGGCGGTGACGAGCCAGGGCCCGTGCGTGGCGGCGTACGTGGGGGACACCGCGGTGACGACGGTCGACGTGCGGGCCGACCGGCGGTGGCCGGCTCTGCGTGACCTGTTGCACCCCGAAGTACGCGGGGTGGCGGGGGTGCCGATCCGGCTCGGCGGTGTGCCCGTGGGCACCCTGAACGTCTACCAGGACGCGCCGCACGAGTGGCAGGAGACCGACACCCAGGCCCTCCACGCGTACGCGCACGTGATCGAGCAGGTCCTGCTCGCGTCCATGGAGGCGGACGAGAAGGCGGTGCTCGCCGACCAGCTCCAGTACGCCCTGGACTACCGGGTCGTGATCGAGCGGGCCATCGGCTATCTCATGGGCAAGCACGATCTGACCGCGTCACAGGCGTTCACGGGACTGCGCAAGCAGGCCAGGGACAGCAGACGGAAGGTATCCGAGCTCGCGGCGGAGCTGCTGGGCGAGCAGGGTCCGCGGAATGTTGCGAATCCAGACCACGTCGTCTGAGGCCGGCGTCGGGCTCGTCCTGAGCGGCGACCTGGACCTGTCGGGGGCGCCGGAGTTCCGCGCGTGCCTGGGGCAGGTGCTGGAGACCTGCCGGCCCGGGCACGTCGAGGTCGACCTGTCCGGGGTCGGCTTCCTGGACTGCGCGGGCGCCCGGAGCCTGCTGTGGGCCGACGAGCGCATACGGAGCTGGGGCGGCAGCGTGACCTTCCATCACCCCGGCAGAAGCCCGTTGCGCCTGCTGCGGCTGCTGGGCTTCGACGCCGCGCTGTCCATCCGGGTGGCGAAGCGGGTGCCGCTCGTCCAGCCCACCGCCCAGGCCCGTCCTCGGCTCAACTGACCCGCGCCCGGACGATAGTCTGGCCGTGATGTATCGACTCGTGTTCACGCAGGTCCTGAGCCGCCTCGACGCCGAGGCCGCCCACCATCTCACGATCAGGCTGCTCCGCCTGCTCGCGATGTTCCCGCCCCTCACGCGGCTGCTGCACCGGCTGCTCGCGCCGCGGGCGGAGTCGCTGCGCGTCCAGGCGTTCGGCGTCCACTTCCCCTCGCCGTTCGGGCTCGCCGCCGGGTTCGACAAGGACGCCCGGTGTGTCGAGCCGCTGTCGGCGATCGGCTTCGGGCACGTCGAGGTCGGCACGATCACCGCGCACGCCCAGCCGGGGAACCCGCGCCCGCGGCTGTTCCGGCTGCCCGAGAGCCGCGCGGTCATCAACCGGATGGGCTTCAACAACGCGGGAGCGGCCGCCGCCGCCACCCGGCTGCGCCGGGTGCGGCATCTCCCGGCGGTGGTCGGCGTCAACATCGGCAAGACCAAGGTGGTGCCCGAGTCCGAGGCCGTACGGGACTACGTGGACAGCGCCCGCAGGCTGGCGCCGCTCGCCGACTACCTGGTCGTCAACGTCAGCTCGCCCAACACCCCGGGCCTGCGCGACCTCCAGGCGGTCGACCGCCTGAGGCCGCTGCTCTCGGCGGTGAAGGAGGCGGCCGGGCGCACCCCGCTGCTCGTGAAGATCGCGCCGGACCTGGCGGACGAGGACGTGGACGCGGTGGCCGAGCTCGCCGCCGACCTGGGCCTCGCCGGGATCATCGCGACCAACACCACGATCAGCCGTACGGGTGTCTCCAGCACCGAGACCGGAGGGCTGTCCGGACGGCCGCTCAAGAGCCGCTCGCTCGAAGTGCTGCGCCGCCTGCACCAGAAGGCCGGCGACCGGCTCACGATCGTCTCCGTCGGAGGCGTGGAGGACGTCGACGACGTGTGGGAACGGCTGCTCGCCGGGGCCACCCTCGTCCAGGGATACACCGGCCTGATCTACGAGGGCCCGCTGTGGCCGTCCCGGATCAACCGGCGGCTCGCCCGCCGGCTGCGGCGGCACGGATACGGCTCGGTCCGCGAAGTGATCGGCCGGACCGCCTGAACCCCGTTCTCTCGGATAGGAAGACCGTCATGAGCGTGAAGACCTACACCGTCGAAGGCATGACCTGCGGCCACTGTGTGAGCTCGGTGAAGGAGGAGGTCGGGGAGATCCCCGGCGTCACCGGCGTCGAGGTCGATCTCGGCAGCGGCCGCCTGGAGGTCTCCGGCGACGTCACCGACGACGCCGTGCGCGAGGCCGTGAAGGAGGCCGGTTACACCCTGGTGTGACCCGGCCGGCCTCTGTGGCGGAAGGGCCGAACGCGATCTTTTCGGGGGGAAAGTGCGAGATCATGCATGGGCGACGTCTCGCAGCCCGCCCCGACGAGAACTGGTAAGCGTGACACCCCCATGAGCGCCATCTACGACCAGGCCGACGGCGAGAGGATCGCCGTGGCCGACAGCGGTGATCTCGTGAGCATCGTCAACCGCTCCGGGCGGATCGTCGTCGCGAAGAAGGACGTCCGCAGGCTCGCGGAGCGGATCCTCGCCGCGGCGGGCAGGGTGGCCGTCGTCCTGTTCCCGCCCGCGCTGCGGAAGGACACCCTGTCGGTCGCCGCGCGGTCCGGTGGCTGGACGGTCCGCGTCTCGCCGAAGAACGGCGCCCGCGTGCTCGCCGAGATCGACCCACAGGGGCTCGGGCCGGACGACGCCTACGAGTTCGCCGCCGCCGTCGCGGTGGCCGCCCACCACATCGGCGACGCCGCCCACGCCGACCTGAGCCTGACCACCAGGATCCGGGAGGTCATCGAGGCCCACCGGGACCTCGACACCGAGAAGATCGCCGCCGCCATCGTGGCCGAGGTCCTCGACGGGGCCTGACCGTCACATGCTGGGACGGGTGGAGTCGGCGGAGAGGCTCAGCTCGTGCAGGTGGCGCATGACCTCCTGGACGGTGACGATCCCCGGGCGGTGCCGGCGCCGGCCGGTGCCGCCGCGCTGCCAGGGCCGGGGCCCCGAGAGCGGGCGATACTCGACGCCGATCGCGTCCAGCCGTCCGAGATGCCTGCCGAGACGGCGTGCGAAGTCCTCGGACGCGGGCGGGCCGCCGGTCCAGGCGACCTCCGCCGCCGCGCAGCCCCGGGGCCAGGCGCGGTAGTCGAGCGAACGGCCGTCCGGGATGAACTCGCTCCACAGCTGGAACTGCGTCCCGACGACCCGGGCCCGCTCCTCGGGCGACCACGACGCGGGCGCCGGCTCGAACGCCGCCACGTCGGCCACCGTGATCGCGTCACCCAGGCCGGCCGGCTCCTCGGGTGAGGCGGCCTCGGCGTAGTCGAAGTACATCGGGAAGACCGGCGTCGCCACCACGTCGTGCCCCGCCGCGGCGGCCCGCCGGGCGACGTGCTCGCCGCGCCACGGCATCACGATCGTGTCCGGCCTGAGCCCGCCGCTGACGAACGCCTCGTCCCACACCACCGCCCGGCTGCCGTGCTCGGCCAGCGCGTCGGCCAGCCGCCGCAGGAACCACGCGTGCAGGTCGCCCGTGCTCTCCAGCCCCAGCGACGCGCGGTACGCCGAGATCTCGGCCGAGGCGGCCCAGTCGTCCAGCACGCACTCGTCCCCGCCGATGTGGAAGTACGGCACCTCGCCCAGGGCGTCGGCGATCTCACCGAAGACGGTGAGCAGGAAGTCGACGGTCGCCGGAAGCGGGGAGAGGATCGCCGGCGAGATGCCCCACCGGTCGAGCACCCGGTAGCGCTCGCCCGGTCGCGACGCGAGCGCCGGATAGGCCGCCAGCACGGCCGAGGCGTGTCCCGGCACGTCGATCTCCGGCACGACGACGACCGCCCGCGCCCGGGCGTAGGCCGCGATCTCGGCCAGGTCGGCGAGCGCGTAGTGACCGCCGTGCGGGACGTCGTCGAAGGCGAGGTCCTCCCCGTGACGGCTGACGACCGTGCGAGGGCGGTGCGAGCCCACCTCGTGCAGCAGCGGGAACGCCCTGCTCTCCACCCGCCAGCCCTGGTCGTCGGCCAGGTGCAGGTGGAGCCGGTTCAGCTTGTGCGACGCCATCAGGTCGATCATGCGCAGCACCTCCCGCTTGGGCAGGAAGCTGCGGGACACGTCGAGATGCGTGCCGCGCCAGGCGAAGGCCGGCGCGTCCGCCACCCGCCCGCAGGGGAGGGTCCAGCGTGTCCCGGGCGGAAGGGCCGACCGGAACGCCTCGTCCGGCAGCGCCTGCCGCAGCGTCTGCGCCGCGTAGAAGGCGCCCGCCCGGTCCCCGGCCGCGATGCGCACGCCGTCCGGGGCGATCGTGAGCACGTACGCCTCCGGCCCGAGCCGGGGGTCCTCTTCCACCCGCAGAGCCGCCGTGGCGGCGTCGCCGGGCCGCGGGTCGAGCACGCCGAGCGCGAGCCGTACGGCGTCGCAGAGGGCGGCCGGGCCCGACACGACGGCCCCGGCCGCGATCTCGGCCGACCCGGCGCCCGTCTCGATCGACCTCGGCAGGGGTAGCAGGTCATCCATCCCGCGCCGCCTCTACTGAGTGGTGAGGTAGGCCTTGAGGCCCTTCGCCAGCGACTCGGCGATGGTCTGCCGGAAGCTCGCGTCCCTGAACCTGCGGGCCTCGCCGGCGTTGCGCATGTTGCCGCACTCGATGAAGATCTTCGGCACGGTCGACAGGTTGAGCCCGCCGAGGTCGCTGCGGTAGTTCAGCGCCTGCCTGCCGATGTAGGTCGAGTACGGCAGCCCGGTGCCGTTGTGGAAGGCGTCGCGGACCTTCCGGCCCAGCCGCTGGGAGTCGCCGACGACCGGGTCGACCGGCCCGCCGATCTTCTTCGGCATGATGACGTGGAACCCGTGCGCGCCGGGCGCCGCTCCGTCGCCGTGGATGGAGATCGCGGCGTTCGCGTGCGCCTTGTTGCCGATCGCGGCCCGCTGGTTGATGCACGGGCCCCAGCCGGTGTTGTCCGCCCGCGTGAGCCTGACCGTGGCCCCCTGGTCCCGCAGCAGCCGGGCGAGCCGGTTGGACACGTCCCAGGTGAAGGCCGCCTCGGTGTAGCCGTCGTTCGTCGACGTCCCGGTGGTGTCGCAGGCCTTCTTCTGGGTGAGGATGTTCACCTGCCTGTTGATCTCCCGGGTGTGCCGGAAGTTGCCCCCGTTGTGGCCCGGGTCGATCACCACGATCTTGCCGCTCAGCGGCCGGGCGGCGGACTCGGACGCCGTACGGGTGACCGGGGCGGCCGTGCCGGTGTCCGGGGCGGCCGGCGTGCCGTCCGCGGAGCCCGCAGCGGTGCCGCCGGCCGTGCCGGAGGCGGTGTCCGGGGCCGCGGCCGGCGGAGAGGCGGCGGGGGCCGCGGCCCCCGTGCCGGTGGCCTCACCGCCGCCGCAGGCGGCGGCGCCGAACCCGCACAGGGCCAGGGCTGCGGCGGCGAGCGGGCGTCTGATCACGCTGGAAGTCCCTTCCCGGAGGTGTGGTCTCACCAACCTAACTGGAAGGGGCTCGTGATCAGACCGTTATGCCGGGAACCTGGCTATCCAGGCCGGCTCGGGGATCTCCTGCCGGTGCAGGAGGGCGGCCAGCTCACGGGCGTCCTCGGCGTCGAGGCCCAGCACCACGCGGGGCCGTCCCCACGGATGGTCGATCGAGTGGGCGACGTAGCTCGCCACCGACTCCGCGACGTCCTCGCCGTCCAGCCCCCGGCTCTCCCGCCAGTGCGCCCAGGCCCGCTCCAGCTCGACCGCGGCCCGCTGGGCGCAGGAGACCAACTCAGGATCACGCATGAATCCCCCCGATTCTCGGTCGCCGGCCCGCGGGAAGCCACTCGGCGACCCGCCGGGGGGCCGGCGTCACGGCCGCAGTCAACACCGGCCGCGAGGGGACACGTCGCCGGTTGACCTAGCTTTTGGCGTCGCTTGGCGCGGGGCCGGTGCTGCGCCGTACGACGAGCTGGGGGGTCACCTGCCGCAGCCGCGCGGTCTGGCCCGGCTCGGTGATGCGGTCGCTCAGCAGCGCCGCCGCCGAGCGGCCCATGGCCCGCCGGGGCTGGTCCACGCTGGTCAGCGAGATGTGTGTGACGGACGCCAGGTGCGTGTTGTCGTATCCGACGACCGACAGGTCCTCGGGCACCCGCAGGCCCAGCTCGCTCGCCGCGGACAGCACGCCCATGGCCACGATGTCGTTCGCCGCGAAGATCGCCGTCGGGCGGGGTTCGCGCCGGAGCAGCGCCAGCGCCGCGCGCCGGCCGCCCTCCTCGCTGAAGTCGCCGTGCTCGACCATGATGTACGGCGCCAGCGCGTGGCGGCGCATGGCCACCAGGTATCCCTCGCAGCGGCAGCGGGCCGCCGACGACGGAGCGCCCTCGATGTGGGCGATGCGCCGGTGCCCCTGCTCCACGAGGTGGTCGACGGCGAGGCGGGCGCCGTACTGGTCGTCGTCGACGACGATGTCCACGCCCTCGAGTTCGACGTCGCGCTCGCCCACCACCACGGTCGGGGTGTACGCCGCGGCCTCGGCCAGCGTGTCGCTGGAGGGCGCGACGCCGAGCAGGACGAGGCCGTCCACGCGAAGTTCCAGGAAGGCCTCCACGGCCTCGTCCTCGAACGCCGGGTCCCAGCGGCCGCTGCCGATCAGCAGCCGCAGTCCGTCGCCGTGCAGGCTCTCCTGCAGGCCGTCGAGGAACTCGGCGTAGAACGGGTTGTGCAGGTCGGCCACGAGAGCGCCCACCAGGTGGGTCCGCCCCTCGACGAGGCTGCGCGCCACCGCGTTCGGCCGGTAGCCGAGCTCGCGGGCGGCCTGCAGCACCGCTTCCCTGCGGTGCTCGCTGACGTGCGGGGAGCCCCGCAGTACGAGTGACACCAGCGACTTGGAGACGCCGGCGCGTTCGGCCACGTTGCGGATCGTGGGACGTGGCCGAGGGCTGAACCCGTCGGACAGTCCGCAGTCGGGTATCCCGACCCCGGCGTCTTTCCGGGCAGTGGTCTGCATGGACGGTCCTGACATGGTTCTCCCCACGATGCGTGGACGTGCACCTGACACACCAAACGATCGAGTTGCCCTGAGGGTACGGGTTGACCGCCTTAAGAGCGCCTTAAAGCGGGATCATTCCTTCCCAGCGGGTGTGGGAAGGGTAGCCGGAACGCGGGTACGGCGCCCGCCGCGGATGCGGTTCCGGGGTCAACCCTTGATCTGCCCGATCCCCCCATAACGAGGACGATTCGCTAGGGTGCGGGATGTGGGTGCCACACGCCAGGCGGAGAAGGGCGCACGGCCGGCGCGGCGCAGGCTGAGCGTCGACAGGCGGCGGGAAGAGCTCATCGCCGCCGCGCTGGAGCTGTTCAGCAGGCATGACGCCGAGGACGTCTCGATCGACGACGTGGCGGTCACCGCGGGCGCCTCCCGGGCGCTCGTCTACCACTACTTCGGGGGCAAGCAGGAGCTCTACGTGGCCGCCCTGCGCAGCGCCGCCGCCGAGTTACAGGCGCGGTTGCAGCCGCAGAGCGAAGGCGGGCCCCTGGAGCGGCTCGCGCTGGGCCTGACGCGCTACTTCGACTTCGTGGAGGAACGCGCGGCCGGGTTCGCCGCGCTGCTCAGGGGTGGCCCGGCCAACCGCGCGGGTGAGATCGGCGAGATCGTGGACGGCGTGCGGCAGCGCATGCTCCGCATGATCACCTATGAGCTGGGCGTCGAGACGCCCGGCCCGGCGCTGCGCGTCACGCTGAGGTCGTGGATCGCGTCGGTGGAGACGGCCGGGCTCGACTGGCTGGAGCACCGCGACATGGCGCGGGGCGATCTGGAGCGGCTGCTGGTGGGCCAGGTGGTCGCGCTCCTGGAGGTGGCCGGTGGGCACGACCCCGGAGTCGGGACGCTGCTGGGCTCTCCGGTGCTCGTTCCGGGCGGCGAGCCGGTCCCCTGAACCGGATCAGGTCAATCGCCGAACGGGCCGGTCTGATCGCCGAACGGTCGGGTGTGCTCCCCATGCGGGAGCGGCGAGGGCGCCTGCTCCGGGCGTTCCGGTAAGGATCGGATCGCCGTGGAGGCAGGGAAGAAAGACGCACGGGACAGCGTGTGCGCGGGGAGGCGCCGGGCGGGCGGCGCCGGCCCCAGATCCCTCCCGTGACCGGTGATCGGTCACGGGAGCATGGTGGGCGCGCTCACATCCCCGACGCGAGCGCGCCGTCGTTCCCCCGTGACGCGGCGGCCACGTCCTACTCGGACCGCTGCTGCGGAATCCCCGCGAGCAGTGCGCGGACCTCGGTCTCCCGGTACCGCCGGTGACCGCCGAGGGTGCGGATCGACGTCAACTTGCCCGCCTTCGCCCACCGCGTGACGGTCTTCGGGTCGACGCGGAACATCGTGGCGACCTCCGCCGGGGTGAGCAGTGGCTCGGCCTCGGGTGTACGAGCTGACATTTGTGCGGCCTCTCCTCCGTGTGGACCGTCGGCAGCGATCCTCCGACTTGTCTGACGCTCGTGCCGCTCCGTACAGCACAATGCTGTCGGCGCGGCACTGTCACGGATGTCCGTCAATGATCCAAAAACGTGCGGTTTCTAGGATCATTTACGGCATCACCCGATGTGACCATACAGCCACGTAGCGCGATTGGCGAGCCCTCCGGGCACAACGTCTCGACCACGGGTTGATGTCACGCTGGGTGATTCTAGCGACACGTTTCGTGGTATCGCAGTGAAAACGGCAAACTACTCAGTTCGTAGATGTGTGATCGACTATCCCATGACCAGAATCTGCAGGTCGGGGCGTGTTGATGACCCTCAGTTTGCCGATTCGAGGGCGCGGATCGACCTCCAGCGGACAATCACCCGCTGGTACATCGCGAAGGCAAGTTCTTCCTGACCCGTATCCAGGCCCGCCAGGGCCGCGGCGACCTCCGCGACGGACTGGTCGCCCTGGAGCGTCCGGTCGTCCATCAGGTGGACGAGGCCGCCGTAGTCGAGCTCGACGAGCGAGTGGGGATGGAACTCCTCCAGCCAGCGGCCGATGTCCTCCACCTCGGTCAGCGCGGCGACCTGCCCGACATGGCGGCGGATCACCACCAGGGCCCGGGCCACCCGGCGGCGGGCCTGCGCCATCGAGGTGACGTACAGCATGTTCCTGGGCGGCGCGGCGGTGGTCTGCGAGACGGGCTCGGCCGGCTGCTCCGAGCCCAGCACGAGCCAGCGCTCGGCCGAGTCGAACGGCACGAACCACGCGGTCGGGACATGCCAGGTGCTCGTACGGATGTAGGTGCGCAGGGACTCCTCCCCGCGTTTGAACCGGTCGAAGTCGTCGGCGGTCTGCTCGGCGATGGCCTGGGGGACGAACCGGGAGGCCAGCCTGACCGGCGTGCTGCCGCGGAAGGAGGCGAACGCCAGCCACGACCGGAGCCTGCTCTGCCAGGGGCAGACGTAAAGCGTCTCCTCCACCCGCCGCAGGTAGGCGTTGGGGCTCTCGCGCTCGGGCGCGGGCAGGGGCGGGACGCTCAGCAGGCGGCGGACCGCCTCGCCGTGCTCGACCTCGAGCGCGCCGGCCCGGCGCGGCCGGTCGCGCGACCCGGCGTACCGGGCCCACCGCGCCCGATCCTGAGGGGTGAAAGCGGTCAGCGGCTCGTACACACGGAGATAGGCGGCGTAGGGGAGCACACCAGAATCGTGCCATGTCGGGGGAGGAACGCGCAGCACTGTCCCGGTTTTTCATGATCGTTTCATGGCCGGGTCGGCTAAGCTGGAGGCGAATCGCCGCGACGAGGCGGCGTACACGATCAGGAGTCACTACCGTGACCGACGTTTTCGGGCTGTCCCACAAGGAATCCGGCTCGGGTGACGGCGTCAACCCCGTTCAGCCGATACGGCACGAGCAGGTCGTCTTCTGCACCGACGAGCGCAGCGGCCTCTACGCGATCATCGCGATCTACAGCACCGCCCTCGGACCGGGGCTCGGCGGCACCCGGTTCTATCCCTACGAGAGCGAGCAGGCCGCCCTCGCCGACGTCCTCAACCTCTCCCGGGCCATGGCGTACAAGAACGCGCTGGCCGGGCTCGACCACGGCGGCGGCAAGGCCGTGATCATCGGCGATCCCTCGGCCGACAAGAGCGAGGCGCTCCTTCGCGCGTACGGCAGGTTCGTCCAGTCGCTGGGCGGTCGCTACTACACCGCCTGTGACGTGGGCACCTACAGCGAGGACATGGACGTCGTGGCGCGGGAGTGCTCCTACGTCACCGGCCGGACCCCGGCGCACGGCGGCGCCGGAGACTCCTCCATCCTCACCGCCTTCGGGGTCTTCCAGGGCATGCGGGCCGCCGCCGACCACATGTACGGCACCTCGTCCCTGAGGGGCCGGCGGGTCGGGGTCGAGGGGGTCGGCAAGGTCGGCCGCCGGCTCGTCGACCACCTGATCGAGGACGACGCCGAGGTCGTCGTCTGCGACGTCGACGAGCGGGCCGTCGAGTGGGTGCGGCAGCGCCATCCGGCCGTCGAGGTCGTGCCCGACGCCGCCACGCTGGCGGCGTCCGACATCGACGTGTACGCCCCCTGCGCGCTCGGCGGGGCGCTGGACGACGAGACCGTCCCCCGGCTCAAGGCGAAGATCGTCTGTGGCGGGGCGAACAACCAGCTCGCCCATCCGGGCGTCGAGAAGCAGCTCGCCGAACGGGGCATCCTGTACGCCCCCGACTACGTCGTCAACTCGGGCGGGGTCATCCAGGTGGCCGATGAAATCGAGGGATTCGACATGGAACGCGCCCGCGCGCGGGCCGCGATGATCTTCGACACCACCCGCAGGATCTTCCGGTCGGCCGAGGAGGAAGGGGTTCCTCCCGCGGTCGCCGCGGATAGGCTGGCGGAGCGCAGAATGTCGGAAATGGGTCGGCTTAGGGGGATTTGGCTCCGGCGCTGACCGCCGCCGCTCTTACGACGTACCGAGCGGCGCACAAACCAGGTACGGTAATAGGCGAACGAGAGACTGACGCCTGAAGTCAGGTGGCGTCGGTGCGCGGTGCGTTAGTGACGAGGGGTCGGGCACGACCCCGCATGAGGGGGTCGAGCCAATGGGGCGCGGCCGAGCCAAGGCCAAGCAGGTCAAGGTCGCCCGTCAGCTGAAGTACAACAGCGGCGGGACGGATCTTGAGCGCCTGCGCGCGGAGCTCGGAGTCGTGGACGCCGACGATTCCGGCCACAGTGACGAGCATGACCCTTACGACGAGTTGGCTGATCGCTACAGCGATTACGCGGCCGTCGACGACGATGACGGCGACGACGGCAGCCCCGGGCGGCGCTGAGCCGTTACCGATCGCCAGTTGAGTGACCCGGCGGGGACCGTTCCCCCGCCGGGTTGCTGACTCATATGCGGTGATCAGCGTGTCCGCGACCTGCGACGCGCCTTCACGCGAGGTGGTACGCCCGGTTGTGTGCGTGCCCGCCTCGCGCACTCGCCACGTCGGCCTGTTCGGGAGCCTGTCAGGGGAGTGCCCGAGGATGCCCGCGTTCTTCCGCTGACGGGCGCCCTGCGACGGGAGTCCGTGCGACAGGAGCCGAGGCGAGCCCTCGCCGCCGGTCGGGGTGAACGGCGGACACGCGGTGAGACGTGTCACACACCGGCCGCCGGACGACGCGGGCTCACCGACGGAAACGCGCCCGCCCCTCTCCGGCGACGATCTCGCCCAGCACCCAGGCGGGCAGGCCGCGGCCGGTCAGCAGCGCCAGCGCCCTGTCGACCTCCGCCGCCGGGACGATCGCGCACATGCCCACGCCGAGGTTGAACGTCCTGTCCATCTCCTCCTGGGGCACGCCGCCGTGACCGGCCAGCACCTCGAAGATCGCGGGAGGCGTCCAGGAGCTCCGGTCGAGCACGGCGTCGGCCGTCGCGGGCAGGGACCTGGCCAGGTTCGCCGCGAGCCCGCCGCCGGTGATGTGGGCGAGCGCGTGCACCTCGGTCTCCCGGATGAGCGCCAGGCAGTCGAGCGAGTAGACGCGGGTCGGCGTGAGCAGTTCCTCGCCGAGCGTGCGGCCCAGCTCGGGCAAATCCCGCTCCAGGTCCAGCCCGGCCTTCGCGATCACATGCCGGACCAGCGAGTAGCCGTTGGAGTGGACGCCGCTGGAGGCCAGCCCGAGCACCACGTCCCCCGGCACCACCCGGTCGGGCCCGAGCATCTCGTCGGCCTCGACGACCCCGGTGCCGGCGCCCGCGAGGTCGTACTCGTCGGGGCCCATCGCGCCGGGATGCTCGGCGGTCTCGCCGCCGACCAGCGCGCAGCCCGCGAGGCGGCAGCCCTCGGCGACGCCGCCCACGATGTCGGCGATGCGCTCCGGCACCACCTTCCCGCAGGCGATGTAGTCGGTCATGAACAGCGGCTCGGCCCCGCACACGACGAGGTCGTCCACCACCATGCCGACGAGGTCGATGCCGATCGTGTCGTGCTTGCCGAGCCGCTGCGCCAGCATGACCTTGGTGCCCACGCCGTCGGTGGACGTGGCGAGCAGCGGCCGGCGGTAACGCAGGAAGGCCGAGGCGTCGAAGAGCCCGGCGAAGCCGCTGGCGTCGTCGACGACCTCGGGCCGCCGGGACCGCGCCACCCGCGACTTCATCAACTCGACCGCGCGGTCGCCCGCCTCGATGTCGACGCCGGCGTCGGCGTAGCTGGTCATCGCTGGGCCTCCAGCACGAACTTGCCCACCCGGTCGTCCTCGATCGGGATGGGGTACTCACCGGTGAAGCAGGCGCGGCAGAGCCGGTCGGCGGGCAGCGTCGTCGCCCGGGTCAGCCCGTCGAGCGAGATGTAGCCGAGGGAGTCGGCGCCGAGCGAGGAGCGGATCTCCTCCACCGACAGCGACCCGGCGATCAGCTCCGCCCGGGTGGCGAAGTCGATGCCGTAGAAACAGGGCCAGGCGACCGGGGGCGAGGAGATTCGGACGTGCACCTCGGTGGCGCCCGCCTCGCGCAGCATCTTCACGATCGCCCGCTGGGTGTTGCCGCGGACGATCGAGTCGTCCACGACCACCAGGCGCTTGCCCTCGATGACCTCGCGCAGCGGGTTGAGCTTGAGCCGGATGCCGAGCTGGCGGATGGTCTGCGACGGCTGGATGAAGGTGCGGCCGACGTAGGAGTTCTTCACCAGGCCCTGGCCGTAAGGGATGCCGCTCTGCTCGGCGTAGCCGATGGCGGCCGGGGTGCCGGACTCGGGCGTCGGGATGACGAGGTCGGCGTCCACCGGGTGCTCGCGGGCGAGCACGCGCCCGACCTCGACCCGGGTGGACTGCACGCCGCGCCCGGCGATCGTGGTGTCGGGCCGGGCGAGGTAGACGTACTCGAACAGGCAGCCCTTCGGCTCGGCCACCGCGAAGCGGCGCGAGCGCACGCCGCGCTCGTCGATCGTCAGCAGCTCGCCGGGCTCGATCTCCCGGATGAACGACGCGCCGACGATGTCGAGCGCCGCGGTCTCGGAGGCGACCACCCAGCCGCGCTCCAGCCTGCCCAGCACGAGCGGCCGGATGCCCTGCGGGTCGCGGGCGGCGAACAGCGTGGTCTCGTTCATCCAGACGAGCGAGTAGGCGCCCTTGACCTCCGGCAGCAGTTCGGCCGCGACGTCGTCCACGGGGCGCGAGGCGTCCTGCGCGAGCAGCGCGGTGAGCACCTCGGTGTCGGTGGTGGCCCGCATCGCACCGGACGTGAGCCGTTCGGCGAGCTGCGCGGTGTTGATCAGATTGCCGTTGTGGGCGAGCGCCAGCCCGCCGCCGTCGGTGGAGTTCAGTGTCGGCTGCGCGTTCTCCCAGACGCTCGATCCCGTCGTGGAGTAACGGCAGTGCCCGATGGACAGGTGCCCGCGCAGGGTGCCGAGGATCGACTCGTCGAAGACCTGGGCCACCAGGCCCATGTCCTTGTAGACGAGGATTCGGCTGCCCTCGCTGACCGCGATGCCCGCGGACTCCTGTCCACGGTGCTGCAGCGCGTAGAGGCCGTAGTAGGTGAGTTTGGAGACGTCCTCCCCAGGCGCCCATACGCCGAAGACGCCACAGGCGTCCTTCGGAGCGCGGTCCTGGGGGTCGAGGTCATGGCCCAGCCGGCCGTCGCCCTTCAACACACAGTCGAGTCTATTCAGGCATTGACGCTGCTCAAACCGGCGCATGCCCTTCGGCCGCCGTAACCCTCAACCGCTCTTTGCCGTGTCGTCCCTGCTCACACGGTGATTCCGGGAGAGCCTGAGGGCCGCGGCAGAGGCCAGAATCACGTACGGGAGGGATCATCGTGGCGAGACCCGGCGACCCCGGGCCCCCGCGCGGGCCGTACGGCGGGCCCCCGTACGGGGGACCTCCGGGCGGGCCTCCTCACGGCGGGCCGCCCTATGGCGAGCCCCCTACCGGTGGGCCTCCGGGCAGGCCACCGTACGGCGGGCCGTTGCCGCCGCCGCCCTGGGGGCCGGACGGTCCCGGCGGGCCCTGGGGACCCGGAGGGCCGGGCGGTGGGCCCAGCGGTGGGCCCGGTGGACCCGGTGGCGGCCTCGGTACGGCGGCGCTGGTGCTCGGGATCTGTTCGCTCGTCCTGCTGCTGTTCTGCGGCGTCGGGACGGTCCTGGCCGTCGTCGGACTGGTCCTCGGCATCGTGGCGATCGCCAGGAACTCCAACAGGCGCAGAGCCACCGCCGGGGTCGTGCTGAACGCGCTGACCCTGGTCCTCGCCCTGATCCTCGGCGTGGTGCTCTACAACTGGTTCCAGAGCAGGCGCCTCGGCGAGTGCTTCGACTCCCGGCTCTATCCCACCCAGGAGGACGCGCGGCGCTGCGTGGACGACAGGCTCGGCCGGCCGCGGTGACCCCGGCGCGCCGGTCACCGCGCGCCTCGGGGTCGCCGCATGACAGGCCGGTGGCGGCGGGGCGTCCTGGCGTAAGGCCATGCCAGGGCGCCGGAGCGCGAGGTCATGCCAGCGGCAGGAGCCAGGACAGGTCGGCTCTGGCGCCGCTGGCCGCGATCTTCCCGGCGTCCGTCGCGTCGGCCCAGGACAGGCGGCCGGTGGCCAGTTCGAGCCAGGTGCGCGGATCGGTCTCGATCACGTTGGGCGGAGTGCCCCGGGTGTGCCGGGGCCCTTCCACGCACTGCACGGCCGCGTACGGCGGGACCCGCACCTCCACCGACCGCCCCGGCGCCCGCGCGGCCAGTTCCTCCAGCAGGTGCCGTACGGCGGCGCGGGCGGCGGTCCTGACCGGCGCCCGCCCGGCCTCGAAGGCGTCCAGCACGGCCCCCACACACGCGCCGGCCGCCCTGGTCGCGGGGCCGTCGTACGGCGGCCGTCCGAGATCGGCGAGCTGGGCGTCGAGCGCCTCTCTGATCTTTTCGGGGTCGAGTCTGCGTGCCGGCACCGGCCCATTGTCCCGGATCCCGGCCCGCGGCCCGGCTCCCCGTCGGGTCGCGTCCGCGCCGCGGTCCGTGCCGCGCGGCTCGCCCTGCCCGGCGCCCGGCCGTCCGGCTGGGGCTATGAACTTCGGGGGACGGTGCGTCGATCCTCCTGGCGGTCCGGGAGCGGGTCCTGACCGAGGATCCGAGTGCCGTTGGCGGCCGAGGCGCGTACCGCGGCGAAGCCCGAGTCGATCATCTCGCGCTCGTAGGAACGCAGCCCCGGGATCGGCGGGCCGCCGCAGGCGAGAGCGGCGGTGAGCCGCGCGGCGTCCTGGAGGGCGAGGTTGGCCCCGGCCCCCGCCGCCGGGCTCATCGCGTGGGCCGCGTCGCCGAGCAGCGTGACGCGGGTGGTGCACCAGGGGTCGACGGGGATGCTGGTGCGCAGCGCCAGCGGGACGATCTCCCGCCAGTCTTCGAGCATCTGCCGGACGCGGGGGTGCCAGCCGTGTGTCATCTCCATGACCAGGGACTTGAGCTGCTGCTGGGTCATGCGGTGGAGATCGGGCGGCAGTTCGTCGATCCGGGCGCTGAACGAGCAGGTGGCGTAATCGCGGGTGCGGGCGACGCCCACCACGCGGTGGCCGGGTCCGGTGACCGCGCTGAACACGTTGTCCAGGTCCTCGGTCAGGCTGCGGGAGGTCTTGCCGTAGAGCTGTGCGAGGCCGGTGCCGACGACGCGGGCGTGCGGCAGGTACTGCCTGCGGACCGTGGAGTTGACGCCGTCGGCGCCCACCAGCACCTCGCCGCCGGCCGTGGTGCCGTCGTCGAAGTACGCGGTCACCCGTTCGGCCTCGTTCCGGAAGGCGGTGAGGCGCCTGCCATAGCTGATCATGTCGTTCACATCCGTCAGCAGGACGTCGCGTAACTCCTGCCGGTCGACCGACAGGTGCCGGCCGCCGAAATCATGCTCTTCCACAACGTGGAGTGCCGTATCGAAACGCACGAACCGGGCCTTGGGCGCGTGAGCGCCGGCCAGGAACGCGGACGCCCGCGCGGGCGCGAGCACCGATGTCAGCGCGTCGATGCCCAGGTCGCCCAGATGCAGACGGTAGCCCTGGCCGCGGACCACGGGCGAGGGATCACGCTCGTAGACGGCCACGTCGATGCCGCGCCCACGCAGTCCGTTGGCCAGGGCCAGGCCGCCCAGGCCGGCTCCGACGACGATCACTCTCATCGCGGCCCACCGCCGAAGCCGGCCGCGCGCTCAGCGGCCCATCGCGACAGCGGCATGGCCGGAGCAAGGCGTTCCATGGCGGAGTCCGCCCCGACGAGCCGCTCCACGAATCGCCTTCCGGCGTTCCCTGTGGCGCCGGAAACCAGATAGGTGCTCATGCGTCCACGATCGCCGCGGCACGGCCGGGCCCGCAGCTCAACGGCCTGTACGTGGCGGCAAATCGCAGGAAACCATGCAATATGGCGAAAACTGGCGTGCTGGACGACATTGACCGCGCTCTCGTGCACGCGCTCCAGATCGACGGCCGGGTGCCCTTCCGCCGGGTCGCCGAGGTCATCGGCACCTCCGAGCACACCATCGGGCGCCGCTACCGCAGGCTGCGCTCTCAGAGACTCCTGCGGGTGGTCGGCATGCTGGACGGCACCCGCTTCGGGCAGGTCTCCTGGGCGGTGCGTCTGGTGTGCACGCCGGACGCCGCCGGGCCGGTGGCCGAGGCGCTGGCCCGGCGCGAGGACACCGTCTGGGTACGGCTGCTGTCCGGCGGCACCGAGATCGCCTGCGGGGTCCAGGCCGGTGAGGAGGGGGACGACCTGCTGTTGAAGAGGCTTCCCAGAACTCCGCGCATCGCCTCGATGTCGGCTCACGCCACGCTGCACATGTTCGCCGGGTGGCGCAGCCGGACGGCCGCGCTCTCCGAGGAGCAGGCCGCCCGCCTGCGCCCGGATCCCCTGGACGACGAGCACGAGATCACCCTGAGCGGCGAGGACCACGCCCTGCTGCGGGTGCTGGCCCAGGACGGCCGGGCCGGCCTCGGTGAACTGGCCGCGGCCGCAGGATGCTCGCAGACCACCGCCCGCCGGCGACTCGAGCAACTGCGCGCCGCCGGGGCCCTGCGTCTCGACGTGGAGATCCCCGCACAGGTGCTCGGCTACCACGCCGAGGCATGGTTGTGGATGAAGGTCGAGCCACGGGCCCTGACCGCCGTCGGCGCGGCCATGGCCGGTCACGCCGAGGCCGACGTGGTGGCGGCCACCACCGGCCCGGCCAACCTCATGGCCGGGGTGACCTGCCGCGACACTCGGGCCCTCTACCGCTACCTGACCGAACGGGTGGCGCCTTTGAGCGGGGTGCTCGAGGTGGAGACCGCTCCGGTGATCCGCACGATCAAGCGGGCCGGCGCCCTACTGCCCGCCATCCCGCTCCCCGGCCTCGCCCTGTCGTCCTGAACCGTCGCCGCCCTGCACCCTGTCGCCCTGCACCGTCAGCCGGCCCGCCGGCCTGCGCGGCGGCAGGACGCGGGCGGTGCCGACGGCGCGGGAGCGCGAGGTGCGGGCGCGACCGGCGCCCGGCCGTCCGGCCGTCCGGAGAGTCAGGCGACGGGCTCGGGCACGGCCGATTCGGCGGGCACGGACGCGGCGGTGCGGGTGCGGCGCAGCGAGTAGAGGCTCACCGGCACGCCGACCAGCACGATCGCCCCCGCGATGAGCAGCGTGAACCGGTACGCCTCCAGGAAGGTGTGCAGCGGAGGGCCGGTGAGCGCGCTCTGCCTGGCGCTCAGGACGGCGCCCAGGATCGTGACCCCGAGCAGGCCGAAGACCTCGCGGGAGACGTTGAGCACACCCGAGGCCACCCCCGCACGGGCGGGGGGCATGGCGTTCAGCACGACGTTCGTCAGCGGGACGAGCAGGCCGCCGCCCAGGCCGTACACGAGGAACCAGGGGAGCAGATCGCCGTAGTGGGAGCCCTCGCCCGCGCTGGACAGCCCGGCGACGGCCACCGCCATCAGGCCGAGACCGGCCGCGACGGTCGGCCCGCTGCCGAAACGCTCGGCGAGCCGGGGCGCGACGGTCGCCGACACCGCCATGAGCAGCGCCATCGGCACGAAGCCCGCACCGGCCTCGATCGGGGAGAACCCGAGCGCGCTCTGCAGATAGATCGCCGTGAAGAAGTAGATGCCGAACACCCCGAACGCCCACAGCCCCATCGCCAGCAGCCCGCCGCTGAAGACCCGCTCCCTGAACAGGGTCAGGTCGATCATCGGCTGTGCCGTACGGGACTCGACCACGAGGAAGGCGACGGCGGCCACCGCGGCGACGGCGAACGCGCCGAGGATCGGGCCGGAGGTCCACCCGCGGGACGCGCCCTCGATCAGCGCGTAGGTGAGGGCGAACAGCGAGACGGCGGAGGTGGCCAGGCCCGGCAGGTCGAGGGAGAGCCGCCCGGTCGCGCCCCGCCCGGAAGCGACCGTGGCCTGCCCGGTGGCGACCTGCTCAGGCGTGACCCGCTCCACCCGGATCGCCCGCGCGCCGATCACGGCCGCCACCACGCCGATCGGCGCGTTGATCAGGAAGATCCAGCCCCAGTGGGCGTTCTCGCTGAGGAAACCACCGGTGAGCGGGCCGATCGCGAGGGCCAGGGCGCCGACGGCGCTCCAGACGCCGACGGCCGTCGCCCGCTCACGCGGGTCGGGGAAGATCCGCGGCAGCAAGGCCAGCGTTGCCGGAGTCACCAGCGCCGCGCCGAGCCCCTGCAGGGCCCGCGCGCCGATCAGCGTCTCCTGGTTCCAGGCCAGGCCCGCCGCCACCGAGGCGAGCGTGAAGACCGTCAAGCCGGTGAAGAAGGCGGCCCGGGGACCGAAGACGTCAGCGAGGCGTCCCCCGGCGAGCAGCAGTCCCGCGAAAACCAGGATGTACGCACTCACGATCCACTCCAGGCCGGAGATCGTGAGCGCGAGGTCGCGCTGGATCGTGGGCAACGCCACGTTGACGACGTTGTTGTCCAAATACGTCATGAATGTCGCAAGCGCCACCGCGACGAGCGCCCACCACCGTCCAGACATGAGTCCTCCTCTTGTACGGAGTACATGTACGGCGTACATGTACAGTGCATAGGAGAACTTGTACGTCGTATAGTTGTCAAGTGCGGAGGTAGCGAGGGAGCGGACCATGGCTGACACGGAGCGGTTGAGCCGCCGGGCGCTGGTGGAGAAGGCCGTCGAGGTGGCCGACTCCGAGAGCCTCGACGCCGTCACGGTGCGGCGGCTGGCCCAGGAGCTGGGCGTCACGCCGATGGCGCTGTACTGGCACGTCAAGAACAAGGACCAGTTGCTCGCCTGCCTCTCCGACCACCTCCTGGCCGAGGTCACGCCCGAGTTCGACCCCGCCGCGCCGTGGAACCTCCGGCTGCGCGCGATGGTCGAGGCGCTGGTGGGCGTGATGCGGCGGCACCGGTTCATGCCGCAGCTGTTCGCGCTGGTCAAGGAGGAGGAGGTGCCCAGCTTCACCCGCGCGACCGAGGCCGCGCTCGACCTGCTGTCGCTGGCGGGTTTCACGCTCTCGGAGGGCTGGGCCGTGTCCCACTACCTCCTGCAGGGCGCGATCGCCCTCGTCGGCGGCGAGCCGGGATGCCCCCGGACGCTCACGGCCGCGCAGGCGGCCGAGTGGCGGCGGCAGAAGCGGCTCGCCCTGGAACGGCTGCCGGCCGACGAGTTCCCCCGCATGGTGGAGTTCGCGAAGCTGATGGAGAACGAGGCCGACGTGGAGGCCTACTACACGTTCGGCCTGGACCTCCTGATGGGCGGCGTCGAGACCATGGCCGCGAGGAAGTCACGGGGCGGTGCGACGGGCGACGCGGCGTCGTAGGCGCTGTGGTCGAAGTTGCACATCCGTGATGTTTCGGACGTCAACCAAAGCACCTTCCGGCACGTGTGATACGCGCGTACAAATGTGATCTTCACGCTCCGCGTGCCGCAGAAAGGGAAGTCCCGTGGCTATCAAGTTGCCGGGCGGTCGGACCATCGGCCTTGTGACGGCTGGTGCTCTGGTGGGGTCGGTTCTGGTTCTGGGTGGGGCGGCGACGGCCTCGTCGGCGAGTGGTGGCGCGTACTACGCGTGTGTGAACAAGTCGACGCGGTACATGCGTCTGGTCGGGGTGACGACCAGGTGTAAGGCGACCGAGTACAAGGTGTCGTGGAACCAGGCGGGTCCGCAGGGGCCGCAGGGTCCGGCGGGGATCGGCGGCACGGGTGCGCAGGGTCCCCAGGGCCCGCGCGGTCTGCAGGGCCCGCGCGGCCTTCAGGGCCCCAAGGGCGATACGGGCGCCCAGGGCCCGAAGGGCGAGACCGGCGCGCAGGGTCCCAAGGGCGACGACGGCAAGCAGGGGCCGCAGGGCGAGCGCGGTCCGGCCGGTCCGCAGGGCCCGAAGGGCGACGACGGCAGGAACGGCGTCACCGGGCCGCAGGGCCCCAAGGGGGACACCGGTCCGAAGGGTGACAAGGGCGACACGGGCGCGCGTGGTCCCGCGGGCCCGGCGGGTCCGGCAGGCCCCGCGGGCCCCGCGGGCGAGGGAGGTTCCGCCACTGTCGTCACCAAGTCCGACTCCCTCTACCTGCCGGCCGCCGGTGGCAGCGACTCCGTCATGTGCCCGAGCGGAACCGTCGCGACGGGAGGCGGCTTCGTCGCCGGTGGCTCGGGCCAGCCCTTCATCACCACCAACGCGCCGTACCTGAACGACGACGGCAAGGCGGTCGGCTGGAAGCTCTACGGCAAGAACGTCAGCGGCACCATCTACGTGCTGTGCCTCAAGAGCTAGTGCCATACGCCTGAAATTCGTCGGCAATATCGTGCGAGGGATTCGAGGATCTCCTCTGCGGTCTTCTTCCATACGAACGGCCGGGGGTTGTCGTTCCACTGGGCGATCCAGTCCCGGATGTCCTTCTCCAGGGA